>SKSS01000071.1 GCA_007122875.1 Salinarchaeum sp. | reverse complement strand
GGACCGCCACATGGCAGCAGGTACGATTCGACCGCACTTATCGCTTATCGCCGGATCACTGTGGGATACCCGACTCGCCCGACGTCGCCCGGATCGATGGTCTCGCTCGTCCGTCGAGGGCGATCGCTCCGCCTCAAAACTGCCCGCCGATCACAACGTCGGTCGAGAACGGTCGGTTTATCCACGACGGTCCCGAGGAATCGGGCATGCAGGTGAAGTCCCGCCATCACCTCAGAAGCGACGAGGTTCGGGAGATCGAGACGGCGCTCGCCGACCAGCTTGGCGTCGCTCCCGATGCGGACGCCTACGAACTCGTCGAACTCGAAGATCCCACCTTCGACCTCGTGCTCGTCGACGGTGATCCACACGTCTGTTACGTCGATGACGAGCCGTTTCTGACCGTCGAGGGGGCGAATTCCCACCCACCGGAGCGCAGTCGGGTAACCGTCGACGCCGGCGCGATCTCGTTTGTCTCCGACGGTGCGGACGTGATGCGCCCCGGAATCGTCGAGGCGGACGAACGGATCGCTGAGGGCGATCTCGTTCCGATCGTCGAGGAGACGCACGGAAAAGTGCTGGCGATCGGTCGAGCGCGCGTCGACGGCGCGGAGATGCTCGGCGATGAAGGCAAGGTCGTCGACTCGATCCACCACGTCGGCGACGACCTCTACGGCTTCCGGCCGTGAGGTGACCGTTGCGGACGGCCGACTACTCCTCGACTGCGTCCAGGTCGTCGTCTTCTTGCGCGTCGGCGTACCGCTCGGTCGCCGCCCGGTAGCCGTCCGCCGCGAGTTCGTAGGTCCGTCGGAGATCCTCGATCGGCGTCTCGCTGGCGTCCACCCGGAGGTCGTTGTAGTACGGCTCACGTTCGCGCTCTTCGGTAGTTTCGACCAGCAACGCCGCGCTCTGGACGTGGAGGTCCTCGCGTTTGTCGCCCCCGACCGCCTGGCCCGCCGCGAGGGCGTCGATCAGCCGTTTGGCCAACGGTGCGTCCTCCTCGTCGTCCGGTCCATCTGGGCGGTCGTTTTCGTACGCCGTCGCGGTCGCCTCGACCACCTCCTCGCCGACCAGCAGGTTCCCCGCGACCGTGAACCCGTCACGCTCGATGTGCCCGAACCACGGCTTGCACTCCTCGCCGGAGAACACGAACGTCCCGTCGCGGTCGACGCCGTGAAGTTGGCGGTTCGGCGCTCCGTCGTCGGCGTTCAACAGCGCTTCGAGGGCGTCCGCGACGGCGAGTCCGTCGTCGATGTAGGCGATGCCCGTTCGCCCGAGGTCGACGTTCACCAGACTCTGGGTGGCGACCGCGCCGTTCTCACTGGCGAACGGACAGAGCGTCCCGACACACGGGAGTCGCGTCGTCACCGCGACGCCGAAGCGGAACTGCCGTTCGTCGTCCTCGTCCCGGTACGGTTCCCGAACGCAGATACTGAACGTCATCGGTGGCCGTTTGCACGGCACCGTAAAAAGTCCGTACACCCCGGTGAACAGCCCGAGTGATCGACCATCGCTGTCGAACGGGCCTCTATCATCCCCACGGAAGGAGGTGTTTTTGGGTACGTATGACGCAAGAACTATACATCTTCCGCAGGAGGAAGGTGGTATGGGGTTCATGAGCAAGATCATCGGGGGCCGGGGGACGCGGAGCCTCGACGAGTACGTCGAGATCGACGCCGACGACGCCACACGGCCGTCAGCGGCCCGTCTGTCCGTTCGCCTCGCAGAGATCGACGAACGACGCGACATCGTCGACATCAAAGACGCCGTCTACGACGGCCACCTCGTGATCGCCGACATCACCCGGTTGCGAACCGGCGACCAGACCATCGAGCACATCCTCGACGAACTCCGGCAGGTCGTCCGCGAACAGGACGGCGACATCGTCATGAACGGGGACGATCAGATCATCGTCACCCCGACTGGCGTGTCGATCAGCCGCGAGAAACTCGGTCGGTAGTTCGCCGTCCGTTCCACGGACTGCTCTCATCCGAACGTCGGAGCCGATATGTAGGAGGGGTTCGAGCGGGTGAGCATGGAGCGGCTCAACACCTGTGAGATCGATCCCGGCGAGTCGCTGACGGTGACGTTCGCCGCGGACTGGTATACGACGACGAGTCAACCAAACTCGCCAAACGCGATGATCACACCCGTCTACGTCGACGGCGATCGGACACTCCTCCGGCAGCACGAGTCGAGCCGGCTCGTGTGGCTCCTCCTTCGAAACGATCTTCTGCAGGTCGGCCAGCAGGTCCGGATCAACCGCGGCGACGAGGACAGCGGCAAGTACACCGTCACTTGGCTCCACGGCGACGAAAAGCGCACCGCCCGAACGATCCTCGGCGAGATCGACCCGGATTAACCAGTCCGCCGGCGATCTCCCGTCCTGGCACTCACCGCGCTCGCCAGCGCGCCTTTCACGACAGCTTCTTCCCCGAGAATCGCCGGTTCGATCTCGGGAACGTTCGAGATCACCATCTCCGGTACCCGCTCTCTGAGCGGATCGATCACCCACGCCTCGTTGTTGAGCGCCACCGCACCGCCGATCCGGATCACCAGCGGCGCATATGAGTGGACTACGTCTGCCACACCCAGCGCGTTCCACGTGTTCATCCGTTCCAGCGCGTGATCGACCAGCGGATCCCCGTCGGCGAGCGCGAACACGTCTGCCCCGTCGAGCGTCGGATCATCGAGGTCGAGTGCCGTCTCCAGATTCGTCTCCGCGGCGAGATCGCGGACGTAGCCGGGGAGGTTGTTCCCCGAGCAGTACGCCTCCCAGTGACCCGGTCGGCCACAGCCACAGATTCGCGCTCCAGTGGGATCGACGGTGTAGTGGCCGACCTCCCCTGCGTTGCCGTCCCATCCGTCGAGTATCTCGCCGTCGACGCACACCCCCGCCCCGATCCCGCTCGAAATCGTCAGATACACCATGTCGTCGGGATTGCGTTCGGAGTGAAATCGCTCGCCGATCACCCCGGCGGTCGTGTCGTTGTGTACGTAGACTCGCTCGGCGTCGATCAACTGCTCGACCGGACCGGTGAGGGGGATGACGTCGACGGAATCGGGGAGGTTCGCCGGGTCGACGACGGTTCCCTCCGCGAGATCGAACGGCCCGAAGCTCCCGATGCCGGCGGCTTCGACGGTCTCCGGTTCGACGCCCGCGTCGTCACACGCCCCCCGAACTGCGTCCAGTACGGCTTCGGTCACGTCGATTCCGGACGGTCCCGGTGGCGTCGGGCGGCGATGCTCCCCCAGCACGGTCGCACTCCCGTCGCCGACGATCGCCCGGACGTTCGTCGCGCCGAGATCGACACCCACGTACGCATCCATTCCTACTCGAATGAACGACGCCGTCCATACTTAACGTCGGGTACTCGAACGCGAGTATGTTATTCGTCGTTGCCGGGAAGCCGTGGCGCCAGCCACGAGAGGAACGCGTCGGGGCTGCGCGATTGGACCCAGATCCGGCCGGGACCGGTGAGCCGACAGACCAGTCCCTCACCGCTCAGCAGCGTCGATCGAAGCCCGCCGACGCGACTCACGTCGTAGTCCACCGATCCCTCGAACGCGACGACGTGACCGGTGTCGACGATGTGGGTCTCGCCGGGGTCAAGGTCGATCGCCGTTGCTGCCCCGTAACTCGACAGGAAGACGGGACCGTCACCCGTCAGCTTCACCAGGAACATTCCCTTGCCGCCGAGGAACGTCTTCGCGCCGCCGAACGAGGTGTCCACGTCGACGGCCTCCGATCCGGCGAGAAACGCCCCGGACTGAGCATATAGTGTCTCACCCGCGAGTTCTTGGACGAGCACGTCTCCAGGGAGCGGTGGCGCGAGCGTGACGCGTCCGCCGTCGGGAGCGCTGAACGTGTTCATAAACATCGACTCGCCGCCGAGCATCGACCGTTTCACCGAACTGATCAGCCCGCCGGTTGCCGACGTGTCGATGTCGACACCGTCGGAGTGTGAAACGAGCGCCCCGCCCTCGGCTCGAACGCCCTCGCCGGGGGCGAGTTCGACCTCGACCTGCGCGAACGCAGGGTCGTGTTCGATCGTGTGATCCATGGCCATCCCACTCACAGTGCCGGTATAATCGTTCGGGACACCACGTGGCCAATCGTTCGGGACACTACGTGGCCAATCGTTCGGGACACCACGTGGACTTTTGCTCTCCGGCGCTGACTCACCGGCGATGATCGAACCGGATCTCGACGGCCGGACAGCACTCGTCACGGGAAGCGCACGGGGAATTGGACGTGAACTCCTGCTCGCGCTTTCCGATCATGGTGCTGACGTCGCCGTTCACTACCATACCAGCGAGGCCGACGCCGAGCGGATCGCGGAGCGAGCACGTGAGTGCGGAGCGTCCGCGACGACCGTCCGGGGGGACGTTACGGATGCGGACGCCGTCGACGCGCTGATCGAGACGGTCGAGGACGACCTCGGGCCGGTGGACGTACTCGTGAACAACGTGGGTGACTTCGACCCGCGTCACTGGGCGGAACTCTCCCCGGCGGAGTGGCAGCACGTGATCGATACGAACCTCACCGCAACCTACCTCTGCTGTCGACGGGTCCTCCCTGGAATGCGGGAACGGGAGTTCGGCCGGATCGTGAACGTTGGGTATGCGAGTTCCGAGAAGGGCTTGGTCCATCCGGTGAACGCCCCGTACTTCATCGCGAAGGCAGGCGTGCTGACGTTCACGCGGATGCTCGCGGCCGACACCCACGACGACGGGATCACCGTCAACGCCATCTCTCCGTACGTCGTCGAGAACTCCGACGTGTTCCCGGAGACGTTCCCGCGCGGCCGTCCAGCCCGCTTCGAGGACCTCGTGCAGGCGTTGCTCTTCTTTCTCGACGAGAACAGCGACTACCTCAGCGGGGAGAACGTCACCATCGACGGCGGGTGGCTCCCCGAACGCGTCTGATTGTGACGAGGGGGCCCGCGGACACACGCCAGGTTGTCCGGTCGCGACTCGGCCTCGTCCGGTTCCGACTCGGCCCTGCCTTTCGGTCTATCACGGTGTGTGGGATAGCAAACAGTACGTTTTTGCGGACTGGTTGGGAACCAGAAACAGACTCCAATCATGTCCGATGGTCTGGCTCGACTGCCTCACGACGAGGGTGTCGCGACCGTGACATTCGACGTCCCGGCTGACGAGTCTGGCGTCTCGGTCATCGATCCGATCGAACGCCGTCGGTACGTGCTCTCGACGCCGTCCGAAGTCCATCCGACGCCCACCGATCCCGCCGACCTCGCGGTTCCAGTCGACTCCGCCGTCACCATCGAAACCGACGAACTCCGCCTGAGGTCATCGGTGATGACGGTGGTTCGAAACGCCAGTGGGGAGATGCTCACGTACGTCGAGTTCGGTTCCGAACGAAGGTTTGCTGCGGGGACGTACTACGTCGACATCTGCGCACCGATAAAGCTGTACCTGTTGCTCGACGGCCCGTTCGCTGTTTCGGTACACCGTTCTGGCGTCGTGATCTCGCTTGACGAGCGGTCGCCGGTGATCATCGGCGGGCGTTCGTATCACGAACGCCCGACCGGATCGCTCACCGTCCCGGACGATCCAACGGCGGCGATGACAGCGCTTTCTCATCTCTCGTCCGCGCTGAAGACCACCTCTCCGGAACGATCGTTTCCGACGCTTCGCGGTCATCCCCCGACGATCGAGCGTGGTGACGAACTCACGATCCCAGACGGGATCGAACCGGCCGACACCGGCGTGGCGATCGAGATTCCACCGGAGTACGAGTACGTCTACCCCACCGCGTCGCTCGCGTACTATCTGGGTGCGGACGTTCGTTCGGGATCGTCCCCCCGTCTCGTCACCGACACCGGATTCGAGTATTCGCTGAGTGAAGCGAATGGATCCGACTACGAACGGGCCATCGAGCGGGTGTTGAAGGGCACGGTCTTGCTCGACTGTATCGTCCGAACCGAGGGCTTCTACCATCTCGACCTTTACGAACGGCGACAGCTCGAACCGACGCTTCCGTTCGATCCGGCCGATGCGTACGACTGGTCGCTGATGGATCGTCTCGAAGCGTACCTCTCGGTTCCGTACGCTTCCCTCGAACCGCACGTCCCGAAGTGGCCCCTGACGGCCTACGTGCCGCCAACGCCGAGGGGGATCGAGCTACTACCGTTCGCGGTGAACGATCTGGCGCTCGTAAAACTACCGACAGAGGAGTCCAGCACGCCGTCCGACACCCAGCAAACCGACGTGGAGTGGTTCATGCGCGGCGACGAGTTCGTTCGCAGTCCTGCCGACTCCACCGCGATCGTGACGACGCCGTCGGATGACTCCGACCAAAGCGGATCAATCGAGGAGGCGTGGGTGGGCGAGGACATCCCCCTCGGTGCCAGCAAGATGACGGCGTCCGCGTTCCGAAATCGTCTCGACCGGCCCCTCTCGAGCGACGCCATCTCGATCGCCGTCGTGTGCAACGACGACCGGATGATCGAAGAGTACGACGCGGTCAGCGAGACGTACGGCGACCGTGACTCGCTCGCGTTCGACATCCGCTCTCACGAGCGTCTCGACCGCAGCGAACTCGCAGCCGTGCTCGAAGCCGATCACGAGTTCGTCCACTACATCGGGCACATCGACGACGACGGGTTCCGCTGTGCCGATGGCACCCTCGATGCGGCATCACTCGACCACGTGGGGACGGACGCCTTTCTTCTCAACGCCTGTCGGTCGTACGAACAGGGGATGGAGTTGCTCGAGCGCGGATCGATCAGCGGCGTCGTAACGCTCGAGAACGTGATCGACCGAAACGCCATCGAGGTCGGTTGTACGATCGCACAACTGCTGAACCGTGGCTTCTCGCTCCGGGGTGCCCTCGACGTCATGGTTCGAGCGAACGAGATGCTCGGAGAGTACATCCTCGTCGGCGATGGAAGTATGACGCTCGTACAGCCGGAGTCCGGAGTGGCCAAAAGTAACATCGTCGAGCCTGTCGGCGACTGCTACGAGGTCACGTTTCGAGCACATTTCGGACATATTGAGGGAGTTGGATCGGCGTTCAACGTTCACACGGACGTTTCCGACTGCAGTTATCTCGTGCCGGGTGATTCCGAGCCGCTGGTGTTGGATGCGACCGAACTGGAGGCGGTGCTCTCCCTATCGGAGGACCCCGTCATCTACCAGGGCGAGTTTAGCTGGTCTTCTGAGTTCATCGCATCCGAACTGTGAGGCCGAACCCTATCGTTTCAGGGTCCCGCCCAACGATCCCGTTGGTTGACGGCACGCTCGGCGGAACGTTCTTTCGTCGCGGGCGTGAACGACTACCGTGAGCGAGCAGCGTCCGTCGATCGCGATCACGCGAGGGCTCGTCGAAGCGTTGCTGTCGCTGGCCGCGGACGCCGAGCCCAGGGAGGTTTCCGTTGGCCTCGCCGTCACGCCAGCCGCCGAACTGATCGGCGACGACGCCGCGACTCTCGATCCGGAGACCCCGGTCTTCACCGATCTCTACATTCCGGAGGCGGGACGTTCCGTCAGCGCCGTCTTCGGCGTCAACCTCGGCACACCCCCACGCCGAACGCAGGGCCGATTCGTCTCCCATCCGGAGGGCGAACTCCGCGTCCAGCAAACCGACGACCTCCACGAGACGCTGCTGGTGGCGATCCCACCGTGGACGCCTGAGACGATGGCGGCGTTCTCCCGTCGTGGGGTCGAGCTGCCGCTCGTGATTGTGGATGCGGAACCGCCTGCCGAGGTATTCGAGTGAGCAACTCGACCGCTGGGGTGGTTGTTGGGCGGACTCTGATCTGGGGCCGACCCACTCAGCTATCCGAGATCCCGTCCCTCCAGATACCTGCGGTTCCGTCACTCCAGGTATCCGAGATCCCGTAGCTGACTGGCGATCTCTTCGAACTCCGACTCGGTGAGCTGCCCCTGCCGTTGGTGTTGGATCACGATGCTCCGCAACAGGAATCTGACGAGGTCGCTCGTGCTCGAAAAGCTGGTTCCCTCGATGGTCACCTCGACGCGCTCGGCCAACTCCTTGGGAATCGAGACGGTGGTGTAGTCGGTCATGGTTCGCCGTTGCGTCCGGCCGTCGAAAGGCGTTGCGCTCTCTGAACTGCTACCACCGATCGTTCCCGTCGTCGTCGTTGATCCGCCGCATCTGCTCACGGTGGAGCGTAACGATCAGATCCGAGAGAACGCCGAACATCACGAGCTGTACGCCGAACAGGATGGCAAACGACGCGACGACGGCGAGCACTTCATGGGACACCCCGTGGACGAACCACCGATAGCCGACGTAGCCGGCGATCGCGACCCCCGTGACCGCGCTGAGTATACCGACGCTCCCGAAATAAAAGAGCGGATTGTTCGTCTTCGCGAGCCGATAGAGCGTCAGGAGGATCACTGCACCGTCCCGGATCGGATGGAGATTCGTATCCGAGCCGTCCGGCCGGGCCTCGTATCGGATCGGAACGACCGCCGTGGGGACATCCCTCCGGGCACAGTCGACGGCGAGTTCGGTCTCGATTCCGAAGCCGTCGGCGGCCAATGTGGCCCGTTCTGCGGACTCGCGGGTGAACGCCCGATAGCCGCTGAGGATGTCGCGGAACTCGCGACCATGGACGAACGCGAACGACTGGTTGATCAGCCGGTTCCCGACCGCGTTGAGACGGCTCATCGCCCCCGGCTCCATGTCGGCAAATCGGTTCCCAATCACGTGGTCGTAGCCGTCGCCAAGCGGTTCGAGCATCCGGTGGGCGTCCTCGGGGCGGTACGTCCCGTCGCCGTCGGCCATCAGCACGTACGGGGCTTCGATGTGGGTGAGCGCCTCCCGGATGGCCTGGCCCTTTCCGCTCCCGGACTGTTCGATCAGCCGCGCGCCGGCCGCTTCGGCGAGTTCGGCGGTTCCGTCGCTGGATCCGCCGTCGATCACGAGGACGTTCTCAAAGCCCTCCGAACGGAACCCCTCGACGACCGACTCGATCGTCGCCGCCTCGTCGAGCGTCGGGAGCAGCACGCAGACCTCCTCGCGATCGACCATCGATCGACTCTCCGCACGTCGGTCCGAAAACGCTTGCGTTCTCCGTGCGTGACTCCGGTCCGACCCGAACCCGCAGAGGTTTTGAGCGGCGCGTACGATTCCAGCCGTATGAACGTGCTCGTGTGGGTGGCCATCGGCGCTGTGGCGCTCGCCGCCATCCCCTACATTCTCTACGTCGGTCTGTTCGTTCTGCTCCGCCCCGACGGCTCTCCGGCAGAGAAACGGCCCGCCGAGCCACCCGTCAGCATCGTCCTGCCGACCTACAACGAAGCGGGGATCGTCGAGGGAAAGCTCGACGAACTCGTCTCGCTCGACTATCCGATGGAGAAGGTCGAGATCGTCGTCGTCGATTCCAGCGACGATGCGACGGCCGAACTCGTTCGAGCATTTTTCGAAGACCGGGACCATCCGGAGCTCGTACTGATCGAGGAAGCGGAACGGCGCGGACTCGCGTTGGCGCTGAACGATGCGTACGCAGCCGCATCGAACGAGATGGTGGTGAAGACCGACTGTGATTCGCGGGTCTCTCCCGACGTGTTACGGGAAGCCGCCGCGAACCTGGCGGATCCTGACGTGGGCGCAGTGACGGGCCGAAACGTCGAAGTGCTCGGCGGAAGCGAGGTCGAATCGGGCTACCGTGGCATACAGGCTCCGATCCAGGTCCTCGAATCGCATCTCGACTCGACGCTAATCTTCCACGGGCCGTTCTCGGCGTTCGAGAACGACGAAATCGAGCCGATCGATCCGAACTCGATCGC
>SKSS01000036.1 GCA_007122875.1 Salinarchaeum sp. | reverse complement strand
CGTCGATAGATCAGTTTCCGGCGACAGGCTACAAGTGAGACCACTACTGAGAGCGGGTAATGGATCCGTCCCCCGAGAACGTTCTTTTACTGCTCACCGATCAGGAACGATACGATCTGGCCGATCCGAACGGTCTCCCCGTCGAGACGCCCGCCACCGATCGTCTCCGTGAAGAGGGGCGGCGTTTCGAGCGTGCGTACACCCCAATCGGCATCTGTACGAGTGCCCGAGCGTCCCTGCTCACCGGACTGTATCCGCACAACCACGGCTTGCTGAACAACTGCCACGAACCAGACGCGGTCCGTCCGAACCTCCCGGCCGGACTGTCGACGTTCGGCGACCTGCTTGCCGACGCCGGTTACGACAACAGCTACGTCGGCAAGTGGCACGTCGGGCGCGACCAGCGGCCGGCGGACTTCGGATTCCGGTACACCGCTGGCGACGCGAGCGCGTTCGGCCACGACGACCCGGAGTTCCACGCCTTCCAGCGGCGCATGGGCGTCGATCCCGATGCCGTCGAGGTCGAGGACGCCACCCGAATCGACTACGGCGACCGAAACCTGTTGCTCGCCGGCACGCTCCCGATCCCACCCGAGGCGACCCTTCCCGCGTACGTCGCCGACGTGACGATCGACGCGCTGTCCGCTCACGCCGACGCCGACGGCCCGTTCCTCCACCGCGCGGACTTCCACGGCCCGCACCATCCGTACCTCGTCCCCGAACCGTACGCCTCGATGTACGATCCCGACGAGATCGAACCGTGGCCGAACTTCCACGACGACCTCGTCGACAAACCGGGCGCACACCGCGAGTACCTGCGGTATCGCGGCGTGGACGAACTCGGCTGGGACGAGTGGGCCGACCTCATAGCGAAGTACTTCGGGCTGGCGACGATGATCGAAGAGCAGATCGCCCGCGTCCTCGACGCCGTCGACGACCTCGGGCTGACCGACGACCTCACCGTCGTCCGGACGGCCGATCACGGCGACCTCACCGGGGCACATCGCGGATTCAACAAGGGTCCGATGATGTACGAGGAGGTCTACCGGATTCCGCTCACCGTCCGTTCGCCGGGGCTGACCGATCCCGGCACCACGACCGACGCGTTCGTCCGACTACACGACCTCATGCCGACGTTCCTCGACCTCGCCGACGTGCCGATCCCGTCCGGACTCGACGCTCGAAGCCTCGTGCCGGTTCTCGACGGCGACGGACCGGACGACTGGCCCGAGTCCGTCTTCGTCGAGTACCACGGCGACGAGTTCGGGCTGTACACCCAGCGGATGGTCCGAACCGAACGGTACAAACTCGTCTACAACGGCCCGGACGTGAACGAACTGTACGATCTTCGGGACGATCCGGCCGAGCTGGACAACCGGATCGACGACCCGGCGTACGCCGACGGTCGGGAGGAACTCACGGCGATACTGATCGACTGGATGGAACGGACGGACGACGACTGGCGGCTGTGGATCGCACGGAGTCTCAGACGGGATCGGTTCGCCGGGTAGCGTTCCGATTGGCCATCCGTCCGACGCCGATCGGTCATCCGCCCGACGCCGATCGGTCATCCGCCCGACGACGCGCTGCCCGTCTCTTCGATCCGACGTTCGTACTTCTCGATCGCCTCAGTTAGCGCCGCTCCCGCGTCCACGTCGAGCGACTCGGCGACGAGCAGCAGCGAAAAGAGGGCGTCGCCGATCTCGTCGTCGGCCACGTCGAGGTCGTCCGGCTTCGCGCCCCACCCCGTCGACTTCGTGGCATCCGCGGCGATCTCACCGACCTCCGCTGCGAGATCGAGAATGTGGTACTCGGGATCGGACTCGATGCCCTGGCGCTCCGCGAACGCGGCGACTCGTTGCTGTTCGTCCATGGGATCGAGTGAGTCTGCGGGCGTGGGCGGTAAGGGTTTCGAATGCGCAAGCAGCGGTCACCTTCGTAGTGTCACCGACCACAGGGGGCGAACGTGCTGGCGAGGATGGTCTCAGGGTAGACCAGTGTGCTAACTATTCCCGATACATGTGCTAGCACGGTGGGGCTGTCCAGACTTCCGTGGAACCACCGCGAACGTGTCGAGACTATCGACACCGTTAATCCACGTCATTCGCATCGTTCGAACAGCATGGTCACTGAGGCGGCGCTTACTGTTGATCTCGCCATTATCCTCTTGAGTGCGACGCTCGCCGGCTTCGTTGCCAAACAGACGGGCCAGCCGACGATCATCGCATACATCCTCGTCGGTATCGTGATCGGGCCGGCCGCTCTCGGGTTCGTCGAGGTCGGCGAACTCACCGAGTTGCTCTCCGAACTCGGGTTGGCGTTCCTGCTGTTCTTGCTGGGGATCAAGATGCGCATCGACGAGATCCAGCACGTCCTCTCGCCGATCGTCAAGATTTCGATCCCTCAGATGATCGCGGTCTTTCTCGCGGGCACTGGGATTGCGTTCGCGCTCGGATTCGGTCCCGTCGAGTCGTTCCTGATCGGGCTCGCGGTGATTTACAGCTCGACTGCAGTCGCCATCAAGATGTTAAACGACAACGACGAGGCGACCTCGCTCCACGGCAAGATCGATGTCGGTGTGTTGCTCATTCAGGACATCGTCGTCGTCATTATTCTAGCCGTGCTCGCGGCCGGACAACCGGACGACCTCGCCGAGGTCGCGACGACGCTGGCCGTCGTGCTCGGTCTCGTCGTGCTCGTGACAATCGCGGCGCTTGCCGCCTCGAAGACCGTTTTGCCGCGTATCTTCCGCCGTATTGCCGACAACAAGGAGGTGTTCTTTCTGGTCGCCCTCTCGTGGGCGTTCCTCTTCGTGTTCGTCTCGGACAACATCAACCTCTTTCTCGCACCGCTCGGCATCGAGGCGTACCTCTCGATCGAGATGGGCGCGTTCATGGCCGGCGTCGCCATCGCACAACTGCCCTACAGCAAGGAACTCCAGGATCGAGTCAACCCGCTGACTGACCTGTTCGTCATGGTGTTTTTCGTCTCGGTCGCACTTGACCTCGAGACCGCACAACTGCTCGCCTACTGGCAGGAGGCAATTGTCGCCGCGCTGGTGCTGATCCCGATCAAGTTCCTCGTATTCGTTTACCTGCTCGACTGGCAGGGCTTCGACACCGAGACGACGTTCCTCGGCAGCATCCACATGATCCAGGTCAGTGAATTCGGCATCATCGTCATCGCCGTCGCCTACACGGCCGGCTTCGTCGAAGCGGAGGTGCTCGGCTTCATAACGCTGCTCGCAATCTTCACGATGGCCGTCTCGGTGTACTTCATCGAGTTCAGACATCGGCTGTTCGATCGCTTCGAGCCGACGCTCTCGCGGGTGACGAGCGAAGGAACGTTCGAAACCACCGGTCGTGAGTATCGTGATCACGCGGTTGTCGTCGGCTACGACGACGTGACCCGAAACGCCCTACCCATCCTCGCGGACCGCTACGATGATCTCGTGGTCATCGACCGACGTGTCGATCACATCGACACGCTCGAAGCGGACGGATACGACGTGATATACGGGGACGCCCGTAAAGGGACGATTCGAAAAGATGCGGCGCTGAAAAAGGCTGACTTCGTCCTCTCCTCGTCGGCCGAGCTGGCGGTAAACAAGGCATTGCTCAGGGATGTCGGCGACGGTACGGCGGTCTTTCTCGAAGCGGATCAACTCCAGGACGCACGCGACCTCTACGACAGCGGCGCTCACTATGTGATCATGACACAATACCTGTCCAGCGACAAGCTCGCGGGCTATCTCCGGGCGTATCTCGACGAGGAGACGGCCTTCGAGGCAGCGATCGACGACGATGTCGAACTGTTACAGACCGGGAAACCGATTCCGGATATCAACCGGCTTGGAGGTGAACTCGATGAGTGAGCTGCTCACAGCGATCTCGATTATCTTCATCGTCATGGGACCGTTCCTCTTGGTCGCCAACCGGTTCGATCTGCCGACCGTGCCGTTTTTTATCCTCGCAGGCATCGTCGCCGGGATCGGAATGGACTGGTTCGGAATCGACGAGGCGCTCACGCTCGAACTCGCCCAGTACGGGATTGCGTTGCTCGTGTTCTCGTTCGGGGTTGGGATTGACCTCTCCTCGATCCGGTCGGTGTTGATCGACAGCGAGACTGCCGCCCTCGGACAGGTTCTCCTCATCGGGTCGCTCGGTGTCGGAGCCGGCGTCGCTTTGGGGGTGCCGCTCTCCGAGGCGCTTTATCTGGGTATCGCAGCGGCACTCTCGTCGACGATCGTCGGAACGGCCCTGCTGCAGGTCGAGATCAGAATGAACCTTGTTCACGGACGGGTCGCCGAATCGATCCAGTTCCTGCAGGATCTTCTCGCCATCCTGTTCCTGCTCGTCCTGAGTGCCGGGGTGCTCGCGGCCGATCCGATCGCGGAAATGTTGGGGTATGGGCTGTCGCTTCTCGTTGCTGCCGTCCTCGTCAACCGATTCCTGTTCGACGCGATCGGGCGACTCGCGGGAGACTCATCCGAACTCATGATCCTCGCAACGGTCTCGCTGCTCGCACTGTTCATTGGCGCGGCTGAGGTCGCGGGCGTTTCCATCGTCGTCGGGGCATTCGCGGCCGGCCTCGCGGTCCGTCACGACCCCACCGAGTACCTCGGCTTGTTCAACGGTCTCCAATCGATCAAGGATTTCTTCGTCGCGATCTTCTTCGTGACGGTCGGGGCGCTGGTCGTCTGGCCGTTCGTCGAGATTGGCTGGGCTGCGTCCGTCGACAAGATTCTCATCGCCGGCGCGCTCGTGTTCCTGACAGCGGTCGTGAAGCCTGCGGTAACGACGGCGATCCTGCTCTACCGGGGCTACGAGTCCCGATCGGCGACGCTGGCCGGTCTCAATACCGACCAGGTCAGCGAGTTCGCGCTCATCATCGCGATCGAAGCGCTGTTACTTGGCGTGTTGACCGAATCGGTGTTCGACGCGATCATCCTCGCTGCAGCCGTGACGATGATCTCTTCGAGTATCACCAACTACTACAGCGAAGAGATCTACCGGGCACTATCCGATCGCGGCATCTTCACCAGCGGGCACGGCAAGATCGACGCCTGGAGCGACGTTCCTGATCGCATGTTCGATCACGTCGTCATCGTCGGCTACGGCCGCCACGGACAGAAACTGGTCGAGACCTGCGAGGAACACGACCGGCCGTACGTCGTCATCGAGAACGACCCGGCTCGCCGGAATGAGGTGCGAGCGGAGTGCGACGCCGTCGTCATCGGTGACGCGATGGAACGGTACACCTGGGAAAAGGCCGCCGCCGAGGACGCGCGCGTCATCGTCTCGACGGTCGAATCCGAAACCGTTTCCAGACGGATCCTGTCGCTCGATTTCAGGGCCGATATCGTGTTGCGCGCTCGCGACCAAGAGACGGCGCTTTCCCTGCTCGAAGCTGGAGCGCTGTACGTCAACGTCCCAGCGTTGCTTGCCGGCCGACAGTTGGTCGACCAGATTCAGGCGCTGCTCGATGGCGATCTGACGGCGGCAGAACTTCGTGAACAACAGTTGACCGAATTAGAATCCAACACCCACACGTCTCTCAATGGGTCCGCAGACGACACACCGTCGGTTCGGTCCTAGTACGCTCTGTGTCTCACTCGGTGCCTCAACAGTCTTGGGCCGTGGTACAGTTGTCACGTTATATGGTCTCACCGTACGTTCTCGTCAAAACCGCACTCTTCTCCGCACTTGTTCCGGGAACGGTCGCCGGCGCGATTCCGCAGTTTCTCGCCAGACGTGACCGGGGATTCCTCCCAATCGGCTCCCGAACCGCCCGACTCGCCGGGGGTGGATCGCTTCTCGCGGGGATCCTGCTGTACGCCCACACCGCGTGGCGGTTTTCCGACGAAGGGCGGGGGACGCCGTCGCCACATGACGAACCGGAGGAACTCGTCACCGGGGGCGTCTACGCACACGTCAGAAATCCGATGTACGTTGCTGTCCTCCTCTGTATCGCCGGGCAGGCGCTCCTGTACCGCTCCGCACTCGCGCTCTGGTGGGCCGTCGCCTGTCTCCTCGGCTTTCACAACCGCGTGACAGAGTACGAGGAGCCACACCTCCGCGAGAAACACGGCGAGGCGTACGACCGCTACTGCGAGCGGGTTCCGCGGTGGCTCCCTCGGCTCCGGTCGGCCGAGGACCCCGATCGATGATCCCCCGACCACCCACGCTTAACCACCCGTCCGTTGTAGCCGGGTGCCATGCACATCGGCGTTCTCACCGTTCCCCTCAGCGAGCAACCCCTCGACGAGACGCTCGACTACCTCGCCGGAATCGGGGTCGAAACCGTCGAACTCGGCTGCGGTGGCAATCCCGGCGACGAGCACCTCGATCGAGAGCGCCATCTTCGGGACGCGGACGCCCGTGACGAACTGCGCGACCTGCTCGACGATCACGGGATGGCCATCAGCGCGCTCGCGACGCACAACAATCCGCTCCATCCGAACGAGGGACCACCCGAGGGTGGAAACTCGCTCACCAGCGGCCGGGAGTCAGACCGCGAACTACGAGAGGCGATCGAACTCGCAGACACACTCGACGTGGGAACGGTGACGTGCTTTTCGGGGCTTCCGGCGGGAAGTCCAACCGACGAGACGCCGAACTGGATCACGGCTCCGTGGCCACCCGAACACGCCGACGCGCTGGCGTACCAGTGGGAGGTCGCGATCGAGTACTGGTCGGAGATCGCAGAGCACGCCGCCGATCACGGCGTGAACGTGGCTATCGAAATGCACCCGAACATGCTCGTCTACGAGCCACACGGGCTGATGCGGCTCCGTGAGGAAACGAACGAGCGGATCGGAGCGAACTTCGATCCGTCCCATCTCTACTGGCAGGGCATCTCGGTGCCCGACGCGATCCGGTATCTCGGGGACGCAATCCACCACGTCCACGCCAAGGACACGCGCATCTACGAGCCGGTGAACCGGACGCGGGGCGTCCTCGACACCACGGACTACGCCGACGAGCCGAACCGCTCGTGGATCTTCCGGACGGTCGGCTACGGCCACGGCGAGGTCCACTGGAAGGAGGTCGTCTCCACCCTCCGGATGGTCGGCTACGACGGCGCGCTCTCGATCGAACACGAGGACTCGCTCACGAGCGCCCGGGAAGGGCTGGAGAAGGCGGTCGAACTCCTCCAGCGCGCCGTCTTCGAGGAGCAACCGGGGGAGGCGTTCTGGACGGAGTGACGATGAAGACGATCGACCCACCGATCTCGGTCGGCGTGCTCGGCTACCGATTCATGGGCGAGGCGCACGCAAACGCGATGGCGCGCCTCCCGATGTTCTTCCCGGACGCCCCCGAGGTCCACCGGGACGTGCTGGTCGGCCGCGACGAGTCGGCGCTCGCCGAGGCCGCGACTCGTCTCGGCTTCGATCGGTTCGCCACCGACTGGGAGAGCGTCGTCGAGGACGTGGACGTGTTCTACAACCTCGGACCGAACCACCTCCATCCGGAGCCGTCGATCGCCGCCCTCGAATCGGGGACGCCCGTTCTCTGTGAGAAGCCGCTCGCGCCGACGCTCGACGACGCCGAGCGGATGGCCGACGCGGCCGACGACGCCCACGTCCAGACGGCCTGCGCGTTCAACTACCGGTTCGTTCCCGCGATCCGGTACGCAAAGCGGTTGCTCGACGCGGGCGAGGTGGGCGAGATCCACCACGTCCGGGGGCGATATCTGCAGGACTGGCTCGTCGATCCCGACGAGCCCTGGAGCTGGCGAAACGACGCCGACATGGCCGGCAGCGGCGCGCTCGGCGATCTCGGCTCGCACACGATCGACCTCGCGCGATTTCTCGTCTCCGATCAGGTCGGCGGGATCGAGCGCGTCTCGGGTCATCTCCGGACGTTCGTCGGCGAGCGCCCCGTCGAGGACGACGAGGGAACCCGGACGGTCACCGTCGACGACGCCTACTCCGCGCAGGCCGAGTTCGAGACGGGCGCGATGGGAACGTTCGAGGCGTCGCGGTTCGCCACGGGTCACAAGAACGATCACACGATCGAGATTCACGGATCGCGGGGTAGCCTCCGGTTCTCGCTCGAACGGCTGAACGAACTCGAAGTGCTTCGCGAGGACGGACGGGGCTACGAGACGGTACTCGTTACCGACGAGGACGACCCCTATGTCGATCGTTGGTGGCCGCCGGGGCACGTCCTCGGCTGGGAACACACGTTCGTCCACGAGAATTTCGAGTTCCTCTCGGCCGTTGCGGAAGGACGACCGTTCGAGCCTGATTTCTCGGCCGGCCTCGCCGTCCAGCGCGTCCTCAACGCGATCGTCGAGAGTGACGGGCGGGGTGAGTGGGTGTCAGTCGGGTGAGCGCATCGAACCGGCCGACGAACCCGCGACGGTGAGATGCCCCGGCCGTCTGTCACCACGCGGTTCGGGCGGTCGGGAACGATTTGTGCGAGCGTATCGAACACCTGACCGATCATATGGGCGGTGAAGCAATCGACGAGGTGGCAGTGGCCGATCGCAGCGAACGGCTTGGACGAGTCGGTACGACCGTCGGCTTCGTGCTCCTCGCGGTTCCGACCGTCGTGCTGTTCGGTCTCGGCGTTTCCGGTGCGATCTTCGAGGGGACAGCGGTGGTGGTAGGCGGGTCGCTCGTCGTCGTCACCGTGGGTGTGGCCACTGGCATCCGATACGAGTGGTGGTTTCTCACCCGCCACGCGAGCTGGAACCCGATTGTGTCGGGCGAGGCCGTCCGGATCGCGTTCGCCATCCTCGGTGGAACGATTCTGACGATCGCCATCGTCGTCGAAACCGGTCTCTCGCCCGTCGTGTCCGCGGCGATCGTCGGGATTGTAGCGGCCGTTCTCTGGCCATCCTACGCCGTTCCGGCCTACTGTGGCGCGTTCGTCGGCATGACATCGCCGGAGCTGTTCGTGACCTACTGGCACGCCGCGTTCGCGGGCGTCGTCGCAACTGTCGTCTTCGTCGTCGCACAGCCGGTCTTTCACGGTCTCGGCGGAAAGCTCGGAACGACCGCGTTCGTCGGCGCGACCGTGACCGTCTTCGCGACGGCGGGGACGTTCCAGAGCGACCCACTCCCTCCGTTCGAGGTCCTCATCAGTGCGGTTGCCGTCGCCGTCGTCGGAGCCGTCGTGACGTTCGCGTTGCACACCCGTTTCGGCACCACCTCGGTGTTCGCGTCGGGCGTCGTCGGGGTGGCTGGCGGGGTGCTGTTGCCCGTACTCGCTGGCCACGGCGAACTGCTGGCGGCGACGGTCTTCTCCGCGTCGTTCGCCGGAATGGCGGATCCGAAACGGATTCCGGACGAGCGGTGGATGGCTCTCACCGGCGTGTTCGTGGGCGTGGTCGTCGTGTACACGATGCCGTATCTCGGAGGGTCCGGCGGGAAACTCGGCACTATCGCCTTCGGATCCTGTCTCGCCGTTCACGGACTCCTCCTGACGCGCAACGTCATCAGGTTTCGGCGGCGTGCGTTCGACGTTCCCCGGAGGGACACGACGTGATCTCGGCCGTCGTCAGTTCGAGAGTCTGATCTCGATCCCGCCAAGGCGACTCGCGACGGCGTTGTACACGACGGCGAGCACGGTGGTGACGATCGCGGTCGTGACCGCGCTCATGCCGACCACGATGAGAAGTCCGAACACGAACATCCCCGGACCGAGCGGATAGCCAGTGATCCAGACGCCCGCGTCGAGCCACTCCCGGATGATCGGGAACGCCACGATGAACCCGTTTACCACTCCCAGCGGAAGCGCGATTCGAAACACCGACGAGGGATCGACGTACTGAATCTCCGTTCTCATACGATTCCGTCTTGTGGAACTGCTACCAGCCTTTCGAAGTAGCGTGG
>SKSS01000081.1 GCA_007122875.1 Salinarchaeum sp. | reverse complement strand
GACGTCGACGAGCACCACACCGTCGAGGACGTGGCGATCTGTCTGGGGAGGGCACTCGACGAGGCGCTCGACGACCGCGCTCGGATCGTTCGCTTCGCCGACCGCCGCGTCCCGCTCGACGAAGCCGTCGCGAGCGTGGTCGTGGACGTGAGCGGACGCCCGGTGTTCCGGTTCGACGGCGAGTTCTCCCAGGAACGAGTCGGCGATCTCACCAGCCACATGGCCCGCCACTTCATGCGCTCGCTCGCGACGAACGCCGAACTGACCCTCCACGTCGGAATCGACGGCGACAACGCCCACCACGAAATCGAGGCGCTGTTCAAGGCGGTTGCGCGCGCCCTCGACGACGCCACCCGAATCGACGACCGGAGAACGGGCACGCCGAGCACGAAAGGGGAGCTCTGAAGCGGCGTCCGCTGCTCGGTCCGGTCACTCCTCGTCCTGAATGACGTCCGCGACGAATTCGACATCGTCGACCGTCACCGACACCACGTAGACGGTGTCGCCGGGGGCGACGAACCACGCCTCACCCTCGACGTTCGTTCCGACGACCGCCTCGTCGTCGACGAACACAAACGTGGGGTGGGGGGCCGTGTCTCCCTCGGTCAGGGTCACGAGCGCCGGCCCAGCGGGATACGTCCGGTCGATTCGGAACGTGAGGTCACCGACGGTTTCGTTGGCTGCCTCCTCGGTCGGAAGCGCGTCGAGCTGAAGCGACTGGAACTCGCGGAAGGGGCTCTCCGTACCGGTGTCGAGGAACGTCGTCAACTCACCGTGCGGATGGGAGACGATCCCCCGCCAGAGGCCTGCGTAGGTCTCCATCCCGTGGGTGTTGTCCGACCCGCGATTTGCCGCCACCCACGGATAGTGGCGCTCGATCGCGGCCTGTTGATCGAGCGCCTGTCCCTGCGCGTCAACCCGGTCGCGCTGGTCGGGCCGGTAGGACTCCCTGTGGAAGGTGTTCCCGTCGATCATCGACAGCACGAGCCCGTCCTGGCCCGCCTGAACGTGAATCTGCACCGGATCGCGCTCGCCGGCGGTCGCATCGACGATCGCCTCACGGACCGGACCCTGGAACTTCGAGACCTCGATCCGGAGTTGCCACGCTCGATCGCCGTGTTCGCCGATCGCTTCGCGTTCGACGGTGCTCAACGAGCCTTCGAGTTGACTCGCCTCCGCGTGAACCCTGCCGAGATCACGGAGGAGATCGCGCTCGTCTATCTCGCCGTTCGCATACGACCGATACGCGGTCCGCTCACGTTCGACGAGTGCGGACCGTCGATCCTCGATGCGATCGAGTTCGTCCTCGATGATCGTTCCCCGCTCGTCGGCGGAGTCGGCTTCGTCGAGACGCGTCTCGAAGGTCACTTCCCGGTGACGCTCGCCGATCCGGTCGGTCTCGAACTCGACGCTCGTGCCCACGTCAACGACGGTTCCATCGCGGCCCTCGCTGGCGACGTCGACGAGCGCGAGTCGGGCCGTCGTGTTCGTGGTGTGAATCGTCGGTCCGTCCGTCTCGTTCGGACCGTCGACGGATGCAGCCGTCCCGGCCGGGGACGGGGCCGCGTGGAGGGGGGTGGAGAGTGCCGGCGCTGAGACGACACAGAGAAGCGCCAGCAGGAGGGCAGCCGTGCGGCTCATCGTTCCTCCGTGCGGGATGGAAACACAAAAGCGCTTCTCGTCGTCGCCCGACCGTGCGAAGATCAACTGGATCGCCCGTTCGAACCGCTCCGGTCGATGAAAAGCGTTTTCTCCCGGGGTGACAACGTATTCGAGCATGCGGTTCCGTGCCGCCACGGCGGCCCTCCTCGTCGTCATCCTTGCGCTCACGACCGCGGTCGGGGGAGTGATTGCCGACGACCCAACCGACGACGAGACGCTCGCGGAGCCGAACGTGGCCTTCGACGTGTACATCGACGACGGTGGGGACGCCCAGTGGACCGTCACCGCGTCGTTCCCGCTCGCCGACGACGAGGAGGTGACGGCATTTCAGCAAATCGGCTCCGAGTACCGGGAGGGAACCGCGGACGTGGGATACTCTGTCGACTGGTTCGAACGGGCTGCCGATCGAACCCAGGACACCGTCGATCGTGAGATGACGGTCGACAACGAGACGCGGTCCTACGCGATCGAAGAGGACGGGAACGCCTCCGTCGGGACGATGCAGCTTTCGTTCACGTGGACTGCGTTCGCCGAGGTCGACGACGACGTGCGGGTGGGTGATGCGTTCGTCGACGACGACGGACCCTGGTTGGGGAGCCTCGCCGAGAATCAGACGCTCCGCGTTCACGCGCCGGAGGGCTACAGCGTGGTACAGTCCCAGACGAGGGTCCACAACGCCACCACGCTCGTCTGGACGGGACCGTATCGATTCACCGCCGGTGACTTCACCGCCCAGTTCTCACGGATCAACACCGGAAACGGAGACGACGAGGTGAACGGCAACGGGGAGGAGACCGCCCTCGCCGACTTCGCCCGCTACGGGGCCGGGTTGCTCGTCGTGCTCGTCGCCGTCGGCTACCTCCTTCGGCGAACGACGGTCGGACCCGAGATCCCGTCCGAACCGGGAACCGTTTCCGGCACCGACGAGGGGTCGTCCGATTCCGGCGAGGACCCGTCCCGTTCCGCCGATCGACACGGCGATGAGGGGACGGATGCAGTCTCCTCGGAGGGCGTCGAGCGACCCGAGGAACCGCCCGAGCCCACACCTGAGAATCCGTTCGCCGGGGTGGACGAGGAGCTGTTGAGCGACGAAGAGCGCGTCGAACTGTTGCTCGAAGCACACGGCGGCCGGATGAAACAGGCGCTCATCGTCGAAGAGACTGGGTGGTCGAACGCGAAGGTCTCGCAGTTGCTGTCGACGATGGACGACGAGGAGCGCATCGACAAGATTCGGATCGGCCGGGAGAACCTCATCGCCCTTCCTGACGAGGAACTCGGGGAGATCGGTTCCTGAACGACGCCCGGCGGGTGATTCGCCCGATCCCCGACCGTCGAAACAACCCGATGTCCTCCGCGAGACGTTCCGAAAACGGTTATAACGGGGCGGCCGACGGTTCGGATATGAAGGTTCTGGTCACAGTGAAGGAGGTGGCACAGGTCGAAGACGAGTTCGAGATTGCCGACCGGGAGATCGCGGCGCAGTCGCTCGACTACGACCTCAACGAGTGGGACGACTACGCCATCGAGGAGGGCGTTGGGATGGTCGAAGACGGCGTCGCCGACGAGGTCGTCTCCGTCACGGTCGGGCCGGAGCGCAGCGAGGAGACCATCCGAATGGCGCTGGCGAAGGGCGTCGATCGTGCGATTCGGGTCTGGGACGACTCGCTCGAAGCAGCCGAACTGCTCGACCCATCGGCGAAAGCGAAGATTCTCGAAGCGGTCGTCGAGGACGAAGCGCCCGATCTCGTGCTGACTGGCGTGCAAGCCGACGACGACGCCTTCGGGGCGACCGGCGTCACGCTCGCCGAACGGATCGGCTTCCAGTGGGCTGCGGTCGTCAACGATCTCGACCTTGACGCCGACGCCGATGTCGCGCACGTCCACCGTGAACTCGAAGGCGGCGTCGACGAGGTGACCGACGTGGAGCTTCCGGCCGTCCTCACGATCCAGACGGGAATCAACGAGCCACGCTACGCCAGTCTTCGCGGCATTCGACAGGCCCAGCGCAAGGAACTCGACGTACGTGGGCTGGACGACCTCGGTCTCGACGGATCGATCGCCGATGGCCCGCTCACGCTCACCGAGATGTACGAACCCGAAACCGAGAGTGACGCGACGATCTGGGAGGGTGACGCCGGGGAGACGGCCGGGAACCTGGCGGAGTACCTCCGCGACCGGGGGGTGATCGACGCATGAGCGTCCTCGCCGTGGCCGAACACCGAAACGGCGAACTTCGTGATGTGAGCTTCGAACTCCTCACCGCCGGTCGCGAACTCGCCGACGCTGCGGGTGCCGACCTGCACGTCGCCGTGATCTCTGGGGACGCAGAGGCGTTCGCTGAGGAACTAAACCGCGAGGGGGTGGACGCGATTCACGCCGTCACGTACGGCGACGAGTTCAACCACGACG
The DNA here is from genome assembly GCA_007122875.1 of Salinarchaeum sp. GTDB lineage: Archaea > Halobacteriota > Halobacteria > Halobacteriales > QS-1-68-20 > QS-1-68-20. The sequence continues at coordinate 5,964 of SKSS01000081.1, read as the reverse complement.
TGTACGTTCAGGCGATCGAGGCGCTCGCCGCCGATCTCGACCCGACGTTCCTGCTCGCGCCCAACTCGGTCAACGGGCTCGACTACGCCCCCGCAATCGCGGAGTCGCTCGACCTGCCGCTCGTGACGGACGTGATCGACCTCGCCTACGACGACGGGCTGGTCGCCACCCGCGAGATGTACGGATCGAAGGTCGAGACCACGATTGAGGTCGACGGCGACCGGGCCGCCGTCACGGTTCGCCCGACCGAGTGGCCGCCAGCGGAGGGGTTGGGTGACGCTGAGATCGGGGTCGTCGACGTCGCGATCGACGAGTCCGCGATCGGATCGACGATCACTGGCTTCGAGGAGGCCGCTGAAGGCGACGTCAACCTAGAGGACGCGGAGTTCATCGTCTCGATCGGGCGCGGCATCGAAGAGGAGGAGAACCTGGAGCTGATCGAGGAACTCTGTGAGGTGACCGGCGCGACGATGGGTTCCTCGCGGCCGATCGTCGACAACGACTGGCTCCCCGACAACCGACAGGTCGGTCAGTCCGGGGCGGTCGTCACGCCGGACGTGTACATTGCGATCGGAATTTCCGGGGCCGTCCAGCACGTCGCCGGGATGAAGGGATCCGACACGATCATCGCGATCAACACGGACCCGAACGCGCCGATCTTCGACATCGCGGACTACGGCATCGTCGGCGACCTCTTCGAGGTCGTGCCGGCGCTGATCGAGGAGTTCGAGTAGCGGGGGAGTACGGAACGCTGACCGTCCGACGCCGGGACCTCGACGTGAGCGGGTGACGCCCCGTAGCGGAATCCGTCACGTACTTGCCCGCGTGGTCCCACCGCCTCGGTAATGGAGTATCTGGAGCGTCGCCGGGCGATGGTCAACGAGCGGCTCCAGTCGGTTCTCGACGGTGTCGATCCGGACGACCTGGCCGCGCAGGTCGAGCACGTCGCGCTTTCGGGGGGAAAGCGCGTCAGACCGACGGTCACCGTGCTGGCCTGCGAGACGGCGGGTGGGGAACCCGCCGACGCCGTCGACTTCGCTGCCGGCGTCGAACTCGTCCACAACGCCTCGCTCGTGATCGACGATATCATCGATCGCTCGGAGCTCCGACGCGGTGTCGACAGCGCGTGGATGGCGTTCGGACACGGCCAGGCGATCGTCGCCAGCGACGGCCTGTTGGGTGAGGCGTTCGCGCTGTTTGCCCCGGAGCCACGGGCCACCCGGATCGTCGCGGAGGCGATGGTCGAACTCGGGGAGGGTGAGGCGACGGAACTCGTCGCGATCCCCGAGACGGAACCCGAGTACATGGAACTCGCCCGCCGAAAGACGGGTGCGCTGTTCCGTGCGGCGGCGGAACTCGGTGCAGTGGCGGCCGATGCGGACCCGATGACCGTCGAGGCGTTCGGGGAGTACGCAGAGCGCGTCGGCGTGGCGTTCCAGATCCGCGACGACGTACTCGACGAGACGGCCGACGAGGAGCGGCTTGGAAAACCGACGGGCATCGACGACGAGATGGACCGGCCGTCGCTCGTCCGCCTGACCGACCTTTCCCCGGACGAGGCGAACGCCCGAGCACGGGCACAGGCTGACGCCGCACTCGACGCGCTCGCCCGAGTGGACATCAAGGACGAGGAGGCGGCGGAGTACCTCACGGATCTCGCGGAGTTCGTCGTCGTTCGAGAGCGGTGAGGATCGGTCGCCAGTCCCACCACCGTTGCTCGCGTCCGCAGAAGTGGATCAACCACGGCCGGCGGATTGAGTCAGCCGAGTTCTGCGTCTTCGCTCCCGCTCTCCGGTTCGTCTTCGAACCGTGATTCCGCGACCGCGAATGCGAGCGTACTGGTCAACCCGAGCAGGGTGCCGCCGGTCAACGCCGTCGCGACGTAGGCCAGCCCCTCGTAGCCGAGGATAAAGGCGCTGACTGCGTGCAACACCGCGCCGATCGCGAGGACGTAGAACGGCGCGTTGAGATAGCGCCATCGGAAGCGATCCGCGAGGTACTCGTCGGTGATCTGGCCCAGACTGGAGGTGATGCCCGCCGCGGCGAACCAGTGGACCGACCCGTAGATGAGCGCCGCGACAACCTCCGCGGCACCGATCGCTGGCTCGTCGACCGTGTCGAGGGCGTCGATGCCCGAAATCGCGCCGATCACCAACAGCGCGGCGGCGACGACGTACGTGATGAGCGTCGCCCGACCTGCGTACAGCCCCCGTCGTGCCCGCTCAACCGTGGTGTCGAACCGCCGTTCGATCCCGAACGCACGGGCGAGAACGTACAGGCCGAGCAGCGCGGATGTCAGCCCGAGGACGGCGGTTCCCGGAAACTCAAAGAAGTCGCCGATGATGACCAGCGGATAGATCAGTAGCAGAATGCCCAGCGGCACGAGAATCGTTCCCCTGGTCTCGGGGTCGTTGAGCACCTGCTTGATCGTGTAGTACATCGACTCTAGATCCTGTGCCTGGCGGACGACCACGCGACGGACCCCGTCGATCGGGACCCGTGATCGGATCACCGGGAGGACGCTCTCGTCCTGGGCACCGTCGGTGACGACGAGTGCGCTCACGTTCTCACCGGTGGCCAATCGCGCGAGGACGGCGTCGACCTCCTCGCCGACCTTCCGGTTCGCGTTCACGTCGCTTGACGGCTCGCCGGTGACGACGGCCACCTCGACGCTCTCGCCCCGGGAGAGCTGGTCGTAGAGGTGAACGCCCTGGAACATGACGTTTACGTCGCTGTCCTCGGGGTCGGCCGTCGCCAGCGCCACGGCGGCCTCCTCGACGGCGTCGCGGCCGACGACCGGCGTCTCCATGCCGGTCTTCCGACCGAGGTCGTCGTCGAGGTCGACACAGAGGACGAGCAGCATCTGTTCCGATCTACGACACCATCGGCTAAGGCCTTTCGGGAGAGCGGCGTGGCATCGAGACGGTCAGGGGGCGATTTCCGGTGGCCGCAACAACGGTTATTTAGATGGCGCACGTGGGACTCCGGTATGACTACTATCGTTCCGGGGGCGACCTACGTCCACTCCAATCCGGAGTTATTGGGGGGCCAGGACCTCTGTGTAGCGGGGGCGTGTGCGGGGGCGGACGCGACGACGCAATGGCTCACCGTCCTGTGGATCGGGGCATGGATGATTCTGTTCGTTCTCGCAATCTCGTATCTCCCCACGGCTCAGAAGCTCTGTGAACGGGAACGTTCCCGGACGGCAGCGGAACGCGACGCCTTCGATCGGTTCGCCCGCCGCGTCGCGCGGATCGACACTGCCCACCCCGTCGCGGCGAAGGTTCCAGCCGGGATGGACACCGTCGTCAGCACGAACGGCGAAGGGGCGGGACTACGCGACGTGAGGCGTGCCTACAGGGAGACGGTCATGGATGTCCCACACTACGACGACGAGTACGGAGAGCGGTTAGCGTTGAACATGGCCGCCGAGTTCGATGACGAGGTCGCCACGGCCGTCGCCGGGGGGTCCGGATCCGGGCTGACCCCACGGTTGAAACGGCTCATCACCGGCCACGCCGACGAGGCACGCGAGCGCCGCGATCGGTTCGTCGACGAACTCGACCGGGAAGGAGACGAGTTGGCCGAAGCGAACAGTCGGCTCCGGGAGTGGAAATCCGAGACCGACATGCTGTGTCGCACGGCTCCGTCCGAGCGAAGCTACGGCGGTCTGGAGGCCACCTGGCGTCGCCTCGGATCGATCGCCACGGAGTGCGAACAGCTTCTCACCGACCGACAGGAGGCGATCACCGACGGGAACAAACCGCCAGGGATCAGCAGGCTACCCCTTCAGGAGTACCTCTATCACCGACTGCCAGTGGACTACCCAGTGCTCGCCGCTGGAACGGAACTGCTCTCACAGATCGAGACCACCCGAACCCGAACCGTCGACGAACTATCGACACGCGTCTAGGGCAAGCGATCTCACGCTCGGGGTCTCACCACGAAACGGAATCGCCAACGGTCAGTGCTTCACCGCGGTGTTCCGGCGGCACGTCCGCGATCAGCATCAGCGAGTAGTCCGACCGGAAGGCGTCCCGGTCGACCCACTCGGGGTACGTCTCCCGGCGTCGTTCGACGAGTCGCTGACGGAACGTCGGATCGTGGGCTCCAGTGTCGGGGTCGCGCTCGGGGACGATACACCGCACGCACGGTTCGACTCCCTCGAATCTGACGTCGCCGATCGAGAACCCATCGGCGGTTTCCCCGACGAACCGATCCTCCCAGAACGCCGGCACGCCGTCGACCTCGACGTTCGCCCGGATCCGCCGACGAACGCTCTTGACGGTCATCCCGTCGAACCACGAGGCGACCTCCCGAAGCGTGGCCGTGCTCACGACCGACGGACCGCCACGTTGTCGATCGACGAAACCGCCGGACCGATCGCGACGCAGCGTCACGTCCTCGCCGAAGTACGTCCCACACCACCGTTCGAGGGAGTCACGCTCGTCGGGGAGCGAGAACGTCCGTTCGTCGCCGTCACGGGTGAGCGTTAGCTCCCTGTCGTCTGGATCGAACGCGGCGGTGAGTCGATGGACCGCGTCGGTCCGAACGCCGTTGATCGGATCGCCGTCGTCGGCGAACAGCGCGTACTCGCGGTCGTATTCGAGCGTTCCACCGTCGGTGATCCGGGCGCGATCGACGTCGATGCCGTCGAGTGCTTTCACCGGATAGACGCGTAACCGGGCGAGTTCGGCCATCGAACCGGGTTGGGTTCGCACCGCCGAGAAGCTTCCGGGTGGTCCTCGGCGATGTGGGGACCACTGCCGATCCGCACAACCTGGGACCACTGCCGATCCGCACGGCTTTTGAGTCCCGAGCGGGTATGCTCTCTCGAATGATCTCCGAGGGCTGTGAGCAGTGTTCCGTGGGGGGCAAGATGGTGCTGTTCGTCTACGGCTACTGTGACCAGCGAGACTGCTTTTACTGTCCGCTCGGAGAGAATCGCAAGAACGTCACGGATGTCTATGCCAACGAACGGCTCGTCGAGTCCGACGAGGACGTACTGGAGGAAGCCCACACGATGGACGCGTTGGGCACCTCGATCACGGGTGGCGAGCCGCAGGAGGCGCTCGACCGCACCTGTCACTACCTCTCGCTGCTGAAAGACGAGTTCGGTGACGACCACCACACCCACCTCTATACGGGTATCACGGGCGGTCGCGAGAACATGCGTCGACTCGCCGAGGCCGGTCTCGACGAGATCCGGTTCCATCCACCCCTTGAGCTATGGGGCGAACTCCACGGAACCGAGTGGGAGGACATCCTCTACGTCGCCCGTGAAGAGGGGATCACGCCGTCGTTCGAGATCCCCGGAATCCGCCCCGAAGAGGAGTTTCTGACGTTTCTCGACGAGGGCGCGGCCGAGTTCTGCAACGTCAACGAGTTCGAGATGAGCCAGGGCAACTTCCGGCGGATGCAGGAAGCAGGCTACGATCTCCGGGAGGGTCACATGAGCGCCGTCGAGAGCGACCGCGAGGCGATTTTGGACGTGATGGGCGATCACCCGAAGGTGTACTTCTGCACCAGCGTGTTCAAAGACGCCGCCCAGCACCGCAATCGGCTCAAGCGGATGGCCCGGACCGTCCGGCGGCCGTTCGACGAGGTCACCGACGACGGCACGATCGTCTACGGGAAGACGTGGGCCGACGAGAATCGGCTTCGAGAACTCGGCGTTCCCGAGGAGTTCTACGCGGTCAAGTCGACCCACGTCGAACTCGCGTGGTGGTTGTTAGAGGAGATGATCGACGACGGTGACGTCCCCGATGGGGAGATCGTCGAGCAGTATCCGACGGTCGATCGGACGGTCGTCGAGCGAACGCCGCTGGCGTGAACTGCGTAACCGGAAACAACCGCTTTTATCCGGGGTGTTGGCATCCTCTCCATGGCGCTTTCCGAACTCGAACACGCCGACGATCACATGCAAGAGTGCATCGACAACTGCCTCGAAGCCGCACAGGCCTG
>SKSS01000076.1 GCA_007122875.1 Salinarchaeum sp. | reverse complement strand
TAGTACACGCCGACGGAACCACCGTTTTCGACGAGAAGATACGGGATGGCGAGGACGGCCACGACGGCCAGAGACGAGACGATACCGAGCGACGGGGCGTCTCGACGGCTGTCCATACGTTCACGTGTAATCGCCGTCGTCTTAACGTCGCCGGGACACGCTGCGTGCTCGGCGGGTCGCCACTACCGCAAGGCACGCGATCGAACACTGCGAGACAGCCGACCGAACACCGCAAGGCACACGACCCCGGAACACAAAGCAGGGGGCATGGGACTCGGAGGCGCGACCAAGAAGATACAGAAAGTCGCCGACATGGGCGAAGAGCTGTACGCGAAGATGAGCGAGATGCGCGAACAGATCGTCGAGATGCGCGAGACACTCCAGGACACCCACGACCGGGTTGCAGCGCTGGAGAACAAAGTCGACCAGCAGACCGCACTTCTGGAAGCCCTCGCGGAAAACGAAGAGATCAACGTCGACGAACTCCTCACCGAAGTGGCCATCGAAGAGGCCGAGCCGGCGATCACGGAAGTCGAGGGGTCGGACGCCGACGAGTAGGGTGTTCGTCTCTCGAAGCTCCCGTTCGATAGACGAGTGGCCGAACTGCGGACTCGGACGTGCCAGACTGCCACACCGAGGCGGCTTATCCGAGCAGTCGCCGATACTCGACTTTCAGACAGAGATCCTCGACGTACTGTTTTCCCGCCGATTCGACGCGTTCGCCTGCCTCGCGGTCACGAATGCCGAGTTGCGTCCAGACGGCCTGTACGTCGTCACGCTCGAGCGTCTCGTCGACGATATCGGCGACTTCGTCGCTCGGGCGGAACACGTTCACCATATCGACCCGTTCGTCGACCTCCGACAGCGAATCGTACGGCTCCTGGCCGAATATTTCGTCAGCATAGGGATTCACTGGCAAGATCGTATACCCTCGTTTGCGCATGAATCGCGGAACCCCGTGTGCGGCTTTCGTCGGCGTCGCAGAGCAGCCGACAACGGCGATCTGTTGTAACTGCAGTATCTCTCGAAGCTCCTCGTCGGATTCGACGGGCATATCCGTTCGAACACACCCACAGACCAAAAACCCACGCTGCAGTGGCGTCCATCAGACGGGTCGGTGTCGTCTTCTCCCGGTCAGTGTCGACCCCGCTACCGGTGTGACCGGTCACTCGGTACACCAGTCCGTATCAGACGAACAGCGCCCCGCGTCCGACCACGAACGCGAGCGCAGCAAGCAGCATCCCCACTTTCAACAACGTCTGACCCGTCGTCGGATTCGAAAACGACCGATACGTCGCCACGATCATCACTCCAGCGGCGGGGACGAGCGCGTACAGATACACGATGTCGAACGTCCCGAGTAGATACGGAAGCGGACTGGCGATGAGGGCTGCGACGACCGCCACTGTTGCAATGCCCAGCGCCCGCCGCTCGCCGATCGCTATCGGAAGCGTGTTCAATCCCTCCTTGCGGTCACCTTCGATGTCTTCGACGTCTTTCACCACCTCCCTGGCGAACGTCGCACACGCTGCCAACCCGAACAGCACGAGCACCGGCGCCAACTCGCCACCGACGGCCGCGCCGCCGTACAGGAACGTGCTTCCTCCCAGGCCGGCAACGACTGCGTTTCCCACACCCGGTAACCCCTTGAACAGCTCCGTGTACGTGACGAGCGCGACGAGGTTGACGAGCGCGATCGCGATCGCCAAAAGCGGCAACAGAAGCGTCAGTCCGACCGCGACGACGAACAGTCCGACGCTGAACCACAGCGCCTCCCTCGGCGACACCGACCCGCGTGGAATGGGGCGATCGGGGCGATTGATGGCGTCGATATCGCGGTCGAAGTAGTCGTTGATACCGTTTCCGGCACCCGTCGCACACATCGTTGCAACGACCGCGAACGTCGCCGCCGACGGCGCATCCAGTCCGCCAGCGACGAACGCACCGATGAGCGTCAACCCACCCGCCATGAGGGCGTTTCCCGGCCGTGTTAACTCGACCAGCCCACGAACCGTCTCCATATCCGGTGCTCCGACGGCGGGCACTTAATCCGACCGAAAGCACTCGCAAATGGACAGCGTTAAAACGGTGTCCGAGTTAGAAAGAACTGAGGGCGCTTAGCTCAGTCTGGACAGAGTGCTTGGCTTCGGACCAAGTTGTCGCGGGTTCAAATCCTGCAGCGCCCATCCTTCTGCGTGACAGGCATCATTTGGCAGACGGCAGTACGACGCTTATAAAGGAACCCCTCTTCGGCCGTTTTGATTTCATCACGCTTCGTGATGGGGGTCGCCGGAGTCATGCGATTCGCCATCTCAGAGCCGCGTTAAGGATACGCGTAAACCATCTCCATCGGGAGATTTCCTGTATCGTCAGTTGGCGGTTCGTCAGGAAGCGTTCGTACCGAGCCGGTCTTTGGACTGGCAGTAAGCGCTAATGCAAACGCGTCGATGACGTCATCATTATCAACCTTAGCATCGAGACCTCTTGATGCATCACGGACGTCATCGATGATTGCATCGTCGATGGCTTCGAGTATCTCGATCCGTTCCCAGAAGGCGGCTGCTGGTTGTCCGGTCTTCGAATACTCCGTGGCGGATTCACCGTT
>SKSS01000007.1 GCA_007122875.1 Salinarchaeum sp. | reverse complement strand
CGACGCCAACTCGGTTCCGTGTGAGGTGAGCACCACGGTGTCCTCGGCCCGTTCGGGGTGATCGTTTTCGACCACTACCTCGATGTCGTGTGGCTCGAAGAACTCCTCGAGGCGAGCCAACTCGACGTCCTCACCGGTGTAGTTGCACACCCGCAGCGTCTTTCGGTGGCTTTCCACGCTCGCGATGATCTCTGTGAGCGTGGGTGAGGTCGTTTCAGGCACAGTATGTCATTTGCGGCCGCAGAAATAACTCCCACGGTGAAAACGGGGAGCGTCGACGAGAGAACGGAATCGAATCTATGCGAACGCGAGGGACGCCGCCTCGTCGTCCTCGTCGGCTTGAATCTTCGCCCAGGCGTCCCGGAAGTCGTCCATGCAGACCTCGACGCGGTCGTCGCGAATCGCGAACATCCCCGCTTCGGTACAGACAGCTTTCACGTCCGCGCCGCTCGCGTTCGCAGCGATCTCCGCGAGTTCCTCGTAATCGACGTCGTCGTCGACGTTCATCTCGCGGGTGTGGATGCGGAAGATCTGCTCGCGACCCTCCTCGTCGGGTCTGGGGACCTCGATGAGACGGTCGAAGCGGCCGGGACGGAGGATCGCACGGTCGAGCATGTCGAAGCGGTTCGTCGCGGCGATGATTCGCACCTCGCCACGCTCCTCGAAGCCGTCCATCTCCGAGAGGAGTTGCATCATCGTCCGCTGGACTTCCGCGTCGCCGGAGGTCTTCGACTCCGTGCGCTTGCTCGCGATCGCGTCGATCTCGTCGATGAACACGACCGACGGCTCGTGCTCGCGGGCCACCTGAAAGAGGTCGCGGACGAGCTTTGCGCCCTCGCCGATGAACTTGTGAACGAGTTCGGAGCCGGCCATCTTGATGAACGTGGCGTCGGTCTGGGTCGCGACGGCCTTCGCCAGCATCGTCTTTCCGGTCCCCGGCGGACCGTACAGTAGCACGCCCGACGGCGGCTCGATTCCGACGGTCTCGAACTCGTCGGGTTTGATCAGTGGGAGTTCGACGGTCTCGCGGACCTCGTTCAGCTGGTCTTTGAGCCCGCCGATGTCCTCGTAGTGGACGCCAGGACTCTCTTCGACTTGCATCACGCGGGCCCGGACATCCGTCTCGTCGTCGAGTGACTTTACGATCGACAGCGAGTTGTTGACGGCCACTCGGGCGTCGGGTTCGAGGGTCGCGCGCATCTCGTCGGTGACTTCGGTGACGGCCTCCTGGTTGTTGCCGTGCTGTTTGATAATAACGCCGTCCTCGGTGATCTCCTGGACGGTCGCGACGAACAGCGGGGACTGTTTGAGCTTCTTGTTCTCGTGGGTCAGCCGCTCTAACTTCTGTTGATACTTGTTGTTCTCTGCGTTCGCGTCGAGCAGCCGATCGCGCATCTCCTCGTTCTGGGATTCGAGCACCTCCAGACGTTCCCGCAGGACGGAAATCTGCTCCTGCTGAGACGTCTCCTCCTCGTCGTACGGGAGATCGACGTCATCGACGGTGTCAGTCATCAGAACCCGATAAGTGCGGCCTTCATAAGAGGTTTCGGGTGGGCGGAACGCGAGAGCGAGAGCCAAATGGCGTCTGGACCGGCAGAGAGTGCCCACTTCGCCAGTTCAACGCAACCGGAGCGCAAAGCCGGACGCCGGGTGGACGAACTGGTTCCCGTGAAGTCCCGGTATCGAACCCATACAATTCCTTACAGTAATAATTCGAAACAGGAAATATTATTACTCTGTATCCAATACCGCTTCGATACGATGAGTACATCAGAGCAACTCGGAATCGACGAGTCAGATAGCCCGGTTAGCTGGGACGCCGTCCGAGACCTCCCGCCGAGCGCGAAACTCGTTGCGAAGGTCCTTGAGTACAACGACACCCTCTCACAGAGCGATCTCGCCGAGGAGACCCTCCTTCCCCCGCGGACCGTCCGTTACGCGCTCAATCGACTGGAGGAGGTGGAGGCCGTCGAATCGAGGTTCTCCTTTTCGGACGCCAGAAAACGGCTGTACACGTTGCGGATCGACTCGACCCGGCAAAACAACTAGTGAACCGTTACCGGTCGGGCCGGGGTGAACTCGATCGGTGACTTACTCGGGTGTGCCACGACTCCCGACCCGCACGATTTTATACGAGAACCGGGCCACCCAGCCCATGGTGGAGACGGCCGAGCGGAAGCGGGCGCTGGCGGCGCTCGCCCACGGACGGACGCTGCGACCGGCTGACGAGGCGGCCCTCGCCGTTGGCGCGGTTGCGATCCGCGATCTGGAACGGGCCGCGGCGTTCGTCGAGAGCGGCGGCACCGAACGGCTCGCGACCGCCACCGAGCGGGCCGAAGCCGACGGGAAACGGTCGCTCGCTCGACGCGGACAGCGAGTGCTCGACGCGCTCGACGGTCTCTCCGCAGCAGCCACCGATCCGTCGGGGGAGCCCCCGCCGCCGACGCCCGTTCACTTTCACCGTGGTCACGCAATCGATTTAACGGCCCACCGACAAGGGACCGACGAATGACCCGCGTGCTCCACACTGGTGATACCCACCTCGGGTATCGTCAGTATCACTCGGCGGAACGTCGCGCGGACTACGTCGCCGCTTTCCGGCAGGTGATCGATGACGCGATCGACGACGAGGTCGACGCGGTGATCCACGCCGGCGACCTCTATCACGACCGTCGTCCTGGGTTGCCGGACTTGCAGGCGACGATCGACGTACTGGCTGACCTTCGGGACGCTGGCGTGCCGTTTTTAGGCATCGTCGGCAATCACGAGGGAACCCGGGAGGGCCAGTGGCTCGACCTGCTCGAATCGCTCGGACTGGCGACCCGACTCGACGACCGGGGAACGGTCGTCGGCGACGTAACCTTCTACGGACTCGATCACGTTCCTGAGTCCCGACGCGACGACCTCGACTACACGTTCGCGCCTCCCGATACGGAGTATGCCGCCCTCGTGAGCCACGGCCTGTTCGAGCCGTTCGACGGCGCGGACTGGGACACCGAGACGGTCCTTGACGAGTCGAACGTCGCGTTCGACGTCCTCCTCCTCGGCGACAATCACACACCGGATACCGCCAGGGTCGACGGCACCTGGGTCACGTATTCCGGCTCCACCGAACGGACGAGTGCGGCGGAGCGCGAGGAGCGCGGCTACAACCTCGTCGAGTTCGACGACGACGTGGCCATCAGTCGACGGGCGATCGACGCCGCGAGGGAGTTCGTCTTCGTAGACGTCGAACTCGGACCGGCCGACGGAGCCGAAGTCGTCGAAGAGCGGGTTCGACAGCACGAGGTAGACGACGCGGTGGTGATCGTCACCGTCGAGGGGGACGGCGAGCCGTTCGCTCCCGGTTCCATCGAGGAACTCGCGCTCGATCGGGGCGCGCTCGTCGCCCGTGTGAACGACCGTCGCGAGATCGACGACGAGGGAGGGGAACTCTCCGTATCGTTCGCCGATCCCGACGACGCGGTCCGCGAGCGAGTCTCCGAGTTGGGACTCAGCGAGGCAGCCCACGCGATCGACGGGACGGTCCGCGACGGGACGATCGCCGACACGAACGTTCGCGGTCGGGTCGAAGAGACCGTCCGCGAACTCCTCGACGAGGACGGAGCGTTCGACGATGCGGGCGACCCTAGTGAGACCGCTGCGGAACCCTCGGGGGTGGAACCGTCGGAAGAGGAATCTTCGGAAGAAGACACGCCACAGGAGGAAGAATCAGGCAACGATCCGACGGCTGATCAGGCCTCGATGGAGGAGTACACGTGAGGGTCGAACGGCTTCGGCTCCGAAACTTCAAGTGCTACGGAGAGGTTGATCTCGGGCTTCGAGACGGCGTGACGGTGATCCACGGCGTCAACGGCAGCGGCAAGACCTCCCTGCTGGAGGCGTGTTTTTTCGCCCTCTACGGCGCTCGTGCGCTCGACGACCGTACCCTCGACGACGTGATCGCCCGTGGTGAGAACGACGCGAAGGTCGAGCTGTGGTTCACCCACGACGACGGATCGTACCGTCTCGAACGCCGACTTCGCTTGCGCGACGAGCGAGCCGTAACGACCACGTGCGTCCTCGAAACGCCGAACGGACAGATCGAGGGCTCGCGGGACGTCCGTTCACACGTCGCCGAGTTGCTCCGGATGGACGCCGGGGCGTTCGTCAACTGTGCCTACGTCCGCCAAGGGGAGGTCAACCAGCTCATTCACGCCTCCCCGTCGGATCGCCAGGACATCATCGACGACCTGCTCCAGCTCGGGAAGCTCGAAGAGTACCGCGAGCGAGCCTCCGACGCGCGGCTGGGGGTCAAAACGGTACTCGACGGCCACCGCGAGCGAGTCGTCCAGTTCGACGAACAGATCGAGGGGAAGGAGGAGAAGGGCCTCCACGAGACGCTCAACGACCTCGAAACCGAGCTTCACGAGATCGACGCCGAGATCGGACGGATCGACGACCAGATCGACGAAGCCGAGGACACTCGCGACGAAGCCGAGGAGATCCTGGACCGGCACGAGGAGCGCCGCGAGGAGATCGCCGAGATCGACGAGCGGATCGTCGACCTCACCGAGAAGATCGAGGAGACCGAGACCGAGCGATCGGAGCTACAGGACGCCCTTCGAGAGGAACGAGAGCGACGGGACGAGCTTCGCTCCGAACGGGACGCGTTCCTCGCGGAGACGGTCCTCGACGAACCCGATCCGAACGCGGTCGATGAACGGCTCGACGCGCTCACCGAGGAAGACGACGAACTCAGGGATCGTCTGGAGGAGCGTCGCGTCGAGATCGGTGAGCTTCGGGGTGACGCCGAACGGCACGAACAGGACGCCGAGGCGGCGGAACGCGAGGCAACGGAGGCTCGTGAGGAGGCGAGCGCGCTGGCGGAAAACATCGAGGAGGACGAACGGACGCTCGCGAAGCGCCGCGAGCGGCTCTCGGAGATCGACGAACGGATCGCCGAGGAGCGGGCCCGATTCGGGGACGCGCCGATTGAGTTCGGGGAGGCCAAGGCTCACCGCTCGGCGCTCGAAGACGAGCGGGAGGAGGCGCAATCCGACCTCGCCGACGCGAAGGCATCGCTCGACGCGGCCAGTGCCGACATCGAGCGCGCGGAGCAGTTGCTCGACGCTGGCAAGTGCCCGGAGTGTGAACAGCCGGTCGAGGACTCGCCACACGTGGGTTCGATCGACGAGAAACGGGAACGGGTCGAAGCCCTCGAAACGGCCGTTGGGGAACTCGAATCCAGCGTCGAGGAGCTAACCGAACGGATCGAAACGGCAAAGCGCCTCACCGAGGCGGAAGCGGAGGTGGAGCGGCTCGATGGCGAACGCGAGAACGTCGAGCAGTTGATCGACGAACGTGAGACGGCGCTCGCCGATCGCCGTGACCGAATCGACCGGCTCGAAACACGTGCCGAGGAACTCGCCGAGAACGCCCAGAAACACGCCGACGAAGCGGTCGCAGTGAACGAACGGATCGACGAGCTCCGGGGCAGTATCGCGAGTTGCAACGCCGAGCGAAGCGATCTCGGCGATCGAATCGAGCGGCTGGAGTCGTTGGCGAACGTGATCGACGATCTCGACGACCGTGACACGGAGATCGAGCGGCTCCGAGAGCGACGGGAGCTACTGTCCGAGCGAAACGACGAACGGCGCGAATCCCTGGCCGACCGTCGGCGTCGGAAGCGCGAGTTGGAGGCGGACGTGGACGAAGAGCGGGTCGAGACCGCACGGAAGGAGCGCGACCGGGCGGCAGCATATCTCGATCGGGCGGCGGAGACGCGGGACAAGCGCCAGCAGCGGCGGGACGAGATTCAGAACCGTATCGGCAGCGTCGAGGGCGAAATCCGGGAGCTGGAGGAACTCAGGGAGCGTCGCGAGGAGGTACAGGGAACCGTCGAGCGCCTCGAAGGCCTGTACGAGGAGGCCGAGCGGCTCCAGACGACATACCGCGATCTCAGAGCGGAGCTACGGCGGCGGAACGTGGATACGTTGGAGCGGCTGTTGAACGAGACGTTCGAGCTGATCTACCGAAACGACGCGTACGCCCACATCGAACTCGACGACGACTACGAACTCACGGTCCACGGAAAGGACGGCGAGACGCTCGATCCAGCCCAGCTTTCGGGCGGGGAACGTGCGCTGTTCAATCTCAGCCTGCGGTGCGCGATCTATCGGTTGCTCGCCGAGGGCGTCGAGGGGACCGCCCCGATGCCGCCGTTGATCCTCGACGAGCCGACGGTGTTTCTCGACTCGGGACACGTCTCGCGGCTACTCGATCTGATCGACTCGATGGGTCGGCTCGGCGTCGAACAGATCGTCGTCGTGAGCCACGACGACGAACTCGTCGGTGCGGCCGACGATCTGGTCAGCGTCGAGAAGGATCCGGCGACGAACCGGTCGGCCGTCGACCGAACCACGACGTCACCGCTGGCGGAGTGACGCGATCGCGGTTCGGGCGTCGTCGGTCGGGGCTACGCCCCGTTCGCCGGCCACCGTGGTCTCCTCGATCAATCCCGCGGCGGTGAACTCGGCGAGCAGGCCGTGAAGATCGCGTTCACAGAGGTCGTACGCCGAGAGCAGGTCCCGAACGGCGAGTTCCTCGCGGTCGACGAGTTCGACGAGCAACCCGAGCGCCCGCTCGTCGTGAGCGGCCGTGATCGTCCGGCGGAGCGGTTCAGGAACTCCTTCGGCGGCAGTGACCAGCGGTGACACGCCCGTTTCGGCGTCGAACTCGCTGGCTGGCCGGTACTGCTCCGTTCCGGTTTCCGGATCGCGGACCAGCCACGAGTCGGCCGATCGCTTGACGAGGAGATAGCGCGCACCCGACCGATCCCGGACGGTCTGCATGGGCCAGCGTAGCGGACGCGACGAGTTAGCGGTTGTGGTCGGCGTCCATCAACGGTGGCCAAGCGTCAACCGACTGTGCCGCGGACCAATTCGATCAGCCGTGTCGCTCCCGGACGGCCCGGTAGCGGTAGAGCCCGCGGACGAGTGCCACGAGTCCGACCACGAAGAGCGCGCCACCTGCCCGCCAGTTTCCGGTAAAGCCACCGACGATCGGGCCGACGCTGACACCGAAGACGGCGACGTTGAAGATGAGAACGAGTTTCCAGAAGTCGCGGCGGAGTTCCTTCGGGGCCTCGGACGGATCGGGAACTTCGGGGGGCTTCGGCGGTTCGGGAGGATCCGGACCGAGGGCGGTTTCGTCGGTGAACAGACCGGCTTCGGGATTCGGCTCGCCGGATTCCTCGTCCGCAATCTCCTCGAACGGTCCGATACTGTTCGGTCCGTCGGATGACGCATCGAGACGGTCGTCCGAATCCGGGTTCGGCTCCCCGGCATCCGATTGCTCTTCGGTCACTCGTGAGAGCGTCCGGGGGTGGCGAAGAAAAGCGTTCCGTCAGATGACGGTGGCCCGCGATCACGCGGCGTCGATCAATCGAATCGTTCGCCGCGCTTCGATCCAGGCCAGCGGATTCAACTCGTCGAAGAGGACGACGCCCTCTTCGGTCTCGTAGACGTCCACGCAGCGATCCGGACTCGTCTCCGGCGCAACGGACGATACCTCCTCGTCGGCACAAGCGCGGTCGGTCATGGACGAAGACCGTACGTGCCCACGTACTAAATGTCTTGCCGCCCCGACGACTTTCGTTTCAACCAAGCTATTCGACGATCGACCGAACTCCTACGCAGGGCCCGAGCGATCGTCCTCCCGGGATACCTTTCCTTTTTTATAGGGCGGGCCAAAGGGAGGTACATGACCGACGCGGGGCAGGCGGGATTGGGCGACTTCGGGGACGGGTCCTCCAGCGGTGACGGTTCGAGTGGCACCGACGTCCGACCCGACGAGGAGGCGTACGCGGTCGCCGGGAAGGGACGCCAGGACACCGACGCGACCCTCGACGAACGCTCGAAGCTCGACGAACGATACGGCGATCCGACCGGAACGGTCGAACTCGCGGTCACGCAGGTCGACTACACGATCGAGGGGCGTGGGGACGGTGAGCGCCCGATCATGCACGTTTTCGGACGGCGCGAGCAGGAGGACGGCCGGCCGGGCGTCGAACACGTTCGGGTCGTCGGCTTCCGGCCCTACTTCTACGCGCCGACCGACTCGCTGGAGGTCGATCCCGCCACGCAGTACGATCGGATCACCGGAACGGAGACCGAGAGTGAGGACGGCGAACCGTACGAGGGCATTCGTGGCGAGCGGTTGACCAAGATCTTCGGCCAGACACCCCGGGACGTAGGACAGGTCCGGGACGACTTCGACCACTACGAGGCGGACGTGCTGTTTCCGAACCGGCTCATGATCGACAAGGGAATCAAAGGTGGCGTGCGCGTTCCGGACCGTCGTGACGAGGAGAACGATCGGATCGTGATCCATCACGACGAGATCGAACCCGCCGACGTGGACGTCGAATTCCGCGTGAACACCTTCGACATTGAGGTGGACGACCGTCGAGGCTTCCCCGAGGACGGCGAAGAGCCGATCATCTGTATCGCCAGCCACGACTCCTTCGACGACGAGTACGTCCTCTGGCTCTACGAGTCGCCCGACCGCGATGCGGACGCACCGACGACGTTGCCCGAGTACGAACCGCTCGGTGAGCGTATCGACGTCCGGATCGAACCGTACGACGACGAGGCCGAGATGCTCGACGAGTTTCTCAGGTACCTCGATAAGACGGATCCGGACGTGTTGACGGGCTGGAACTTCGAGGACTTCGACGCGCCGTACCTTCTCGATCGGTTGGAGCGCCTCGATCCGACGACCGACCTCGACCTCTCGATCGAACGGCTTTCGCGGATCGACGAGGTCTGGCGAAGCGACTGGGGCGGACCGGACGTGAAGGGGCGAATCGTCTTCGACCTGCTGTACGCCTACCGGCGGACACAGTTCACCGAACTGGAGTCCTACCGGCTCGACGCGGTCGCGGAGATGGAACTGGGCGTCGGGAAGGAGCGCTATCCGGGCGACATCGGCGATCTCTGGGAGCAGGATCCCGAGCGATTGCTGGAGTACAACGTCCGGGACGTCGAACTCTGTGTCGAACTCGACCGAAAACAGGAGGTCGTCGCCTTCTGGAACGAAGCCCGAAAGATCGTCGGCTGTAAGCTGGAGGACGCCACGACGCCCGGCGACGCGGTCGACATGTACGTCCTCCACGAGGCCCACGGACAGTTCGTGCTCCCGTCGAAGGGCCGTCACGACGGAGAGGAGTTCGAGGGCGGTGCCGTCTTCGATCCGATCACCGGGGTCAAAGAGAACGTCTCGGTGCTCGATTTGAAGTCGCTGTATCCGATGTCGATGGCGACCATCAACGCCTCGCCCGAGACCAGAGTCGACCCCGAGAGGTACGAGGGAGAGACCTACCGCACGCCGACCGGGATCCACTTCCGAAAGGAGCCGGACGGCATCATCCGCGAGATGATCAACGAACTGCTCACCGAGCGCGAGGAGAAAAAGAGCCGTCGGGACGATCACGATCCCGGTTCGCCCGACTACAACCGCTACGATCGCCAGCAGGCGGCGGTGAAGGTCATCATGAACAGTTTGTACGGGGTTTTTGGGTGGACGCAGTTCAGGCTCTACGACAGGGAGATGAGCGCGGGCGTCACGTCCACGAACCGCGAGGTGATTCGGTTCACCGAAACAGCCGTCAACGACATCGGCTACGACGTGGTGTACGGCGACACCGACAGCGTGATGATCGAGTTCGGAGCGGAGGCGACCAAATCGGAGGCGATCGATCGATCGTTCGACGTACAGTCACAGATCAACGACGCCTACGACGAGTTCGCATCCGAGGAACTCGACGCCGAAACCCACCGATTCCAGATCGAGTTCGAGAAACTGTACCGTCGGTTCTTCCAGGCGGGGACGAAAAAGCGCTACGCCGGTCACATCGTCTGGAAAGAGGGCAACGACGTCGACGACATCGACATCACGGGGTTCGAGTATCAGCGCTCGGACATCGCACCGATCACCAAGGAGGTTCAACATCGGGTCATCGACATGATCGTCCGTGGGGACGACATCGACGACGTAAAGGGGTACGTCCGCGAGGTTATCGAGGAGTTCGAGACGGGCGACGCCGACCTCGACGACGCGGGAATCCCGGGCGGAATCGGAAAGCGACTGGATGCCTACGACACCGACACCGCACAGGTTCGCGGCGCGAAGTACGCGAACATGCTCCTCGGGACGAACTTCGATCGTGGGAGCAAACCGAAGCGGCTGTATCTGGAGGGCGTCCACCCCTCCT
>SKSS01000083.1 GCA_007122875.1 Salinarchaeum sp. | reverse complement strand
GTAGCTTGGCCACGTGTTACTGAGCTGGTCGCCACGGGTCTAAACCCGTTCGACTAGCATGGCTAAATCGGACCCCGATAGCAATGGCCTCCGGCAGGATCAACCGGAATGGGCTCCTCGGAGAGTATCCGAGGAGGGTGTTGGCGGAAATTGCCAATCGGTCCGAGTTCGGGACACCCGACGCGAATCGCCGGTCGAGTATCACCGAACTACCAGGGCTAACATCAGATTCCATCGTGTACGGCGGACCGCAGGGGTGGAATCCTCATCTCCTTCGGACCCGTTGGTAAGCCAAGAGGGTTGATAAACCCTTCGAAGCTCGGGCCCGGGACGACGGGACGAGTTGAACGCCCCGTCAATCGCACACTGCTTTGCACTTCGTTCCGATGCCCCTGTTACACTTAAGGGCATCGAACCGGCCGACGCCGGAAGTCGATTCCGGCGGGCCGTTCCCGTCCGATCCGAGTGCCCTGTTACACTTAAGGGCATCGGATCGGGCGTCGCGGTGGGTCGCCGGTGGCGGCCCACCACTGGTGCGCAACTGTCGTAGGCTCCGGGAGTATATAAGACCGTCGTTCCATCCCGCGTGACGATCGCGTTTCGGTCACTCGGTTTTGGCTCAAAGACCGTCCTTGGACACTATTTAACGTGTTCCCGGAGCAACGCGTTCCTGCCTCCGTGCCGGGTCGCGGCCAGAGGGAAGCCACCGTTTCGGTGGCGTGGCGATCCAGACCGGATCACCGTGTTTGCATTCTGTCGAAGTGGGGTCGCACACTTAACCCCGTCGAACCGATGGCGCTTAGCCACCGCCTACCACGTGACGTGCTGTCGATCAGGTATCCCCAGTCGGATCGTGACGAAGGGGCCATTCGCACCGACAGAACACCGACCATGAGCGCGAGACGGGGCGGCAATGAAAACGACGCGACGAGAGCGAACCGATTTGGTGACGTCGCGGACACGCGTAATGGAGAACTGCACCAATCCAATTGAGGAAGTGCATCGATCAAGCTGGGCCACGACGACACTCGAACCCGCACGCGGAACGACGACGTCTCGGCAATCCACGCTGTTTGTACCACCCCCACACAGCCACGCCACGCGAGTCGTCACTGGCGGTATAGATCACGTCCGATGTCACGCGGGTGGAGGCCACGCCTTCATTCCCGTGGGCCGTACGCCCGGTCAGGCGGGGTGGCTCCCGCGCACTCGTGGATGGAACTCCGTCGAACAAAAGGGTTCCCGACTGCCCCTACTCGAGGTGTTCGATCCCCTGCTTCGAGACGTTCGCCTCGGTGATCTCGTCGAGATTGGCCATCCACGGCTCCTCGTCGTCCCACTGGTCGGGGTTGACCTCGGGCGCTTCCTCCTTCCACGCCCATCCCTCGTAAATGTGGACCTTCTGAGTGCCTTTCTCCCGGAGTCTAAGCTCCACCCGAGGCGCGTCGTCCTCCGAACCCGCCGGCTCTAACCGACGGGCTGCCTTCAACGCCGCCTGTCGCGGAGTCTTCCCCGAAAACACGCTGGTTTCTTCACCGTTCTCCTCCCTGAGCGCGAAGTTGCGCTTGTCCTCGCGTACCATGGTTTGTCCCCTCGTGTGAATTCAGCACATGCCCCATAATAAATATATCCCTGAAATGATGGCTTTCGTTAGAAAAATACATATACAACGATAGGAAGATGTGGAAGATCGCAACAGCAGCGGGTGGCGATTCCAGGTGTGGGCGGCGTTCGAAAGGGGCTGGCTTCGGGGCGTGCGAAAACACTTAAGTATGTCCTGCAGCGAACCATGGAATAGAGCGCCGCGATGGTCCGGAAAAAGAAACTCAGCCCGAGTGGTGCCAAGGACGAGGACGGGGAGTACCACAACGTGCACATCAATCTTCACGAGGACGAACTCGCAGTCGCCGGTCTAGACATCGGTGACGAGGTGTTCGTCCGGGTGCGGGAGGACAAAATCATCATTCAGAAAGCCGAT
Source organism: Salinarchaeum sp. (assembly GCA_007122875.1). Classification (GTDB taxonomy): domain Archaea; phylum Halobacteriota; class Halobacteria; order Halobacteriales; family QS-1-68-20; genus QS-1-68-20. The sequence goes on along the minus strand of SKSS01000083.1, from coordinate 8,424 downwards.
CCGGACGACGTAGAACACGACTTCTAACTCCTACTCGACTGCCGGTTCGACAGCGCATGGGGAGCCTTCGCTTCCTTTCGGGAGGCTTAACAGCGGACGCGACCGAGAGACGCAGGCATGCGCGGGTACGACCTCGTCCGTCCGCTGTTGTTTCGGCTGCCGGCGGAGACCGCCCACCGATCGGTGGCGCGACTGCTCACCGGCGTGCAGGGCACACCCATCGAACGACGACTCGCCGGCCGTTATACGGTCGATGACGACCGTCTACGCGTCTCCGCGTTCGGGCAGACGTTCCCCAATCCGATCGGCGTGGCCGCGGGCTTCGATAAGAACGCCGAACTCGTCCGGGCGCTCGCCTCGCTCGGATTCGGTTCCGTCGAGATCGGCGGCGTCACCGCCGAACGCCAGGCCGGAAACCCCCGCCCACGGATGTTTCGCCTCCGGGAGGACGACGCCCTCGTCAACCGGATGGGGTTCAACAACCACGGCGCGGACGCGATCGGCAACCGCCTCGCCGCCACCGACCTGCCGGACGTACCTGTCGGCGTCAACATCGGGAAATCCAAGAATGCACCCCTCGACGAGGCCGAAGACGACTACCGGTACACGTACGAGCGCGTCGCCGATCACGGCGACTTCTTCGTCGTGAACGTCTCCAGTCCGAACACGCCGGGACTGCGTGAGCTACAGGACCGCGAGCCGCTTGAACGGATCCTCGGATCCCTCCAGGACGCCGGGGCCGCCCCACTGTTGGTGAAACTCTCGCCCGACCTGGCCGAATCGGCCGTCGAGGAAGCGATCGCAGTCGTCGAGGATCTCGGACTCGACGGCATCGTCGCGACGAACACGACCACCGAACGGCCCGCGGCGCTACAGAGTCCGAACGCCGCCCAGGACGGTGGACTCTCCGGGCGGCCGATCGAGACGCGCGCAACCGAACAGGTGCGATTCGTCGCCGAACGGACGGACGTACCCGTCGTCGGGGTCGGTGGCGTGTTTACTGCCGAGGACGCCTACCGAAAGATCCGCGCGGGAGCAAGCGTAGTGCAACTGTACACGGGGCTCGTCTACCGTGGCCCGTCGATCGCCCGCGATATCAACCGCGAGTTGCTCAATCTGCTGGAGCGAGACGGCTTCGAGTCGGTCGAACAGGCAGTCGGAGCCGACCTGTGAACGGAGCCGATCGTCACTCGACGGACGCCAGTACCTCCCCCGTCGTCACGACCGTCGCGAACTCGCCGTTGAGGTGAGCGAGCGCCGTCCGGTGCATCTGCTCGGCCGTGTACGTCTCGCCGTCGAACGTCCGATCGAACGTCGCCGTCGCATCGGCGACGAGAGAGATGTCGAAGCCGCGGTTCTCCCCCATTCGCACCGTCGTCGAGACGCAGTGATCGGTGGTGAGTCCGACCACGGCGAGCGTCTCGTATCCGTGCTCTCCGAGCCACGCATCGAGTCCAGTGCCCAGAAACGCCCCGTTGACCTCCTTGACGAACTCCGGTTCACCGTCGACGGGTTCGGTCTCCGGTTTGTAGGCGAATCCAGGCTGCGTCGCCCGAAGCGGGGAGTCCGCTTCCTGGGAGGCATGGCGAACGTGGACGAGGGGTCGCTCCGTCTCGCGCCAGGCGTCGAGCAACCGTGCGGCGTTCGCCTCCGCGTCGGGGTTGTTCCGGTTACCCCAGACGGGATCGTCGAAGCCCGTCTGAAGATCGATCAACAGGAGGACTGTGTCCTCGAAGGGACGTCGATCGTCCGTCATGCGTTCCCGTACGGACCCGACGCCCCTGGCTGTTCGGATCGCGGGCAGGAACGAAGGTTCATATCGGGGAACGGAACCAGACCACCGCGTGAGTTGACGCCAGCCGTACGGTGGTCCGCGGAGCGCGACACGCCACCGTACGAGTCCCACCTCAGATGTCGTGTCGCCAGTTCGCCACTACGTGGGAGCCGATGATCGCTCTACCGCAGCGCGTCCAGCCGGAACTCGAACGCTACCACCGGCAGTTCGAGGTCGTGCTCGGCGAGGACCTCAGGGTGGATCTCGCCGATCACGCCGACCGAGTCGCCGTCGATGACGACCTCGGCCTCCCGACCGTTGAGGAACGTCGGGTGGTCGGTCGGGGGCGTCTCTAGCTCGACACCGAACGTCCGCGCGAGCGCCTGGAGGCGCGCCTTCGCGTCCTCGTAGGAGGCGTCGTGTCGCGCCAGCACCGCGGCGACCGTTCGCCACTCGGCGACGCCGGTGTTCTCGTCGTCGTCGAGGTGCGCTGCAAGCCCGATCTCCGCGAGATTCTGCGGATAGGACCGGTGGGTGTTCCCCTCGAGAACCATCATCAGCGAGGGAAGCGCCCACGTCCGGACGATCTCGTACTCCTCGCTGTAGGGTTCGGCGATCGTCGCGGCTTCACCACCGCCGACGACCTCGGAACCGGACTCGACGCCCATCCGATCGTGGTTGTCCGCGCGGCCGATCAGGTGGAAGTTCATCGTCTCCTCGAAACCCAGCCCGACCAACGCATTCCGGACCGCACCCTCCAGCCGCGAGCGCTCGTGTCGCCCGCCGACGGTGCCCACGTCGGGATAGCGCGGCTCCAGTTCGTTGAACCCGTAGGCGCGTCCCACGTCGTCGACGAGGTCCTGCGGGTGGAGCACGTCCACCCGATACGGCGGGATCATCACGTCGTAGGCGTCGTCAGTCGGTTCGCCGTCGAGTCCCGACCGTTCCAGCAGGTCGACGACCGCTTCGGGCGTGAGGTCGATCCCGAGCGTGCGCTCGATCTGCTCGTGGGTGACCCGTTTCTCGTCCGTCGAGAGGTCGGGTCGAACGAGGGAGTCACCGGCGTGCGCTCCGCTCGCGCCGGAGGCGTACTCGACGGTCACCTTCTCGATCGTCGCGCCGCGGGCGTCGAGCGCGTAGCAGACGATGGCGAGCATCTCGTCGATCGTCCGCTGATCGGTGCCGGTCATCTCGACGAACAGATCCCGGGAGTCGGTCGAGACCTCCGTCCGTCGGCCGTTGATCACCGGCGGGAACGAGAACAGCCCGATGTCGTCGTAGATCGCCGGCAGCCGCTCGTACGCCGACACGATGTCGGCGTACTCGCGCCCCGTCGGATGCTGTTCTAACACCTCACCCGGCGTCAGCTCACGCTCTGAGTCAAGCGGCACGAACCGATCCCCGTCCGTCTCGACGCCCACGTACCGGATGCTCTTGGTGCGACCGTCCGCTGCGGCCTCCGAGAGGCGCTCCCCCTTGAGCATCGTCAGGTCGTGAATCCCGATCGCGCCTTTGACGCGCCGTCGGCCCATCGTCGCGTGGAGCTTTTCCTGTAGCTGAATCAGCGAGTCGAGTGCGTCGTCGTCGAGGTCGACACCGCGGGCGACGGCCCCGGTGACGTACGGCCGGTCGGACGGCACCGAGGGATCGACCTCGATCGTCCAGTCCGGATCGTTCGTCCGGGGGACGTACACGCCGCGGTCCTCGCCGTACTGGTACCGCAGCGATCGCGCGATCCCCTCGACCGAGAGCCGGTCGAGCCGATCGGGCGCGAACTCGAGTTCGAACGCGCCATCGTCGGTCTCGCCTTCGTACTCCAGTCCGAGCGCGAACAGGTCGGATCGGAGTTCGTCGTCGTCTTTGTCCTCGCGGCCGGTCAGCGTCCGCAGTTCGTCCGGGTGAGCTTCGACGGTGGGCATCAGTAGATCACCTCCGCGTTCCGCAGGAAGTCGAGGTCGACGAGCGTGCCGTGGAGATCACGGATGTCCTCGGCCCCAGTGATCAACATTGCCAGCCGCTCGAGGGCGAGCCCCCACGCCATCACGTCGCAGTCGACGCCGAGCGGGTCAAGCATCTCCTGACGGAAGATCCCGCTGTTGCCGATCTCGATGAGGTCACCGGTTTCGGGATGGGTCCCGAACAGCTCGAAACTCGGCTCCGTGTACGGGTTGTAGTGTGGCTTGAACTCCAGGTCGGTGATACCGAACTGCTCGTAGAACTCGGTGAACGTCCCCATGAGATCGCGCACCGAGAGTTCCTCGGCCATCACCCACCCTTCAATCTGGAAGAACTCCAGTAAGTGCGTGTTGTCGATCGAGTCGTTTCGGTAGGCCTTCTCGACGCTGAAGTACCGCTGTGGTGGCTCCAGTTCGCCGACCTGATACCCCGAGAGGTACCGGGTCGACAGCGAGGTGGTGTGGCCGCGGAGCGCGAGCGCCCGCGAGAAGTCCTCATCCCACGGGGCGTTGTAGCCGTCGCCGTACTCGCCGGCACCGTCGTGGTGAGCGCGCTCGACGCGCTCGACGAGGTCTTCAGGGAGGTCGTCGATCCGCTCGGGAGATTCCAGCGCGAACCGGTCCCAGTGGGTTCGTGCCGGGTGATCCTGGGGCATGAACAGACAGTCGTTGATCCAGAAGTCGGCGTCGACGTGCGGTCCCTCCATCTCCTGAAAGCCCATCCCGACGAGCACGTCGGTCACCCGATCGGCGACCTGCCGGAGGACGTGCGCTCGGCCGGCCCGGATCTCGGGTGCGTCCGCCGCGACGTTGTACTCGGCGAACTCGGTTTCGCGCCACGCCCCGCTCGTGAGCATCGAGGACGTGAGTCGATCGGCCGTTTCGGCAGGTTCGACACCCTCCATCAGCGCCGTGACGCCGTCGTCGGTGAGCCGCACCGCTCGAACGGCCCGATCGTGTCGCTCGACGAGTTGGCGCCGTTCAAGCTGGTCGAGCACGTCCGCGTCGAGGTCGACAGGATCGACGGCGTCGGCGTCCGAGACCAACTCGGCCAGGGTTCGGGCCTCGGAATCCTCGTCCGGATCGGCCGACCGGTCCGCGCGCAACTCGCCACGCTCGACGCTCCCGTACCCCTTCCGGGCGTAGTTCGAGAGGGCGATATCGACGAGGCCCCCGTCGAGTGAGGACGCGCCGATGACCTCGCCCATCGAGGCCGGTTCCTCGTCGGCTCCGACACCGAGAGCCGCCTCGTAGAGACGGACCTCGGGAAGCCCCTCGTCGGCGTACGCTCTGCCTTCGTCGGTCAGGGAGACCGAGGTTTCGGTTCGGTCGGTCACGTCGACGAGACCGGCCTCGTCGAGTGCGAAGGCGGCCCCGGCGACGGTCGCTTCGTCCTCGCCGATCTCCTCGGCGAGTGTGTCGGTCGTTCGCGGTTCGCTCGCGCTCGCGGCCTCGAGGACCGCGACCTGTGGTGGTGGAAGTCTCATGTGTCGGTTGCTGTCGGCTGGTCAATTAGCGGTTCCGAACTACGTCGGCCGGTTTCGCCCGAGAGCGGCGTGAGCCACGCTCGGAGTCCGCCGGTCGTCAGTTCGAACCAAAAAAGCCGAATCCCGTGCTATCCGCTCGCGGCTGGTGTGCGACACCGGCACTCACCTGGGATTCGGATGCCATACGAGATGGGTGTGGGGGCTGCCGACAAAAACGTTCCGGGCGGTGAGAGCGTCTGTGACAGGTGGAGCACGCGTCGCGAGCGAACGCGTTCAAAGGGGACGACACGAGTGCACGGAGCGACCGTTCCGTTCGCTCGGAGTCGATCCACGAACCCACAGCCGGTCAGTCGTGGTAGAAGAAGTCGGCGTTGTGCCACTCCCAGTCGTACGCCTCGTCCGGGCCGTGGATGTACCCCTCATCGGAGAGAATCTCGATGTCGCCGATGTACCGTCCCATCGCGGTGTCCGCCTGGAACCAGCACGCGCCGTCGTCCTCGGAGTAGTAGAAATCGGTGTACTGTGCCCCTTCATCGGCGTAAAACTCCGCCAGACTGTCGAACACAGGTTGGAGTTCCCCGCTACCGACATCGCCCAGATACACTTCGGCCAACATGTGGAACTCTCCGTGGACGGACTCGCAGCGAACGAGCCGCGTTTCGGCCCCGATCGCGCCCAACAGTGACGCCGTCAGTACGGCCTGGCAGTCGCAGTCGCCCGCGCCGGTTTCGAGGGTCTCCTCGGGCGAGGCGACGTAGTTGTTGTTCGATCCGCGAGGATCGGGGACGTACGTGATGTTCTCGGTTACGTACCGGTGGATCGCGGCTGCCTGATGGTAGTGAAACGTGCTGTCGAGTGCTTCCGGGTGATCGCTGGCGATCGTCGCCGCTACGGGGCGGACCGCGATCGGGTCGACTTCCTGTACTGCCTTCATCGACTGAGATCGATATCGAGCGCTCAGGGAAATGTATTGCGGTGAGCACGAACGGTGGCCACGTGTGGCCACCACACCGGAGGGCCACAGCGAGTCGGCGGGACGCTACCGGCGGTCGCTGTCGAGGTCGAGATCGAGGTCATCGAGCAGTTCGGCGGCCTCCGCGCGTTTTTCCTGGTGATCTTCGAGGAACTCGTACAACAGGTTCGCGGCTTGCTCTTTGCAGTCCCCGCACAGCCGCTCGCCGCCGACACACTCGTCGTACACCTTCTTCGCGAACTCGTCGTCGTCGGCCGCCAACAGGTAGGCGTACAGTTCGTACACCGGACACTCGTCCGCTCGCCCGCCGAGTTCGCGCTGCTCCTCGGCGGTCTCGCGTCCGCCCGTCGTCGCGGCCTTCACTTTCTCGTAGCCGTCCTCCGGATCGTCGAGCAGCGAGACGTGCGACGCCGGGATCGACGACGACATCTTCCCGCCGGTGAGTCCGGTCATGAATCGATGATAGATCGACGACGGCGGGACGAACCCGTAGCCGCCGTGGTCGATCTCCACCTCGCGAGCGAGTTCCTCGGCGTCGTCGCGTGTGAGATCGAACGCGTCCACGTGCGCTTCGTACACCCGCTTTTCGCCGTCGACCGCTCGGATCAGGGCGTCGAACGCCGCCTCAGTGGCGTTCCGATCGAGGATTCGAACCCGCGGACGGAGCGGCTCCATGCCCGCGTTCTCCAGCTTCCGGCTCGTCGAAACGAGTACATCGTTGTCGAACCGATCGGGAACGCTCTCCCCGTCGTGTATCCACCGCGCTGCCTCCTCACATCGCGGATCGTGGGGATCGTCGGCGTAGTCGGCACGATGTTCGTACGCTGTTTCGAGGACGGAGCGTTCCTCGTCGTCGGTCTCGAAGCTCGCGTACGCCTCCGTCACGCCGAAGAATCGGACCCGTGAGGCCAGATCGCGCGCCAGTCGGACGTGTGGGTCCTGATCCGGGCCGACGGGAATGACCGTCGGTTTCGGGCCGTCGAGTTGCGGATAGCAGATGTCGGCCATCTGTGTGACGACGCTCTGCATGTGCGAGACGTCGGTCTCGCCGTCGAAGCCGTAGATCGACTGCAGTTCCGAGAAGTTCGCCTCGATCCCGAGTTCGAACGCCAGATCCTGCACCTCGCGGTTGGTCGACTGGCGATAGAGCGTCCCCTCGTCGGGATCGAACCCGAGCGCGAGCAACGAGAGGACGTAGTCGCGGGCGTGTTCGTCGATCTCGTCCCAGGAGAGTCCGCGTGCGCTGTGGGCTTCGAGGTCGGCGATCAGCGCGTAGGCGTCCCCTCCCTGTCGCTGGTGCCAGATGATCTCATCGAAGACGAGTTTGTGGCCGACGTGCGGATCGCCGGTGGGCATGAAGCCGGAGAGGACGGCGAACGGATCGCCCTCGTGCATCGCCTGGGCGACCGGCCGGTAGTCCCGGTGGCCGAAGATGACGCCACGGCGCATCAGGTAGTGCGGATCCGGAATCTCGCCGAGTACGTCGTCGATCTCCTCGATGCCGAACTCGTCGAACAGCTTCCGGTAGTCGTCGACGGTCGCCGAACCCCACGGGTCGAGGGTCACCTCGTCGTCGGTCGAGCGGTCGGCTGTCGATCCCCCATCGGCCGTCGGTGGCTCGTCGCTGTCTCGGGTCATCGTGGAGTCAGTTGTCGTTCCCTCCCCGCCGACGCCGCAAAAAGCGTTCGCTTGTCCGGGTCGCGCGACCGGAAACGATTTGTGTTCGTCGTCGGACACTCCGCCGATGAACGAAGCGGTCGCGGTGGCGATCGTCGTGCTGATCGGGGCGATCGCCGCACCACTTCTCGATCGGCGCGGGGCACTTCCGGATCGATTCGAAACCACGGGACCGCTCATCGTCGTTTACACGGCGGCCGGCCGCGCGCTGATCGAACGGGCGGCCGGGCCACGGCGCGCCTGGCGAGCGTGGGCGACTCTCGGTCTCGCGACGACCGCGGCGCTCGCTGTCGGGTCGTTCGTCGCGGTGTTGCTGGCCGGCCATACGGCCGTAACCCAGGACGTGGCGACCGCAGCGACGGCCCCCCAGAACATCGTCGTGGTGCCGGGGGTGAACCAGTTCCTCCCGTTGTCGACCGCGCCGTACCTCCTGCTCGCGTTCGTCGTGGGGCTGTTCATCCACGAGGGCTGCCACGGTGTCCTCTGCCGGGTCGAGGGGATCGAGATCGACTCGCTGGGGGTGATCTTCCTCTCGATCCTTCCGTTCGGCGCGTTCGT
>SKSS01000042.1 GCA_007122875.1 Salinarchaeum sp. | reverse complement strand
GTTTCGGCGGACCAGGTGGCCCGGGCTCTTCGGCGCGACCATCGTCACGTCGACGCCCTCCGGCGGGGCGATCTGGTTGTAGTGGATGTTGAACCCGTGTGCGAACTGGAGCGTGTCCCCGGGATCGAGGTTCGGCGCGATCTCATCCTCGTACAGACGGGGCTGAACATTGTCCGGAACGAGTACCGACACGATGTCGGCGGCTGTGGTCACCTCGGCGGCGGTCCCGACCGTCAGACCCTCCTCTTCGGCCGCTTTCCGCGAGGACGAATCCTCACGGAGGCCTACGAGCACGTCGACGCCGCTGTCTCTGAGGTTGAGCGCGTGGGCGTGTCCCTGGCTGCCGTACCCGAGCACTGCCACCGTCTTATCGTCGATGTAGGTTCGGTCTGCGTCGCTGTCGTCGTATATCGTCGCTTGAAGTTCGTCTGTCATTGTATCGTCGTGAATTTTTCGTATCGGGGTGTGTCTCGTTTATTCTCTATCGTCTCAGTGTTGCGCCTCGTCCGTTCCCGGCGCGGTTTCTTTCGCGCCGGACGCCAGCGCTGCCGTCCCGGTGCGGACGACTTCCCTGATGCCGAATCGCTCGAACGTGGCGATAGCGGCGTCGATCGTTTCCTCCGGCCCCGTCACCTCGACCGTGACCGTTTCGATCGAGACGTCGACAGCGCGGCCGTCGTACATGTCCGCGACCGCGCTGACGGCGTCCGGGTGTTCCCCGTCGACCTTGATCAGCGCGAGTTCGCGATCGACCGCGTCCGCGTCGAGTTCCGTCACCGAAATTACCGAAATCAGCTTTTCGAGCTGTTTTTTCGCCTGCTCGATTCCGGGTTCTGACTCCTCGATCACCATCGTGATCCGGGCGTGTGCTTCGTATTCAGTCGGTCCCACCGTAAGGCTCTCGATGTTGAACTGTCGTCGGGAGAACAGCCCGGAAACACCTGCCAGGACGCCCGGTTCGTGTTTCACCAGCGCCGAGAGGATCACCCGACGTTCGTCCGGCGCCGCCTCGACCACCGGATCGATGCGGGCACCCTCGGGGGTGCGCCGCCCCTTCGGTCGGGCGCGCTCTTCCGGCGCCGGTCCTTTCAATCCGTTGGTCATAGCTGATCCTCCGACAGCGCAAACTGCCCGTTGTCGCCGCCACTCGGCACCATCGGGTAGACGTTCGACTCTGGATCGATGTGAACGTCGATCACCGAGGGACCGTCGTAGGCGAGTGCCGCCTCGATCGTCTCCTCGACCTCGTCGTATTCGTACAGCGCGAACCCGCGGGCCCCGAAGGCTTCCGCGAGCGTGTCGAACGCGGGCACCCAGGGGTACTGGGATGCGGAGTGACGACCCTCGAAGAACGCGTCCTGCCACTGACGGACCATCCCGACCGACTGGTTGTTGAGCACGCAGACGGTGATGTCGAGGTCGTGGTTGACCGCGACCGCCAGCTCCTGGACGGTCATGAGGAACGAGCCGTCGCCGTCGATACAGACGACGGACTGGTCGTCGTCGGCGGCGAACCGGGCTCCGATGGCGGCGGGAAGGCCGTAACCCATCGTCCCCAGTCCGTGCGAGGACACCCACGTGCGCGGCTCGCTGAACTGCCAGTACTGACAGGCCCACATCTGGTGTTGACCGACCCCCGTGGTGACGATGGTGTCGTCGTCGGTGGCCGCGTCGAGGGCCTCGACGACGAACTCCGGCCGGAGCGGCCGGTCCTCGTCGATTTCGTAGTCCATCGGGTACTCTGCCTTCCAGGTCAGACATTACTCTCGCCACTCGGCGTATCGACCGGGTTCGGCGTCCGCAGCCTCCATCGCATCGTAGAGCTGATCGAGGACCGCCTTCGCGTCGCCGACGACCGCCACGTCCGCCTCGACGTTCTTCGAGATCTCCGCCGGGTCGACGTCGACGTGAACGACCTCGGCGTCGGGCGCGAACGTCGGGATGCCGCCGGTCAGACGGTCGTCGAATCGCGTACCGATAGCGAGCATCGCGTCACAGAGCGAGATCGCCATGTTGGCGTAGCCGGTCCCGTGCATCCCGGCCATCTCCATCGACAGGTCGTGATCCTCGGGGAACGAACCCAGCGCCGGCATCGTCGTGATGACCGGGATCTCGTACTCGATTGCGAACCGGCGCAACTCCTCGGCGGCCTCCGCCTTGATGACGCCGCCACCGGAGAGGATCACCGGTTGCTCGGCGCTCTTTAGCACCTCGACAGCCGCCTCGATCTCCTCCTCGTCGGCCTCGCGTTTGGGATGGTAGGTGTCCGGAAGCCGACCGGGACCGGGCGTGCGATCGGTCTCGCCGTTCGTGACGTCCTTCGGTAAGTCGACCAGCGTCGGACCGGGTCGACCGGCGCCCGCGAGCGCGAACGCCTCGGCGACGGTGTCACCGACGGTGTCCGAGTCCGTCGCGAAGTAGTTGTGTTTCGTGACCGGATCGGTGACGCCGGTCGTGTCCGTCTCCTGGAACGCGTCGTTGCCGACGAACGCCGTCGGAACCTGTCCGGTGAGCGCGATCATCGGATCCGAGTCCATGATCGCGTCAGCGATGCCGGTCACGAGATTCGTCGCGCCCGGTCCCGAGGTCGCAAGACAGACGCCGGGCGTCCCGGAGACGATTCCGTACGCGTCGGCGGCGTGTGCGCCTCCCTGCTCGTGAGCCATCGTCACGTGCTGGATCGGCGAGTCGTAGAGGGCGTCGTAGACGGGCATGATCGCTCCGCCCTGCACCCCGAACGCGACCTCGACGTTGGCCGCCTCGAGCGC
>SKSS01000056.1 GCA_007122875.1 Salinarchaeum sp. | reverse complement strand
GTGATCGTCCGGCGGTGGTCGATCGCCCGTTCGAGTTCCTCGGCGATGGCGCTGCCACGTGAGACCTGTACGTCGCCGCCCCGGCCGACGGTTGCGGTGAACAGGTAGTCACCGTCGGCTTGCACCTCGACGGTCTCGCCGGCGTAGCCGTCCATCGGGATGATGACGTGGTGGCTCGTGATCTCGGGCGTGACGACCTCTCCGGGCTTCGTTCCGGTTCCACCCTGCGCGGCGTCCCCGCCGGGTCGCTCGTCGTGCGTCCGCACGTCGATGCTAATTCCGAGTCGGTTTTCGACGTCGGTGATCCGTCCGCCGCCCTTGCCGATCACCGACGAGATGTCGTCGTCCTCGACGTAGACGACCGCCTGGTTGTTTCCACGGATCTCCACATCGACGTGACCGCGGGCGATCGATCGGATCTCGCGTTCGATCTCCTGGCGCGCGATCCGTTCGACGCCCTCCACGTCGCGCTCGTCGTCGGTCAGCGGGACGGTGACGACCTGGCGGTTGAACGTGTAGATCTCGTACTCCGGGCGTCCGGTTTCGAAGTCCTCGATCACGATCACCGGTCGGGCGAGATCCTCCTCGGTGAGCCCCTCGGGGACTTTCACCCTGGTCGCGACATCGTAGACGGTGTGGATCTCGCCGTTCTCAATATAGACGACCGTGTCGACCACCTGGGGGATCATCCCGAGTTCGACCCGGCCGATCAGTCGCTGGAGCGCGTCGATCGCGCGGGTGGCGTGGACGACGCCGATCATGCCGACGCCCGCGAGGCGCATGTCCGCGAACACCTCGAAGTCGTCGGTCTTTCTGACCTCGTCGTAGATCGTGTAGTCCGGTCGGACCATCAACAGCGCGTCGGCGGTCTTCTCCATCGACCCGCCGAGAGCGGTGTACTGAGTCACCTCCGGGCCGACCTGCAGGTCGCGCGGCTTCTCCATCGTCTTGACCGACACGTCCTGTGCGGCGAGAAACTCGGCGACCGCCTGTGCGAACGTCGACTTGCCCGCTCCGGGCGACCCCGAGATCAGCACGCCCCGATCCCGACCGATCAGCCGCTCTTTCAGCGTGTCGGCGTGTTCGTAGTCTTCGAGGGAGGTCTGGACGATCGGCCGGACCGCGGTGATCTCCATCGCGTCCGCAAAGGGCGGTCGGGCGATGGCGATCCGGTAGTCGCGAAACTGCACGATGCTCATTCCCGGCTCGGAGAGTTCGATGAACCCCTCGCTCGACTCCTTCGCCCCGTTCGTGATCTCCTGGGCGTACTCCTTGAGTCGGGATTCCGACAGCGGTTCGTCGTCGATCGTCTCGAAGCGCATCTCGCCGATCTCCCCTCGCTTGGCCATCGGGGCGGCGCCCGCCCTGAGGTGGACGCTCATCGTTTGCTCGTCGAAGTAGCCCTCGATCTCGAGTTCGTCCACCTCGGTCGTCCGCGGCGAGACGTACTCGACATCGACGCCCTTCGCCGCCGCGACCTCGCTTTGGACCACGTCGCTCGTGAAGAACGTGGCTCCGAGGTCGGCGGCCTGATCGCGGATCAGTGCGTCGATCTCGCCTTCCGTGGCGTGGCCGCGTTCGATCGCACTGGGCCGTTCGCCGATGAATTCGAGGTCGATCGCGCCCTCGTCCGCGAGGTCGGCGAGCCGTTGTAGCTCCTCCAGTCCGTCCCAGCCCCCCTCGTGGCCCGCGTTGGCCTGCGCCTCGAGTTCGGCGACGACGGCTTCGGGGACCGAAACCGTGGTCCCCTCGAACGCGCCGTCGGTCACCCGCTCGGAGACGCGGCCGTCGACGACCACGCTCGTGTCCGGAACGACGTTCATATCGCCGATTGTACCGCGGCGAGCATAAGGGTGTTCAAGTGCCAACGGAGCTACGCTGAACGAGTGCCAACGGAGCTACGCCGAACGAGTGCCAACGGAGCTACGCCGAACAGTTGTTCGGACCCATTTCCAGCCGCCGGAGTTCGAGTTCGTCGTGAACCGTCTCCCGCCCGCTGTTGATCGCCACGATCGCCTCGTAGTTGGCCGGTTTGTCGCTGTCCCCACTCGTGACGCGCTCGACGAACGCCTCCTCGTCCAGGTCGAGAAGGTCGAGTTCTCGTCGGAGATCACCCAACTGGACCGCGATCGGTGCGCCGAACGACCCGCCCGAAACTGTCCCATCAGCCGCCACGCTGGCGTGTCCGGGCAGGACAGACTGGTCGTCCGGTTCGCCGAGAAACACGTTGTGAAGCGTCCGGTACAGCATCTGTGCGCCCTCTTTGGCGTCCGCGTCCCCGAACTCCAACTCGGTTCGTCCGACACCATCGACGAACAGCGCGTCCGCGGTCAGTAGCGCCTCCTCGCCGACTCGAAACGCCGTCAGATCGGAGGTGTGACCGGGTGCGTGTAGCGCCGTCACCTCGACCTCGCCAACGGCAATCGTCTCGCCATCAGCGACCGGTTCGAACTCGCGGCTCACGTTCCGATCACGCGCGGCCGCCGGCATGTGATAGGGTACCCCGAGTTCGCCCGCCAGTCTCGGGCCGCCGGAGACGTGGTCGGCGTGGACGTGCGTGTCGATCACGCGCTCGATGGTGAGTCCGGCGTCAACGGCCGCGACCTTGAACGCCTCGCGCTGGAGCGTCGGATCGACGACCGCGGCCGAACCCGTCTCGGGACACCCGATCACGTAGCCGAGACAGCCCGTCGAACGGCGTTGGACCTGTACGACCTCGGCTCCGTCGATCGGGATCGGAACGCGTTCGTGTACTTCGGCCCAGCCCTCCATCCCGCCGAGCATGACGCGAACGTCCTCGAAGCCGGCGTCCGAGAGCGCTGCGCCGAATGCCGC
>SKSS01000031.1 GCA_007122875.1 Salinarchaeum sp. | reverse complement strand
GCGGTCAGCCCCCGTGGTGCGCTCGCGTTCAGTATCGCGCTCTTTCTCGGGGCCGTCGGGCTTGCACTCACGCTCCCGTGGTTGGCGCTCGCCATCGCCGCCGTCAACCTCGTCGCGCTCGTCGCGTACACCGAGTACTTCAAGGGCCTGCCCGGCGTCGGAAACGCGCTCGTCGCCTACCTCGTCGGGAGCACCTTCCTCTTCGGTGCGGCCGCGGTCGGGAACGTCGAGCGCGTCGTCGTCCTGTTCTTCCTTGCGGCCGTCGCGACGCTTACCCGCGAGATCATAAAGGATGTCGAGGACATCGCCGGAGACCGCGAAGAGGGGCTGAACACGCTTCCGATCGCGATCGGTGAGCGCCGAGCGCTTCAGATCGCCGCCGGTCTCCTCATCGTTGCCGTTCTCGCCAGCCCGCTCCCGTATCTCATGGGCCACTTCGGTGTTCCGTATCTGGTGCTCGTCGTGCCGGCGAACGCCGTCATGCTCTATGCGGCCTCCGAGAGCTTTGAGGATCCAACGGCGGGCCAGTCACACCTCAAGTACGGCACGTTTCTCGCCGCGCTCGCCTTCATCGGCGGGCGCGTCGCCATGACAGTACACGTTCCCCCGCTGCTGTGATGGCATACGCGACGCCGCTGTTGTGACAGACGACCACGCCCTTCCGACAGGATCCGTGTTCCCGGCGGATCGCTTTTCCCCGCTCCGTTCTATTGGCACGCATGGAACAGATCGCCCGCGTTCCCGTCGAACCGCCGGTACCAGCTCCCGGCGGAACGACGAACGCGTACGTCGTCGGTCGGTCGAACGCGCTGCTGATCGATCCGCCCGCCCGGAGCGATCGCCTCAACGAAGCGGTTGCCACCCGCGAGGTGCGCCACGTCGCCGTCACGCACACGCATCCCGACCACGTTGGCGCGGTCGCCGACTACGCCCAGGAGCGGAATGCGACCGTCTGGGTGCGCGAAGGGTTCGAGGATCGATTCGAGGCGATGAGCGGAGCCGCCCCCACACGGACGTTCCGCGACGGGACGACGATCGAAGTCGAGTTCGGAAATCAAGTGCAAGTACTCGACACACCCGGACATGCCCCCGATCACGTGGCGTTCGCGGTCGAGCGGCCAGCGACCGACCGCTCGCTCACGACGGCGCTCGCGGGCGATCTCGCGGTTGCGGAGGGGAGCGTGGCCGTGACCGACGGTGAGGGTGATCTCCGGCAGTATCTGGACTCGCTCGCTCGGCTGCGTGATGAGGGGTTCGAACGGCTCCTTCCGGGTCACGGCCCACCGATCGAGGAGCCACGGGAGACCCTCGAACGGCTCGTCGAGCATCGAAACCGGCGAGAGCGACGGGTGCTGGCAGCCGTTCGCGACGGCGCGCGGACGCCCGACGAGATCACCGACGCCGCCTACGACAAGGAGCTGACCGGGGTGCGGGAGATGGCGGTCGGGACCGTCCGCGCACACCTCGACAAACTCGACGCGGATGGCGAGATCGAGTGGGACGGGAGTCGTGCGCGGATGGCGTGAGCGGGCTGATCTCCAGCGTCCGAGTTCCTGCGGTGAGTCTGCATGCTCACGGAACGTTTCGGTCCCTTCCACGATGGAGTGGTACCGCTGCGAAGACTACGGTTCCGATGTCGTCGCGTGGAACTCCGATAGTATCTCATCGGGGACGGGATTTACGTATTCGAACGGTTCGTCCTCACACAGCGTCTCGAAATCTCGATCGGTTGTCACGAGACAGTCGGCGTTTGCCTCCCGTGCAACCGCAATGTAAAAGCAGTCATAAACGTCGTGGTTTTTTTCTGCACTGATTTCGTAGGCGGCGAGGATCGTCTTCGGCGTCACTTCGACCGGTTCCATCGGATAGTGGAGCAGTGAGGTCACGGCATTCCGTGCTTCGACCGTCGCGAACCCGATGTCCTCGAGCATCCACTGAACGCGTAACGGTAGGTATCCGAACATTAAGAGCGTGTGTTGTCCTCGCAGAGCAGGAACGAGTCGGTCTGCAACGTATGAATGCCCAGGGTGATCGTCGACTAACTGGATAGAAAGTGCATTAAGGTCGGGAAGAATACGCATTCACCGGCCTCCGAACGTTGCTTCACCGGCATCACGGAACGCCTCGTCACCCCACTCGTCTTGGGACTTCCCCGAAGAAAGTGTCTGCAGTTCTGGAAGCTGGCGAACGAGTCGAATGTCACTCCCCTCTCGGATGACCTTGAACGTCGTTCCATCCTCAAGTTGGAGTTCGTCCCGAAGCTCTTTCGGAATCGTCAACCGTCCGCGATCGTTGATCCGGGCCTTTCCGTACTCCTCCTCGCTGGACGAATCGTTGGTCGTACTCACCGAATCACCACTGACCGATCCTACTTCCCCAATCACCATATACCTTGGTGATCGAATGGATCGGATCGCACTGATCACCGATACCGAACCGGTTGTCCGTCACGACGACCTTTTCCCCGCCACCCGCCAACGTCCCGGCGTGACTTCCCTCGAAGCCGAACTGGAGCGGGCGCGGTCGCTGTCGGTCGAGCGGATCGCCGACGCGATCGAGTCGATCGGGTTCGAGTGTACACGGTGTGGGGCGTGCTGTACCGCCCAGGGCGCGGACGATCACACCGCGACCGTCTTCCCCGACGAGGTTCGTCGCCTGCAGGACGCAGCGGACGCCGACTGGCGGGATGTCGCCCGGCCGATGCCGTTCGGGCTGTCGCCGGGAGCGGACGGTCCCGAGGGCGAGACGTTCGAGTGGTCACTACAGACCGACGCCTGCGGTGACTGCGTGTTCTACCGGGAGGACGACGGCGTCGGCGCGTGTACCGTCCACGCCGATCGACCGCTGATCTGTGCGACGTACCCGTTCAGCCTCGCGCTCGACGGAACGACCCAACCGATGGGAGAGGCAGTCGATTCGGCGGGGATCGTCCGCGCTCACGAGTGTGAAGGTCTCGGACGGGAGATCGACCGAGCGGACGCCGAGGAACTCGCGGCCACGCTCAGAGAGCGCACGATCCGCGAGCTAGCGGAGGCGATCGCCGTCCGAGACGGGTACGAACCGGCCGATCCCGACCCGGGCGAGGTAATCGTTCACGACTCTGAGGGAGCAAAATATCCCGACGGGAACCCGATCGATCGGTCGTGAGCCGCCCAGCTTGCCGTCAGTCCCGAACTTCTATTAGGGATGACTCCGGAGTAACCATCGGAGGTCTGTACGTTGGAGATCTCAGATAAACTCCTGTGTCTGTTCAGTGCGGAGATCGCTGTAGAGGACGACCGCTACATCGTCGAGATTCCACGGCGTGAGGTCGAGAACGGCTCGATCGAGGCGGGGGACACCTACCGGGTGGCGCTGATCGAGGGACGATCGGCGGACGCCGAGACGACGCGTCGAAGTAGCGTCCCGTCCGAACCGCAACCACCCGTCGAGCCTGGCGAAATTCGATACGTCGAGATCGAGGACATCGGCAAGCAAGGCGACGGCATCGCGCGCGTCGAGCGGGGCTACGTGATCATCGTTCCCGGCGCGGAGGTCGGCGAGCGCGTCAAAGTCGAGATCACGGAGGTCAAGTCCAACTTCGCGGTCGGTGAGGTCATCGAAGACGACCTGTGAGCCGATCGCGGAGGTCGCTACACCGCCACGTCACCGAGCGGTCGGTTTCGGTGTGGCGCGTCGTCGATCGTTCAGGTTCCGTGCGGCGCACGATCGACCGCTCGATCCATCACTCTGCTTCTTCGCTGCCCGTGGTCTCGTCTCTCCGGGAGAAGGTCGTCAGGTCGATCCCGACATCCACCTCGTCGGGTGAGCCGTAGGGCCGTCCGACGACGATGTCGCCGGCCCGCTGTCGACCGACGCCGGGAATCGCTTCGAGTTCGGCGATCGACGCCTCGTTGAGATCGAGCGGGTGGGGGACGCCGGTGACCGATCGGTAGCCGTGATCGACGACGGCCACGTCGAGCGTCCGTCCGAGTTCGCGCTCGCCGGGAATCCCCACGAGGAGTGGATAGGTGCCGAGCTGTCGGCCGAACGTCTTGCCGTCTCGGTGGTACTCCAGGTGGACATCCGGGAGGACGGTCCCTGGTGGGACGACCCGTTCGAGCATCGGGTTGTCGATCGTCTCGCGAACTCGCCGTTTGTACCGTTTGAACAGCGTTCGGTGGTCGTGTGCGAGCTCGGCTCCCGTGTCGCTCATGCCGGTCCCCGCAAACGCCATCACCTGTCTGATGTTCACCCGCCGGAGCATCAACCCGGCGTCGGAGACGCGGTGCAAAAACCGCTCGTTGTGCTCGAACGTCTCCTCCCGCTCGCCCTTCAACCCGTGGACCAGGTTGATTCCCGGGAGCAGTTTTGGGAGCCGTCGTGAGGCGTCGGCACCGGTCGACGGGCCCGTCCCCGGCTCCTCGCCCGGCCGCCAGCCGCCCTCCTCGTTGACGATCCTGACGGCCTCGAAGCACTCATCGGCCGTGACGTTCAGGTCGTTCGCCTCCTGGACGACCGGGTCGGCGGACTCCAGCCCGAACGCGGCGGTGTCCCCCGGCGTGTTGTGTTCGGCGATGATCCGGATCCCCTCGCGGGCGGTCTCGGGCCACTTGACGATGGTGAGCGGATTCATGTTGTCGAGATGGAGTGTTTCGAGACCGGGGGCGGCCTCGCGAATGCCGCCGTATAGTTCGGCGAGCGCGTCGGGGTTCGGCGCTTCGCCGTCGCCGCCGTAGGCGAGGATGTCGGCCTGCCGTCCGAGGCGGACGTGGCGGACGCCGTGTTCGTAGAGCGCCTCGACTTCGGCGATCACCGACTCCGGGGACCGAAATGAGGGGTTCCCGTACAGCGGTTCGGTGCAGAACGAACACCGGTAGGGACAGCCCCGCGAGGTTTCGAGTTCCGCGATGAGGTACTCGGGGTGGTTGGGGTGGGATTCGACGACGAACGCCCCCTGCCTGGCCCAGCGAGCAACCTCCTCGTTGTCGCGCATCCGATCGCCGAACCCCTCCAACCCGGACTCGACGAGGTCGAACGCGGCCGCCTCCACGTCGCCTTTCGCCACGAAGTCGTAGTCGAGGTCGTCGCGCTCGGTTTCGATAGCTCCTTTGTTCTCCTCGCCGACGCCGAAGCGAACAGGTCCGCCGAGCAACGTCGTTCCATCGGCAGTCCATGCGAGTCGTCTGACCTCCTCGGGTTCGGCGGGCGTTCCGCCGACGTACTTTCCGGGAACGGTCATGCCGCCGAGGTAGACGAGTAGATCGGCGTCAGCCACGTCGGCCCACCGGTTGCGGTCGTCGCGTAGTTCGTCGATCGTGTGGTACGTGATCCGCGCCGGTGGGACGCCGGCATCCACGAGTGCGCCCGCGACGTAGCGTGGGTACGTCGAAACGTACGGTGGAACCCCGAAGTGTGCCGGCTCGTCGACGTACCCATCGACGAGCGTCACGTCGAGCGTCGCGGGGTCGGTCATGGAGCGGCGTTGGAGACCGAACGGTAAAACAGGCGTGGTCGGCGTCGTCGGTTCCCGGATGCGACTGCAGGGGAGCGGTCGCACGGCTGTCCCAACCCACCACTTAAGCCGAAACCGCTGTTAGTGGTGCCCATGCCCAGCACCGAGGAGATCCTGTGTACCGACGACGACTGCCCTCTCGATATGTTCGAAAATCACTACACGTACGACGTTCCGGACGACCTCTCGGTGTCGGACTTGCAGTGTCCACTCTGTGGCGGTACAGCGTGTCTCGATCCCATCCAACTGTAACACGAACAGAACGTGTCAGACGATTACCGCATTCGCTCGTCGCTGGATATAAGCGCCGTCCACGCTAGAGCACAGGTGATGCGAACGTGTTCGTCAGCCGGTGTGGCGATCGACGGATCGGGGGGCCGATCGGATCTCCTCGCGTGGGGTGACCGACCGTGATTCCGCGTGACGTCGGTCACTCGCTTCGATACGCGATCCTCGAGCGACTCGGTCGAACGGCCGGTCGAATTCAGGAGACGAAGTCGCTTCCGGTCGACCTCCTCGAAAGCGAGGACGCCTACTTAGCCGTGTTCGACGCCCCCGGGGCGACCCAGACGGACGTTCAAGTTCGGTACCTGGAGGGGGGTGTCAAGGTCAAAGTCGATCGCTTTCGTGATTTCCACGAGGGGTTCGAGATGTTGATTCCCGGTCGCGGGCTCTCACTGTCCGGCGAGGTCGACCTTCCGGACGGTGCCGAGGTCGACCTCGATGGGGCGAGCGCCGAACTTCGCGACATCGGCACGTTAGAAGTTCGCGTGCCGAAGTCCACCGAAGAACCGGAAGAGGAACCGGCGATCACCGAGGTTCAGCCCGGTGAGGAAGCCGACGACCGCTAGACGGCCATCCCTTCGACGACCTCGAACTCCTCGTCACCGTCGAATCGCCGTGGGTCGAACGTCTCGATCGGATCCCCGCCGAGAACGGCGTCAGCCGCCAGTTCTCCGGTTGCGGGCGATCGCATGAACCCGTGACCCTGCCAGCCGGCGGCGACGAAGACGTTCTCGACGACCGGCCCGACGAGTGGATTTCGATCCGGAGTCGCGACACAGAGTCCGGCCCAGGCATCGGTGACGTCGGGATCAACACCGACAACTCTCGACCGGATTCGATCCCGTGCCTCGGTGACGAACGTCTCGTCAGCGGTTCGGTCGTACTCGGACGGATCGACCTCTCGCTCCTCCGTTCCGTTCCCGAACAACAGCCCATCGTCGTGAGGACGAAGGTAGAACCCGCCGGTCGCGTCGAACACCATCGGTAGTTCGGGTGCGGTCGCGGTGGTGAGCGCTTGCACCCGATACGGCTTGAGTGGGACCGGAATCCCGGCGTCGGCCAGCACCTGCTTCGTTCGTGGCCCTGCCGCGACGAGCACCGCGTCGAAGCGCCTCTCATCGTCGGAAGCCGCTCGCGCCCCATCGGTGACGACGATCCCATCCGTCGTCGTCCGGAGCCGTGCTTCGACGCCCGTTCGAATCTCCGCACCGGCGGCTCGCGCCCGTTCGCCGACCGCTCGGGCGAACGCTCCTGGCTCCGCGTAGCCGGCGTCGGACGCGACCGCCGCGACGGCCACGTCGTCGGTCCGGAGCGATGGATACCGATCGGCGATCTCCTCGGCGTCGACCAGTTCGACGTCGGCTCCCAGTTCGCGCATCCGGGCCGTTTGCTCGCGAAGTCTCCCGGCACGTCGTTCGTCCCCGTCGCGTACCACTTGCACGTTCGGCGTCTCGATCAGCTCGAAGTCGCCCTCTCCGGACCACTCTCTGAACCGTTCGAGCGCACGAGACGCGATCTCAGCGTCCGTTCGGTCGGTGTACGCGCTGTTAATTACCCCAGCAGCCCGTCCAGTGCTTCCACCGACGCCGATTCGGTCCGCTCGCTCGTAGACGGTTACGGACGCGTCGCGTCGAGCGAGGTCGTACGCGGCGGTCGCACCGACCGCGCCCCCGCCGATCACGGCGATGCGCATCAGACGTGCCCCTCCGGGAGCAGTTCTTCGAACGGCTCGTCCGCCAACCAATCCACCAACGCGTCGAGTTCGGTGCTGGCGTGCTCAAACAGTTGCTCGCCGGCGTCCCGACTCGCGTCCGTCGGCCGTCCGACCGCGCCGGTTTCCGAGAAGTCGATGGTGTCGAAACCGACGTTCGCGCCGTGGACGGTCCGTCCCCACGATTCGCTTCCCCCGTCCTCGGCCGCTTCCAGTTCGTCCTCGTCGACGAGCTCCTCGGCCACCCGGAGCATCATGCTCGATTCGACCTCGCCGGCGTGGCCGCCGAACCCCTCGAACAGCTCCTCGGTCAGGTCGCCGAGGGCGTCCCACCAGTTCCACGGGGCGGCGAACAGCGTCTCGTCCGCACGGAGCCGCCGTGCCGACCGACTCAGCGCGTCCGCGTTCCCGCCGTGCCCGTTGACGACGACGGCCTTTCGAACCCCGTGAGACGCGGCACTCTCCAGCGTCTCGGTCACGTAGCGTTCGAGCGTCTCGGGCGTCACCCAGAGGCTGCCGTCGAACTGACGGTGGTGTTCGCTGACGCCGATGGGAACGGTCGGCAGGACGACCGCGTCATCGCGGTCGTCGAGCGTTCCGGCGAGCGTCTCCGCGGCCATGAAGTCCGTTCCGAGCGGCAGCGCCGGACCGTGCTGTTCGGTGCTTCCGACCGGGAGAATCGCGACCTCGGCCCGGTCGAACGCGGTTCGGGCGGTTCGAGTCGTGTGTTCGGAAAGGGGTGGCATCGTGACTCCCTGCGACCGCCGACCACCTAACGATGCCGACGTGACAGATGCGGCTGCTGTCCGAAGTCGTCTCCGTACGGCCCCGAGGACGGCACATATTTGACACGTCACGTCGACCCGGAGCTTTTAGCTCGGGGACCTCGTATCTCGCCCATGCCATCGCTCGCGTCGTGTTATTTCTGTGGTGCGGCCGTCGACGCTCGCGTCAGGGAGTACCGTCCATCACCGCCCTCCGGTGGGTCGACCACGGTGTCGCTGTGTTCGGGCTGCCGCCGAAAGGCCGAGACGCTTCTCGACGGAATCGTCGACGATCCGATCGAGTTCGTTCGGGCCGACCACGACGGGGCGAGCGAACGCACTCAGCGCGAGGACGAGGGACCCGACGATCGTCTCGATCCCCACCGAGCCGAGACCGATCGGCCATCGGAGAGTGACCTCCCGCGAGACGGTGGATCCAGCGACGACCCGTCGGTGGCCGTCGATGACGGGAGGAATCGGGCGTCCACCTCTGACGACGGGATTACGATCGGTGAGGGGAGCGGAGATGCAGTGACCGACAGCGCTCTCTCCAGCGGGCGCACGGAAATCGACGACTCAGCCGACGAGGGAGCTGAAATCGACGACTCAGCCGACGAGGCTGGCGACCCGCCTCACAAACCCGAAGATGTTCCCGACCACGGCATCGATCGACCGCCGGCAAAGACGTACAATCAGGTGGTTCGACTGCTCCAGAATCGGGAGTTTCCGGTCGACCGTTCCGAGTTCGAACAGCTCGCAGTCGCGGCGTACGAGCTCGGTCGGGAGGAGGTCGAACACGTCCTCGACTACGCCGTCGCCAGCGGTGCGCTGGACGAAGGGGAGGGCGAACTCCGACGACCGGAGGGTTAGAGAAACTCGTCTAGCCCACGAGCCGGATAGCCGACGACGAGGTCCGCACCCGTTTCTTTGAGTCGGTCGACTCGCTCGCGGACCGTGGCTGGCTCGCCGATCAGCGCGAAGTCGCCGCTCGCGGAGAGCAGCACCTCGCGCGCACGACCCTCGGCGTCGGCGTCGGTCGCCGCGCCCTCGGGGAGCGCGTTGGCGACGGGTCGTCGTCGGCCGACGTAGTCGCCGACGGCGTCGAGGATGGTGTCCTCGTCGTCGGTCAGGACTGTCGGCGCATAGACGGCGATCTCACCGTCGTAGCCGGCGGCTCGGAGCGAACGGAGGTCCCGTTCGGTTGAGCGGCCGAGCAGTTCGAACTGGGCACCCCCCGACGCGAGCGCGAGCCGTTCGATCCCCTCGGTGCCGACCCAGGCGTCGGGGGCACGCTCGACCGCCGCACCGAGTCGCGGTGCGACCGCACGGTTTCGTTCCCGGTCTGTCAGATAGGCGGGATGGCCGGCGACGAGCACCCGTCCGACGTCGGACGGGACCGTCTCGTACAGCGAGTCGTCCCCGAGCGGGTCGAACCCGTCGGCACGGACCGGCATCGTGAGCCTGACCTCGTGGTCGGCTGCGAGTCGGCGGAGCGTCCGTGCGTCGGGGACGTGATCACGGCCCTCGTAGTCGACCGTGACTGCCGGGAGCGATAGTTCGACCGCCCGCGAGAGATCACACTCGGCGGGCTTGAGCGCGGCGGCGTCGATGCCGGTTCGGGAGACGGCACGCTCCCCCTCGGTCAGCATCGGCGATCACCTGCCAGTAGAACGAGCAATTCACGAGCGACGCGGAACGCGATCCATCGTCTGTGCGACCATGTGAACCTGGATATTGCCGCCCGTCATATAAGGGTGACGCTCCGACTGTCCCGCCGGACGCCGGTTCGACAATCGGTAGGAGGCCCGATCACTTCTCAGCCGGCGGCTCCCAGTCCGTCGTCAGTTCGAGCAGCTGCGCGAGGATCCGTCCGGTCGCCCCCCAGACGGTGTAGCCGTCTACGTGAAAGTAGTGGACGATCAGGTCGCCGTAATAGGGATGCTCTCGTCGGTCGGCCTCGTAGTTCGCCGGATCGAGCAGGCCGTCGACGGGTAAGACGACGATCTCCGCGACCTCGCCCCGATCGGGGACGTACTCACGATCCGGCACGCGACCGACGAACGGTCTGACGGCGTAGTCGGTGACCGTGTGGATGTCGTCAAGTCGACCGACGAGATGGGCCTCCGACGGCTGGAGTCCGATCTCCTCGTTCGACTCGCGGAGTGCGGTTTCGCGAAGGGACTCGTCGGTCGGGTCGCGGCCACCGCCGGGAAAGCTCATCTGTCCGGGATGCTCACCGAGGTGATCTGCACGTTTCGTAAAGAGGAGCTGCCCCGCGCCGTCCCGGTCGAGAACGGGGACGAGCACTGCTGCCGTCCGGTCGGCCCCCTCCACCGACCGAGGCTCGTGATGGGTCACGGGCCGGAGATCCATGTCCCGAGGTTAGTCCAGGGTCTCTTAACTGCCGGGGTTCGTTTTTCTCGAATCGATCGACGACGGCTTTTTCGCTCGATCAGGTCGGTTTTGCACCCCGTGGAAGCCGTCCGGCGACGTACAGCGTGAGCAGGACGGCGAGGATGATGATCAGTCCGACGGCGAGTCCCCGAAAGATGACATCGAAGGCGAATCCGGCGTCGGTCAGCAGGCCGACCGCCCAACTGCCGAGCGCCTGAACGAGCATCATCGTGGCACTGAAGACGGCGTACGCCGACCCACGATGATGGTCGGGCAACGACGCGAGCAGGTAGCGATCGAGCGTCGGAAAGAGACTGTGAATCACGTAGCCGATGGCGGCACTGACGGCGACGACCCCGAGCAGTCCTTCGACGGCCGTCAACGCGAACAGACAGAGGATGAACGCACCGAGGATGGTCAACATCAGCGGGACGTTCGGGAGTCGGTCGGCAAGCCGGCCGCTGACCCAAAACGCGGGCACTCCGGCCGCGAAGGTAACCGTCAGGAGCGTCCGACCCGTGTTGGCGTCGACGCCTTTCGCGTCGATCAGGTAGGTGACGTAGAAGTTGAACACGCCGTTCCAGACGAAACCGGTCGCGCCGATGATGGCGATCCCGCTGACCACGATCGGCCACTGGTGACGGAGAGCAACGAGCAATTCGCGGTCCTCGCTTCCAGCGTCCGGAACCTCGGACCGACGGGCGATCACGAACAGGGCCACCGTGGCGACTCCGGCCCCCGCGCCGATCAGCAGGAACACGCCGCGCCAGGTGCCGGTGAGCGCCAGCACAGCCGTGACCAACACCGGCGCGAGCACCGCGGCGAGTTGGCCCGCAGTACCGTGAATTCCGAGAACGCGTCCAACCCGTTCGGGGAACAACTCGCTGACCAGCGGATTGGCCGCGATGAAGTACATCCCACTTGAGGATCCCATCAGCAGTGCGCCGACCATCAACCACTCGATCGTCGGCGCGGCGGCCGTCGCCGTCGCGGAGACGGTCAGCACCGTTCCCGTCCCGAGGATGATGTAGTGGCGGGGAACCTTCGTCAGCAGCCACCCCGTGGGCAACCGTGGCGAAGCGCTGCCGACCCACGCGAGCGTCGCCAGCAGCCCCGCAGTTCCCGCGGTGACGTCGAACGACTCCATCACCGGCTCCAGCAACGGAGCGTACACGATCCGCGCGAGGTTCACGAGGAAGACCAGCGCACACAGCGATCCGAACAGCCGTCGTCGCGACACGTCCGCCGCTTTCGGTTCGGGGCGGTCAAAGCTTTCGAACGAGCGGCGCACGACGGTTGTCGTCCGATCGACGCTGACGCCCCCGGGAGATGACGGCTCGATGAGGGATGATCGACGCGAAACAGGGGTCGTCTTTTTGTTCTCTGACGACGTATCGGGGAACCATGCAATCGGTCCGAAAGGGCCTCCGGGACGGCGACCTCGAGAAGGACACCTACGGGCGAGTACTCTGTGTACCGTGTCAAAAATCACTCACCACTCAGGACAATCCGGACGAACTGGGATCGATCCGCCTCTGTCCGGATTGCGGGGAGGAGTGGCGCGAACTCCGCTGATCGTTCGTCGACGACAGCGGGGACGGCAGCCTACCGGTTCGACTGGAACGGTCACGACGTTCTCGTCAACGCAACCCAGCCGCCGTTCTACTTTTCTGTCACGTCACACGTCCCCGGCGAGCGCCTCGAACAGCCGGTCACGGAGTTCCTCGCGGGTCATCCCCTCGCTGGGGCCGATGCCGTTGAGGTGGTCGGCTGAGATCGTTCCGCCGCCCATCTGTGCGTGACCGCCACCGCTGGCCATTGGAATCGGATCCAGTGCGTTTGAGATCGTCTCGCCCATGTGGACGCGGTCGTCCCGTGACCGCCCCGAGAGATGGAGGGTTCCGTTCCGGCTGCCTAGCACCACGACTGCCGTGACGCCCTCCCGACGGCGGAGTTCGTCGGCCGCCTGTGGAATCGAATCGACGTTCGAAACCTCGCCAACGTCACAGACCGCGAACGAACCGCGGACCTCGTGGTTCGTGAACGCCCGCGCTTTCACCTCCAGCACCTCTCGATCGACCTCCGGATTGGCGATCCGGTCGAGGGCGTCGGCGTCTACGCCGGGATAGAGGTACGCGTACGCTTCGAAATCCGCTTGCGTACAGCCTCGAGTCAGCTTGGCGGTGTCGGATTGGATCCCGTAGACCAGCCCCGTCGCCACGCGACTCGGGACGACCCACTCCCCTTCGACCGTCTCGTCCGGTTCTTCCGGGATCGCTCCCAACGACTGCAGGTACTCCGCAACGATCGACGCGCACGCCCCGTACTCGGGACGAACGTCGACGAACGGCGCGTCGACGTGCTCGTCAGGGTGATGATCGATCACCGCCAGCGGATCGACCGCCTCGGCGTTGATGAGCCCCCGTGGGCGGCCGTGATCGACGAGGATCACCTCGCCCGTGAGATCCTCTACGCCCTCGACCTGTTCGATGTCGAGTTCGAGCACCGTTCGGAAGGCTCGATTTTCCTGGTGGCGGATCTGTCCGGGATACCCGATGTGGACGGTAACGCCCCGTGACTCGGCGATGTGTGCGACACCGAGTGCGCTCGCCATCGCGTCGGGATCCGGATTGGGATGCGTCAGAATCGTCACCTCGTCGACCCCGTTGAGGCGCTTCACTAGGGCCACTCCCGGCGGGCGAGTCAACCGACGATACAGCAACCAGCCGCCGCTCACCGCAGCTACCAGCAGCAGCACCCCGAGTATCGCCAGTTCGGGGTTCGCCTGCGCAGCCGACGTCACGTCGTCGACGGCCGATCCGGTGTCGAACGTCCGGTCGGCCACATCGGCGATCGCATCCGACGCGTCGGCCACGCCGGCTCCCGTTCGATCCATACGTACCCTCTCCGTGTCAATTGGTAAGTGCTTTACCCGTCATTATGACAATTCTCGATCACGCTTTGGTAGCCATGCCGATACGTCGGATAGGAAAACTCGTATCCGAGCTCCCGAAGTCGTTCGTTACAACATCGTTTGTCCGCACGAATCCGCCGACGGGCCGACGGGGGCGGATCGTCACGCGCGATCCGCTCTTCGACCGTCACCGTCTCGGGCGGCTCGACGCCACACTGCTCGGCCAGCCAGCGGGCCAGGGCAGGACGTTCGATCGGCTCGTTGTCGACAGCAAGAAGTACCTCGCCACGTCCGAGATCCCGCTCCAACAGGAATCGAATCGTTCCCGCCGCGTCGTCCCGATGGAGCAGGTTCACCCACCCCTCGGTGATCGGCCCATCCAGATACCGTTCGAGACGGTACCGTTCGGGTCCGTACAGCCCGGCGAATCTGACGACGGTTCCGTCGATCGCCCCGTCCCGAGCGATCGACTCCGCCTCGGCGAGCACCGCTTCGCGGTCGGTCGTCGGATCGATCGTCGTTCGTTCGTCGACCCACCCACCACGATGGTCGCCGTAGACGCCGGTACTCGACGCATAACAGAGGCGGTCCGGTGGCGACGATCGTCGTTCGAACTCGTCGAGCGTGGCTCGCAGCCCCTCAACGTACGCGCTCCGGGCGGCATCGACCCCGCCACGTCCCGGACTCGTCAGGTAGACGAGCGCGTCGGCGTCCGGAATCGACGCCAGCGCGTCCGGGTCCGTCACGTCACCCTCGATCGGCTCGATTCCGGCCGCTTCGACCGCAGCCACTCCCGTCGCCGAGCGTCGAACGCCGATCACCTCGTGACCCCCTTCCTGCAGCTGGCGGCCGAGTTCGATCCCGACGTAGCCACAGCCGAGAATCACGACGCGCATCGGTGGATGTATGTCGTCATGGTACTCGCCGTTCGATCGCCAGCTTCAGCGCGGCGTACTCCCGAAGCGTCGTGGACGTTCGCCCTTCGACCTTCTGTTGGATCTCGCGGGGGGACAGATCAAGATCGACCCGCGCCGCGAGCGCCTCCACGTCGAGCACCGCGGAAGACATCCCTAACAGCAAGTCGTCTCGTATCTCGGCTTCGATCACGTCCGCCGGCGGGGCGTCCTCGTCGCTCGCCAGCATCGCCGACGCCTCCTCGACGCTCACGTCCCCGACGGCTCCCGATCGAACCGCGTCCGCCTCCACTCTGGCGTCGCCGTTCGCGACGGCATCGGTTTTGGCGAGTTCGTCGGCGAAGCGACCGAGCAGGTCGTCGACCGCCGTCCCCTCGGGATCGTCGACCGCGTCGTACAGCATATCCCGTCGTTTGCACCGGGGACACATGTGCGTTGCTGCTGTCAGCCGACACTGACTCCTACCCAGGGTCCGGCCATCCGTCTGACTCGTCGATCGCACGGCCGTCTCGGTCACCGATTCCCGTTCCTCCGGGCGGAACGACGACGATGACCGTGGTTCGAAGGTCGAAGGAGAGTCGGCTCGCGTATCCGAGATGTTCAACTTCACCGTCGCCGGTTACGTCCACCTCGACGGCCCGTCCGTCGCGGACGTATCGCACCTCCCCGCCGTCAGGCCCACCGTAATCGGACCGAACGGCGAACCGCGCGTGCTCACCGCGAACTTCCACGTGCCAGACGTTCGCGGTTGCATACCAGTAGCCGGGAACCGGCGTCAGCGGTAGTCCCGCTGGCACGCGAACCACACTGTCTCCGATCCAGCGGTCGGCCGCACGCTCGGTGAGGTTCTCGGCTCCCGCCTCGGCGAGATCGGTCACCTCGTCACGTTTGTACTCCCGCACCTCGCTTGCGGTGTGGTTCACCGTCGACGTGGACGGACGAACCCGCGTTGACTCCCTGGTGTCGATCGCCGTCACCCTGAGCCGTACGGCCACCAGATCGCGCTCGCGCTCGTCGAGATCCCCGCGTTCGGCGGCCGCGTCGGCCACCGCGTCCGCGACGCTCCCGTTCGTCGTCGCCAGCGCACGGTCGGCCGTTCCGTCCCACCGATCGTATCCCTCCTCGATGGCGAGTCGTCGATCGGCGTCGGTCATGCTCGTCGTCACGCCGAGATCCCTGTGAAACGAGTGTCGCACCTCCTCGACGCTCCGGGCCACCTCGGATTCGAGGTCGTCTCGCCGATCGACCGCGTCGGGATCGTTCGTCGCCTCCGCCGTTCGGTCGGCTGCACGCAACGTCAGGGCCGCCGTTTCGAGATCAATGCCAGGGTCGCTCCCCAGTAGCCGCTCGACGATCCCCTCGGCGACATCCCCGTAGGGAACCGTGAAGACGTTCGTGGTACGTGCGGTGAGTGGGTAGTACTCCCGATCGTCGGGAACGGTTCCGATCTCGTCTCCCGTTCGTGCGTCGAGCGACAGATACGTCGGATCGGTCTCGACTTCGATCGACCGGCCCTCGGTGGCCGGAAACCGATCCGGCTTCGGTCTCTCCTGACCGACGGCGACTAGCTCACTTGCGCCGTCCTCGTCGAGTTCGTCGTCGATTCCGTCGGTCGTCGTCTCCCCGGCTGCCGCCTGGCGTTCGAGGTCGGCGATCACCACGTCGAGGTAGGCCGCCCGTGCGGCCGTTCGCGCCTTCGTCGCGGCGGCGTCGTATCGATCGGTTGCTCCCGGCGGATCGACGATCCCCTCACGGCGGTCTTGAAGTTCGTCGGCGAGACCCCCGGCCGGATCGGCTTCTCCCGTCGCGAGCTTCCCTCTCGGGATCGCGACCGAGACGTTCCGCACCTCTTCGCGGACAGCGACCAGATCGTCGTAAAGCCACGGCTCTAGCCCGTCCGGGCGATCGGCGTCGATCCGGGCCATCGAGCCGTCGAGGTCGCCCCCGACCGCATCCACCGCCAACACGTCCATCCCACCCCGATCGTCGACGAGCTGGTCGATCGCACGATCCTCAACCTCCGCCAGATTTGGCCCGTTCAACGGACCGCCTCGCTCACCGACGCCATCGATTCCGCGCCGGGGTGCGTGATCGCTCGGGGAGTACTCCACCGCAACGGCGATCCCGACGCGGGCCGTCGCCGTCCGGTTCGCCGCAGTGACGGCCGTTTCCGTACCGTTCTCAGCTCGCCACACTCGCTCGACTTCGACCGTCCGCGCCACGGTTCGGTGAGCTGTTTCGACTCGCTCCCACCCGTTCTCGACAGAGGGCGTACGGGCTGGTCCCTCCGAGACGGACGTCGTGTACTCTCGCTGTTCGTCCACCAGCGTCCAGTCGCCGGACGGTTCGTTCGGCGACGGCGGATCGGGATCAGCAGTTCCGGAAACCGCCGTGACGATCGCCGCGTCGGCGGCGTACACGCCGTCGATCACGTCGGCCTTCGTCGTTCCAGGCCTGTCCCCGACGAACGCCGCGAACGCCCGATCTGCGGACTCGTTGACGCCGACGCGTAGCGGATCGTCCGCTTCGACCGCCGGTGAGTCCGGTCGCTCGACGGTGGCGTCCCGCCCCGCGATCGCGTCAGTCTCGCTTACCACCTCCGCCCACCGCTCCTCGTCGAGCTCGGTTGGCGCGAGCAGGTCCGTCGTTCCCACCCGGAGCGATCCCCGCGTGACGGCATCGCGTCCGGCGGGATCGGACGCCCCGAGGGTCTCCTCCTGAACGTCGAGGATCGCTCCGTTCGTCATGAGTTCGACATGACGGTTCGCGATCACCTGTTGGATCGGTGCACCGCCGTACTGGGCGTATCCGCGTGCCCACCCCACGGCGTACAGACGGGCCGTGAGATCGCGCCCGAGTCCCGGTCCCTCGAGCGGCCCACGGTCGAGTCGTCGGTCGTACTCGTCGACCCGTTCGTGGAGTGCGAGCGCTGGCGTCGGGACGACGACATCCACGGTCTCCACCCGACGGTCGACGACGTTCCCATCCCGGGTCAACGTTAGCGTGACGTTTTCGATGCTCACTCGGAGGACCTCGTCGCTCCCGATCGATCCAGAGCCGTCGCTCTCTGTCGGTTTGACGGAGACGTTCTCCAGGGCGGAGCGGAGCTCGTCGGGCGTCTCCGCGTCGGTCACCGACACGTTCGTTCGGTACAAGCCCTCTTCTCGTTGCACCGATTCGAGTGCCTCCCGAACGGCGACGTAGATTCTGAGTTCGAGATATCGTACGAACGGATCGTCACCGTCGTCGAGAACCGCTCCGAACGGCCCGTCGATGGGTTCGACCACTGGGCTACCGGCCGCATCACGACTCGCTTCTGCGACCGCCCCCCGGATCGCCGTCGTCGTCTCGGCGTTCGTTCGCTCGACGGCGACGGCCGCGTCCGAAGTCCCCGGATCGGGCCGATCATACTGGTGAAGCGTCGCGACCATCGTCCCGCTGGTGACGAGCAACAGCGCCGCGACGACCGCGAACGGGATCCGCGCACGATCATCCGCGAAGAGTCGAATCGAATGCGGTCGCTGACGCGTGCTCGCTCCCGCATCGTCGCTGGTCATGCCGACCACGTCCTGACGACGATCTCGACGGTTTCGGGTGCCGTCGCGTTCGCCGCCGCTCCGGGATCGTCGAACGATGCGCGGAGATCGGCGGCGATCGCGCTCTCGACTCCCTCAGCTAAGCGTTCGTTCGCGCCGCCGATCCCGTGTTCCTCGGGACGAGCGTTCACCCCATATCGGTCGGCCGCCCGCTCGTACCGCCGATCAGCGATCGTTGGCAACGGCTCGTGTGATCGCCGTTCCTCGGCGATCCGATCCGGGGGATACAGCCCCTCGACGACGGCTGCGGCGACGACAGCAGCGACGCCGTCGAATCCATCTCGGTCGCCCGCGTCGGCCGCCTCCTCGGAGACGGGATCGATCCCGCTCGCGACCGTCATCGTGGCGACGGACGTGTCGACGTTCGGCGGGGGATCGTCCCCAGCGACGACCCGCCCCGACAGGTGGGCGTCCGGATACGGCTCCCATCGTGCTTCGATCTGTACGTTTCGGTCGGATCGGTCCGCCTCCGTCACCTCGTCGACGACCGCGTTCTCGTACTCGCTGCTCGCCTTCGACAGTCGTACGTCCTCGGCGGTTGCACTCTTGACGGCGGATCGAGCCAGTAACTCCGCGAGCGTGCCGTGATCGGTTCGCTCTAGCGCGTCGATCGTCGCGTTCGACGGTGGGGATTCCATCGAATCGCGTGCCGCCGGGGCGAGCGAGTAGTTCACCGTCGCGGTCGTTCCACCCACGATCACGAGATGCTCGCCGGCCGGCGGAGCGGGATCGTCCCCTCGGTTCTCGTCGAGGACAGGGGCGTAGACGAGTGTCGCAACGGCAGCCCCGATCACCAGGAGACACAGCGCGGCATCGACCACCGTACTCACCCCTCGCGAATCGTTGCTCTGACGCTGCTCTCCCCTGGCGACGTGCTCGTCCGGCGATCGCTCCGCCGTCGTTGCATCCTCGTCCGCCGTCGTCACTGCGTCCTCGTCCACCGTCACGGCCACGTCACCACCCGGAGCGTGCCGGAGCGCACGTCACCGCCCTCGGTCTCGACCGGAACGTCACGGACCGCCTCGTTTCGACCGTCCGATGGTGGCGGTCCGACACTCCACTGCCGGTCATCGACGGTGAGCGTCGCGTTCATCCGGTGATCGCCCACGGCGTTCGCCGACTGTTCGAAGCGGTCGGGAGTAGCCGTCCCCATCACAGTCGCCCGATCGTGGATCTCGGTGAGCGCCGCCTCCGCGGGGTTCGCCTCCCGATCGGGTGGAACGGTGGCGTCGAACGTGGTTACGTAGAGCGTGAGCCCTGCACAGACCGCGAAGACGGCAGCGAGCGCCGCGATCGGCTCGGTCGTTGCTCGTCGTCGTGAAGCGCCGCCGCGCGCCCTCGTCGAACTGGCCGCGGTCGGTTCACCGTCCGCCATCCTACGCCCCGACGAGCGTGACATTGTGCTCCCCCCAGTGTACGGTCCGGACGAACACGCGATCCCCGGCAGGACGCCACTCCGGCTCCTGCCGTTGTGCCTCGACTGACGCGTTCTGTAGCGCTTTCGGCGAGTCAAAGCGGTGATCCGGTGGCGTACCCCACATCACGGATTCGAGCGTCTCGTCGTTGTCGGCTGGCGTCACGGGCGCGCTCAGAAACCGGTGTGTGCTCGTTTTGTCGCCGGTCCTGAGTTCGATGCTGTCGGCACCGATCCTGATCTCGTCGGCGTCGATCGGATGCTCCGCAGTGACCGGGTGTGAATGAGCCGCCGTTCGGTCGACCGTCTCCGCAGGACCGACGGCGTCCGGCGGTGCGACCGACGGCAACGACAGCCCGATCCCGAGGATCGCGAGGGCAACGATCCCCGTCCCAATCCAGAGGTACCACGCGTCGACGGGCGTTCCCAGCATGCCCCTCACTGGTCCCGTTTCCGTACTTAAGGGTTCACACGAGTGCGCCAGCGATGGCAACGGAGACGAGGTAGATCCCGGTGGCGACGGTCATCGCCGTTCCGACCCGCTCGCCGATCAGCGCTCGGTCGAAGCCGCGTTCGAGGGCGACCGCGATCGCCGTGAGGATCGCCGCGAGCAACAGCGTGTACGTCCCGACGACGAGTCCGAGCGCGTCGGTCGGGAGCGGTGTCGCGGTCGGCACGTCGGCCGGCGTGCCGGCGGACGCGATTCCGTCGGCCATCGCGACCGTCGCTCCCGCGACCAGCGGTCCGAAGACTGCCGCCGTGTTTCCGAGCGTGTCGGTGATCTGTGCGAGGTCGTCTCGGGCGTCCCGCTCGACGGCTCGAAGCTCGTCGAGGTGGGTCGCCGTCGCCACGACGACGATCCCCGCCGGTCGTCCTTCCGACACCGTCACTTCGAGCAGCGTCGCTGCCGCTCTGAGTCGCGGACTCGGAAGGCTGGCGACCGCACCGTACTCGCCGAGCAACGCCTCCTCGATCCCGACACCGAGCCGTCGCTGGACGCCGGCCACCTCGCGGAGGACTGCCCCCGCCGGCCCGGTGAGGTCGTCCGCAGTCGATTCGATGGCCGTCTCAGGGGCGGTGCCGTCGCTAATCCGCCGTCCGAGTAGGTACAGCGCGTCCGGAAGTCCGTCCTCGACGGCTCGCGTTCGCTCGTGGACGGCGACAATCGGGGCGTACCGTGTTCGCAGAGCGATCCCGACACCGATCCCGACGAGCGCGATCGGCCACGTCCACTGCGCCACGACGACGGCGGCTGCAACGGCTGCCCCGATACCGAGCGCTCCCGCAGCGGCGATCGAGGGCCACGTTCGATCCGGAACGGACGGGTGATCGCGACCGACCGTCGGCCGTGGAAACGCGATCGGACGACGCACGAGCAGC
The DNA here is from genome assembly GCA_007122875.1 of Salinarchaeum sp. GTDB lineage: Archaea > Halobacteriota > Halobacteria > Halobacteriales > QS-1-68-20 > QS-1-68-20. Next base: position 9,366 of record SKSS01000031.1, on the reverse strand, counting down.
CACCAGCCGGCGATCACCAGCGCGCCAGGCAGGACGACCACGTAGACGGCTATCAGGCTCCGGATGGAGACAGGAATCCCCGCGATTCGGGCCGCGGGGAGCACGCCGATCAGTGCGAGCGGCACCACGACGCCGAAGGCGTACAGGGCCGTCGCCGGCCCGCGGACATCCCCCGCGAACCCCGCCATCCGATCGCGAGTGCCGTCGGTGACCGCCGCCATCGCTCGATCGAGTGTCCGCTCGCGTCGGCCTGCCGGCGCGTCGGCGGCCGTTTCGATCAGAGCGGTCGCTCGTCTGAGTTCGGGAAACCACGATGCCCACTCCTCACCGAACGCGATCAGCGCCGATCGGTCGACGTCCCTGGTTCGATGAACGTGACCCCGAAGGCTCCTGGCGAGCGGTCCGTCGTCCGTGTTCGCGGCGAACGCCGCCGCGCCCTCGGGGTTCGCGAAAATCCGTGCGTGAAGCACCGCGTAGCCGACCAGCGCCGGGACCGCCCCCACCGCTGCGGTGCGCTTGAGCGCGGCGAGTCCCAGTGGTCCGCGAGCCCCCAACCGCTCTATCGCACAGGCCACTCCAAGTAGTACGCCCCCGAACGTCAGCATCGACCGATTGGGGTGTAGTAGGCCAGTGAGGAGGGCGATTCCGCCGATAGCGCCGAGGAAGGTTGCACCCCCCCGACTCACACGGAGGAGTCGCTCCGGTCGAATCTCCCAGCCGAGATACGCGATCGCTCGCCGATAGTCGGGATCGACCCGAACGCCGAACGGCCACAGCCGCGAGAGCCGTCCGAGTGCCGTCATGACGACCGTTCGGACGAACCGGTCGGTCGTTCCGACGATCCAGCGGCCGTCCGCCGTCGTACGTACGCCTCAGTCACCGCTTCCGGGGACGTTCGATTGGCCCGTACCAACGCGTCGAGCGCCTCCGTGCGTCGTTCGATCGCCTCCAGTACGTCCGCGTACGTTTCGTCCGGTCGGGCGAGTGTGCCGACGAGACGGCTGTTTCCGCGGTCGATCCGACCCGTCGGGACGAGTTCGTCGCCGTCGAGCGAGTACAGTTCGTCGATCGTTTCGCCGTTGCTTCGCCGTCCGATCTCCTCGATCAGCGCGACTCGCCGCCGTCCGCCGACCTCGGCACGGAGCGTGACGACGAGGTCGGTCGAGGCGAACGATCCAGGATCGACGCCGAGGTCGGAGACCACCCGCTCGCGGACCTCGTCGCCGCCGTCGCCGTGAATCGTCCCCAGTACGGCCTCGTCGCTCGCCCCCACGCGCATCGCCTCGTAGAGGACGCGTGCTTCCTCTCCGCGAACCTCACCGACGACGAGCGCTCCCTCCCCCAGTCGGAGCGCGGTCCGGAGACAGTCCGTCGGGCAGGGTTCGTTGTCGTCGTCCTCGGCCGATGCGTACAGCCGCTGTACGTCCCGCCCGGCGTCCTGGTACGCCCCGACCGGAAGCTCGGGGGTGTCCTCGATGGTGATCACTCGAACACCGTCTCGAAGCTCCCAGAGAAGCGCACCAAGCGCGGTGGTCTTTCCAGCCCCCCTGGCTCCCGCCAGGAGAATCGCGGCGCTCCGTTCGACGGCGACCGAGAGCAGTCCCGCGGCGTCTGGGCGAACGGTTCCGTTGGCGACGAGGGCTGGAAGCGTCCACGCGCGGTTGTCACGGACCCGGAAGGCGAACGCTGGACCGTCCGAGGCTGGTTCGGTTACGGCGGCCACACGAACTCCCTCACCGACATCGGCCACGGCGTCGAGCACGGGGTTCGATCGGGAGAACGGTCGTCCGCTCGCACGGCGTAGCCGGGACGCGACGACCGCCGCCCCCTCCTCGGTCAGGTGGGCGTTCGTCGGCATCGGCTGTCCATCGGAAACCACCCGGAGCGGGTTTCGTTCGACCGGAGCGGTCGCGTACACGTCCGAGATGGTGTCGTCTGCGAACAGGTCTTCTAACACGCCGAATCCACGGGCGTACTTCCGGAGTACAGCGCCGATCGTCTCGACCGCGTCCGGAGGGACGGCGGCCCCCCGATCGGCGCTCGCGGTGGCGGCTCGTGCCGCCGCACGCTCGGGAGCGCGCTCGCCGTCGCCGCTCGCTCCCGAGGCGTATCGGTCGTAGGCGTCCGTCAGCACGCGCTGTTTGGTCGAATCGAAGCCGTATTCGATCGGTTCGAGGTGGTACAGTCGTCGACCGCTGTGGCGATAGAGCCGTACCGATCCGCCGGTGTCCAGTTCCCGAAGCTCGAGCAACGTCGCGTCCGGAGGCGGTCGAAGCGTGACCCTCGATCGGGCGATCTCGGGACTGATCTGCGGGCGGAGCGAATCGTACCGCTCGATGGCGTTCGCGGCGACGGCCAACCCGGAGACTGCGGCGGCCTCCGAAACCGGCCCGGCCCGAGCGGTGGCCTCCCGAGCCGCACGGAGCGGATCTCGACGGGCGACCGACGCGAGCGTCCGATCCCGGTCGGAGACGCGATCGACGAACCGTCCGGCGGAATCGAAGAGCGCTGCACCGATATCGTCGTAGACCCGTTCGATTCCGATCGCCCTGGTCACGATTCGATCGGTGTCCCGGTTTCGCAGCGCGGCGATCGCCGTCGATCGGCATCCGGCCGCCTCTTCGAGGACGCCCCGGCCGTCACAGTCGCTCCCGTCGAGGACGAGTCGACCCTGCTCGAACTCGAGGTCACATGCACAGCCGCGTTCGTCTCCGCTCCGAAGTGACGACAGTGGAGTCACGGTCCGTCGTGGTTCCGCTCTCCGATTTGAACCTTCGGGTCGAGACCCCGCGGCTCCCGATCCTCCGTCCGGCTGACGACGACGACCGTCCCATCCCGAGTCGAGACCAGCTTCAGTCGAAGCTCGTGCGGTCCGCCCTCGCTGAGGGTGAGAACCCCGTCGTCCGCCAGGGTGCGGTTCTCACCCTCCGATGGACCCTCGTCACCGGCCGTGATCGCTGCCGCGTCGACGGCGATCGGAACGTCGATCGCCGTCGGGCGGTCGACTCCTTCATCGATCCGATAGACGACCTGGGGTTCCGAGCCGGCGTGGAGTTCGAACTCGACCGGTGCAGCGGTCACGCTCGCCTCCGGAACGTGAACCGTGACGAGACGGCGTGCTGGATCGTCCCCGGCAAGGGCGTCCTCGCGGGCGGCGAAGTCCTCGATCGTGGCGACGAGTCGATCGGCCTCACCCGCGGCCAGGGCGTCGCTCCGCGAGGTGGCCGCGTGATCGATCGCCGGGAGTGAGACTGCCAGCACGGCAGCCGTGAGGACGACGGCGACGACCACCCGAATCACCGTTCGGCGTCCCGCGGCCGGCCCGTGGATCGTTCGGTGGTCGCGCCCTCGATGTGTTCGGCTCGCGTGGTCTCCAGCCGGTCGACGGCCGCGAGGGCGGCGTTTGCGCGTCGTTCTACCGTCTCGTTGACGCTCCGGATGGCTCCGGCGTAGCCCCGGACAGCCTGCAAGCCCGCGTCGTGCTCGTCGAGTCGCCGTTCGATCGTCTCGACCCGCCGTTCGAGGTCGTCGAGCCGAGTGGCGGCGTCCGCCGCGGCTGCGATCCCGCCGTCGGGGTCGGCTCCATCGCCCACCGCTCGTTCGACCGCCCGGAGTCGCTCGTCCAGTCCGGTATCCGTCATGCGGTGGACTGGTCCCGTTCCGATACTTAACTTCGAGGCAGAAAGTACATGCCGATGGGGTGCAACCATCTCTGTGATGCGGGTGGTACTCATTGGGGCTGGACAGGCTGGTGGAAAGATCACCCAGGCGATCGCCGAGTTCGATCGCCGGGCGGGATTCGGTGCGGTTCTCGACGCCGTTGCGGTGAACACGGCGTCGACGGATCTTCAGGGACTCGACATCGAGGGGGTACTCGTCGGTCGGGACCGCGTGAAAGGCGAAGGCGTCGGCGGCGACAACGAACTCGGCGCCGAGGTGATGGCGTCGGACGTTAGTGAGGTGATGGCGACGCTCGACGGTCGCATCACCACGGAGGCGGAAGCGATCGTCGTCGTCGCCGGACTCGGTGGGGGAACCGGAAGCGGGGGTGCGCCGGTTCTCGCAAAGGAGTTATCGCGGGTCTACGACGTTCCCGTGTACGCGCTGGGGGCGCTTCCCGGTCGCGACGAGGGGGCGATGTACCAGGCGAACGCCGGTCGGTCGCTGATCACGCTCCGACGCGAGGCCGACGCTACGATCCTCATCGACAACGACGCCTGGCGTGAGGGCGGCGAGGATCTCGCGTCGGGTCACGCGGCGAACAACGCGGCGATCGCAAAGCGGATCGGACTGCTGCTCGCCGCCGGGGAGATCCAGGAGGGTGATGCGGTCGCCGAGAGCGTCGTCGACGCGAGCGAGGTAATCAACACGCTCCGCGAGGGCGGTCTCGCGGCGGTCGGGTACGCCGACGCCGTCGCAGCCGACGATCCCGAGGAGAACGTCAACGCGATCGCGAGCACCGTCCGGCGTGCCGTTCTCACCGGAACGAGCCTCCCGGATGCGAAAGACGCCGAAGCGGCACTCGTCATCGCGGCGGGTCGTCCCGAACGCTTGCCGAGGCGGGGCTTCGAGCGGGCCCGCTCCTGGGTCGAGGAGGAAACCGGAACGCTTCAGGTTCGTGGCGGGGACTTCCCGCTCGACTCCGATCGGATCGCCGCGGTCGTACTCTTGGGGGGTATCGAACGGTCGGATCGGGTCGACGAGTTCCTCGATCGGGCCCGCGAGGGCCAGCGCGAGGTCGAGGCGATCGATCGGAAGGAGGCGTTGGTCAGCGACGAACTGGACGACCTGTTCTGACCCGTCAGGGGGAATGGGAGGAATCGTCACTGATTGGTTAGATGTGGCTTCGTTGATTAGTAGAGGTCAAAGTACGGAATGAAGCAGCGATTAAATTCACTGATGGCTGTCAAGAGTAACGTGCTGAATACGGAGGTGGAACCCACTCAGTAATTGCAATTAGGAAGTTGAGGTGAACATAAAGAGCCAAATCACCTTCTTTTCTTTGTCTACAAGAAGAAGTGTTTCGTCCCAGTGTATGACACCGATAAACCACTCAGACCACTGCTTGTTCGGAATGCGCCATGCGAAGAAATCCTCATAACGATCGTTGATGACCGCCTGATCAAACTGCCTGCCCAGTGACTTTGCTTCTGCTTGTGTCCCGCCGAATGATTCATAAGCGCCGCCTCTACACATCACCCAAGCAAGATATCCATCAACATGTAGTGAATGATACCAATCTAACTCCTGCTCCTCGTCTGCTCCGATTGGTTCACCGTCTTTTTCTTTCCAATGGTAGCCTGAAAACCCATTTTCAGTGTTTAGTCCTTCTATGCTTTCGTTTAGTTCTTTAGAACGTAAAAAGTCGTGTAGAAACCCACTCGTTTGAAGAAGAGAATAGCGGCTGGCATTAGGGGTTTCAGAAACATATTCAAACACCCCATCATCATCAACTATCTCGAATTTTCGCAATAGCGCCCCGCCATTCTTAGGACAGCCATCTATCTCATCCATTACTTCGAGAATTATCTCATCATCTATTGGCCTTTCTTCGACGCTAAGCCGCTCAACCAACTGCTCATACTCCGGTCCGGTAAGAGACGCCCGATCCGTGCCCAAGATAGTCATCTGTTTATCACATGAATGTCAGTAGTTGTTTTATAGTTTTCTCTGAAGACTCTTGCCCAGTATTGAGCCTTAGCCGAGACCGAAGGCCTTCGTCCCAGGCAAGTGGATATGGCTCTTTAGGCACTCGATAAGAAGATGAGCGGATAATTCGGTAATACCATCAAAACAACTTCAGATGCTATCAGTATTGAACGAGAGCCGTTCGACGACATCCGCCCCGTCACGCTAGTTTCTTGTTTCCTACATCAGACTCGTTCCGTCGAACTCGCTCGCTTCGTACTCGATGTCCATCAGATCGAGAATCGTCGGGGCGAGGTCGAGAAGGTCCGCTCCCTCGATCGTGGCGCTCGGATCGTCGATGAACAGGCTGGCGTTGTCGAACGTGTGCATCCCGTTTCTGGGCCCTTGGTCGAACACCTCATCGTGGCCGGCGAAGCCGGCTTTGAGGTCGAACCCGTTGTTTGGAATCGCGACGAGATCGGGCGCGATAGCGTCGTGCTCGCCGCGGAACGCCTCCTCTTTCGTCACCACACGATCGCACACCGGGCGGCCGTCCGGCCCTTCGAGGTCGAGCAAGTCGTCGCGGAGTTCCGCCCGGACCTCCTCGTAGTCCTCCTCGGAGACGCATCCGTTGGGTTCGCGTCCCTCGAGGTTGAGGTAGAACCGCCCGGGAATGAACGAGTACGCCTGGGCGTCAGCGGAAATATCGCCCAGCTCCTCGTGATCGTCGCCGTCGAACGAGAGCCAGCCCTCCTGACGGAGCCACTCGTTGCAGTGCACCTCGTAGTCGAGAGTGGTAAAGCCGTGATCGCTGGCGACGATCATCGTCACGTCGTCCGCCAATCGTGCCCGGAGATCGCCGAGATACCGATCGAGCGTCCGGTAGAACTGGAGGAACTCCTCGCGGTGCTCACCGTCCCGTTCGTAGTCTTCGAACAGGAAGTGGTTGATCCGATCGGTGGTCATGAAGACCCCGAAAAAGAGGTCCCAATCGTCCTTCTCGATGCAGCGTACGAACGCCTCGTGACGGGCTTTCAACGTCTCTGTCGCGTCCTCGATGAACGCCGTCTTGTCGTCTTCGTGGCCGAGGCTCACGTCGGCGTCGATGCGATAGTCGATCGATTCGAGTTCTTCCCGGAGGTCGTCCGGATACGCGGCACGGTCGAGTCCAGGGGAGAGAAACCCCGACACCATCCGCTGGACGTTTCGTTGCGGCGGGAACGTCACGGGAACGTTGTAGACGCTCGCGTCGCGCCCGGACTCCTGGATACGGTCCCAGATGCGGTCTGCCTGTACGTCCCCGCCCATCGGGATGTACGTCTCGTAGGAGCCGACCTCCCGGTCGGTGAATCCGTAGACGCCGGTTTCGCCAGGGTTTCGTCCGGTCGTGAGCGCCGGCCAGCAGGCGCTCGACTCCGGCGGCACGATGCTGTCGATCGGACCACCGGTTCCCTCGTCGGCGATCGATGCGAGCGTCGGAAACTCCTCGCGGTGGTCGTCTACGAGACTGTAGGGAACCCCGTCGATCCCGAAGAACGCGACACGTGGACCGTCATCTCCGCGAAGCCGATCGAACAGACCCATGATGTGATCCGCCCCTACACCGGTCGGGGACAAGAATGTTACCCGATCGATTCGTTACCGGTCCGGTGACAGTCGAGTGATCGATCACCGGGCCGTCACTCTTCGCTCGTCCTGTGTCCGCACTCGGGACACGCGTCGCCCGCGGCGTCGAAGTTCTTGGGGACGACGGTGGGGTGATCGATCCCGATGCCACCAGCCCGGTCGTCCGTGGATGGGGTGCTCATAGCACGCTCAACTACGCCCCGAGGGAGCAAAAGATTGTTCATTATTGAAACATATTGTCTCCTGCGGAGTGATTACCACAGCGCATGACTCAATAGGACGCGCCCGTCTCGATCGTGTGGAGGGCCGTCCCGATCGGCGTCGTCTCCTTCGATCCGACTACTCTTCGACGATTTCCAGTCCCCGACTGTTGACGGCGTCCGGATCGAGGTGCTCGTCCTGTAGCACCTGCTTGTACTCCCGTTCGCACGCCTCGGCCGCACCTTGCCGGTCGGAGGCGCGATCGCACAACTGTGCGAGGTTTTCGGGGACATCGTTCTCCTCGACGATCCAGTGGTTGATCAGGTCCGACAGCCGCCGGATGGGGCTGGTGAAGTGGCCGTAAATCTCGAAGTTGAGCGCGTGATGACCGCCGAACGGATCGCTCATGTACCGCGCACGGGGCATCACTTTCATCACGGCCCACTGAATCTTGTCGAGTTGGCGCGCTGGGGCCTCCTCCAACGTGGCGTTGACGGCCTTCCGCGGTTCGTCCCACTTGTCGGCGGGAACGGAGACGCCGTCGAGTTCCTGAATTTCGCGGAGGGCGTTGCTCCACTCGTCCGGCGTCGGCTGCGGATGGACCCGATACATCGCTTCGACTCCCCGTCCCCACATGAGTTCGTGGGTGACCGCCTTGTTCGCTTTCAGCATACATTCCTCGACGATCGTGTGGGCGCGATCTCGGCGGGGGTTGAGTACGAGCGATCCCTCCTCCTTTCGGTACTCGTGCATCCGATCGGCGAGATCGTGCGCGAGCGAGATTTCCTCGTGCATCGGACCGTCCGAATCGTCGAGACGCTCTTCGGTCTCGGTGTAGGTGAGCCGTTCGTCGCTGTGGACGACGGATTTGTAGATGTCGATCTCCTCGTAGCCGAGGTTGTCCTTATCGAGGTGCATCTCGACGGTGTGAGCGAGTCGATCCTCCTGGGGAACGAGCGAGCAGACGGTCTCAGCGAGGATCGGCGGCAGCATGTGGACCGTGTAGGCGGGGAGGTACACCGTGTTCGCACGCTCGACTGCGGACTCCCACATCACGCTGTCCGGCGTGACGTAGTGGCTTACGTCGGCGATGTGGACCCAGAGAACGTACACGTCGTCGCGCTCCTCGACGGAGATCGCGTCGTCGAAGTCCTGTGCATCGACCGGATCGGTCGTCCAGGTCGTGAGCTCTCGGAGGTCCCGACGTTCGTCGACTTCGGCTTCGATCTCCGCCTCGACGTCTTCCGTTCGCCGCTCGGCCTCCGTCAGCGCCCCCTGGGGAAACGCGTCCGGAATCTCGAACTTTTCGAACAGCTCCTCACGTCGCTGTGCGATCCGCTCGGCGGTCTCCTCGTCGATCTCGACCGGACCCTGCGCCTCTGCAGTCCCGGCTGCGGCCTGGTCCCGTTGGTCACTCATGGCGCGGGCTACGGGTAGCCGTAAGTTCAACGTGTCGACGCGGATCGAGCGGCGGCGGCGCTGGGCCTGACGATCGTGGACGCTCAGCGCCTGGAGCCGGTCGAGCCGTAGCGTTCTCTGACCGTCGAACAGTACTCGTTCAGAAACGATCGTTGTGATCGGGTTCCAGCGCCGAGTTCGACCAGCAGCGGTTCGAGGTCCGTGCGGGGCTGGTGGGAGAGATCCCGGTGGCAGGGTTTACAGAGATATTCGAACTGCTTTCCAGTCCGGTCCCAGCGGTCGCCCAGTTTATCGTATTCGCGGGCCTCCGACCGGGAGACGGAGGCTCCACAAGCGATACAGATAACGGACACCTCCTTCGAGAAGCGACTGGACCGCCACATGGCAGCAGGTACGATTCGACCGCACTTATCGCTTATCGCCGGATCACTGTGGGATACCCGACTCGCCCGACGTCGCCCGGATCGATGGTCTCGCTCGTCCGTCGAGGGC
>SKSS01000070.1 GCA_007122875.1 Salinarchaeum sp. | reverse complement strand
GCGACCGCATCGAGCAGGACGTACTCCCGTGGGTCGTACCGGGTGACGTGGTTCAGGTAGTCGAGACGGCCCTCCTGACCGCCTCGAGTGTACTCCGCATACGCGAGCAGGGCCCCACAGGCGCGGATCTCGGCATCGGATCCCAGCACCGCATCGGGGTCGCCGAAGTAGTCGGCAACGTGCTCCCGAGCGGCATCTAGCGCGAAGACACGCTCGTCGAACGGCGTCACCATGCAGTCGTCGTCGAAGCAGTCCGATGGCGCGTTCGGGCCGACGATCGCCTCCGACGGCTCGAACCGTCCGATCTCGTCCCGAACGGTTGCCATCGAGGGCGCAGAGTGGGTCGCTGACCCCGTGGCCGTCGCGTAGAAATCCCCGGTCGACACGTCGAGGAGAGCCAACCCGCCATCTCCGGTCACGCAGGCGACGTAGTTGTTCTCGTCGCCGTCGAGCAACTCGTCCTCGGTGAGCGTTCCGGGAGTAACGATCCGGGTGACTGCACGATCGACGACGCCGGTCGCCTCCTCGGGATCTTGCACCTGGTCGGCGATGGCAACCCGAAATCCGGCGTCGAGAAGTTCCTCGACGTACGATTCGGCGTTGTCGATCGGGATTCCAGCCATCGCGTACCGACCGGTGCTGTCCTCGCGTTTCGTGAGCGTGATCTCCAGCAACCTGGCGATCACCTCGGCGGCCTCACAGAACGCCTCGTAGAAGTCACCGACCTGAAACAGCACGAGCGCGTCGTCGTAGCGCTCACAGAGATCGAGATACTGGCTCAACATCGGCGTCAACTCGTCGCGCCGCTCGACCATCTTCGCCGGTGGTCCTACCGCCGCCTCCATATCCGGTCCGGTGGCGATGGTCAGGGAAATACCCCTCGGACTCGATCGTCGTCGATCCGACCGCCGCGAAAACGGTTAGTTCCGGCTTGGTCGGACCTTCTCCGCGCCTTTCCCGCGGTTCCGGAGACCGCGGTTGGCCTTGCCCGCCCCCGTCAGTCCGCGGAACGCCCGCCCCTCATGGGTGTCGTCGCAGATCCAGTTGAGGTCGTCGTCGTTCTCGATAGCGGGGTGGTTCGGGTCGATCAGAATGACCTCGTACCACTTCTGGCTGCCGTCCTCGCCGACCCAGTAGGAGTTGAGCACGCGGAGGTTCGGGAACTTCCGGCTGGCCCGTTCCTCGGCGATCCGCTGGATGTTCTTCCGGCGGGTGATCTTCGTGACGCCCATCCGCTTCGAGCGCCGCCCGGCTCGCGGTCGGACCTTCCGGGCGGTCCCCTTGCGGACGCTCACCCGTGCGAGAACGACGCCCTGTTTCGCCTTGTAGCCGAGGTCTCGGGCCCGGTCGAGTCGTGTCGGTCGATCGATGCGCTCGATCGCGCCCTGTCGTCGCCACTCCTGCTTGCGTTGCCACTGGAGTTCCCCGAGTTTGCCGTCGTCCGGGGACTTCCAGGCCTCTCTGATGTGGGAGTAGAAGCTCCGTGCCATGGTTTCACCACGGGCGTCGAGCGGTTCAGCCGTCCGTGATCGATCGGCGATCGCCACGACGGCCACATCCCTGCCCGTCGGCGTGCGCCAACGGGTGCCCACTGGTGCCCGTCCGCCAGCGAGTCTACCGCGAGTTCGTCGTTTTGGCGTTTAAGGCCTTCGAAACGGGACCCGGCACGGCCCACCGGCCGAATACGATCCGCGACGTGTCGGCTCGAATGATCCATAAACGCAGGCTTTTCCCCCGCTAACCGGGCGGTAACAAAGGGGGCGTGCACCGTTGCTTCTGTCCATGCTCGAAGCTGTCGCAGTGCCGTTGCAGTTCACCGGTGACTTCCTTCAGTGGGCGATCGTGTTCTTCGTCCTCGCAATCATCGCCGCAGCGGTCGGCGCTCGCGGCGTCGCGGGGATCACGATGGAGATCGCACGCATCTTCGTGCTCATCTTCATCATCCTGGCGATCGTCTCGCTGATCCTCTAGCGGACAACCGAGATTCGATATCGTCGTTATTGGTGTATCGGCCGGACGTGGAGCCCGCCACAGAGTGGAGGGCCGATCCCAGAAACGACGCCTCAGCCGTCGAAGCCGGAAAATTCGCCAGTCGTGAGTTCGGCGGCCACCCGTTCGGGCGATCCGTCCCGGATCGCCCCAGGATACTTCCGTTCGACGTAGCCCAGCAGATTCGCGACGTCTCGCTCCAGCAGCTCGTCCGCGTTTTCGTGATCGGTGGAGACTGCCTGTGGCCAATCGAAGATCGTGATCCCCCCCTCGTCGACGAAGACGTTGTACTCGCTTACGTCGGCGTGGACGTAGCCGGCTTCGTACGCCCCGGCGAGTTCGTCGAGGATCAACTCGACCAGTGGAACGATCTGGTCGTCCGGCAGTCGCGCGCGTGCGAGTTCCACCCCGTCGATGCGCTCCATGACGATGGCGTGTCGATTGTGGTCGATCGGTTGGGGGACCGATACGTCGGGGTACAGTGTCTCCAGTGCGTCGTATTCGGCTTCGGCTGCCTTCCGGGCAGTGTACTGCCAGGAGACGTGTTCCTTATCCGCGGTGTACTCCCGTTCTTTCTGCACCTCCCGGAAGTTGGTGTAGCCCTCACGGTGGAACTTCAGCGCCATCGGACGGTAGGACTGCACCTCGTAGACGTCGCTTTCCTTGCCGACGCCGAGGGGCGCGCCGAATCCCTCGATGGTGTCGCGTTCGGCGAAGGTGTGTAGCGCGAGCGCGTCGTACCCTTCGAACGTCAGTTTGTACCCCTCGTACTGGATCGTCTTCCGTTCGAGCAGTCCGCGCCGCTCACAGCGGTCGATACGGTAGTCGACCTCCTCGGCCGTCAGCCGGGAGAACTTCGGCAGCTTCCTCCGGTCGACCCACTCCGAAAAGCGCATCCCGTGTTCGATGCCCGAGAGCAGGTGAACATCCTCGGGGTCGAGTTCGGCGACCACCTCGGCGACGTTCCGAACCATCGTCCGGAGTAGGAGTGCAGCCCGTAAAAGGGTCGCGCGTCGGCCCGATAAACCTCATGAT
>SKSS01000041.1 GCA_007122875.1 Salinarchaeum sp. | reverse complement strand
CGGACGGTAGGCGTCGTCAGTCGTCAGCGGCGGACAGTTCGGGCACCTCGGCCGGTTCGATGTTCGCGTACTGAACGGCGAGCGTCCCGAGCGTTCGGGTCCGCTCTTCGAGGTCCTCGTCGACGAACTCGCCGTCGTCGAACTGATCGTACGCCTTCCGGATGCCGACCTCGTGGGGGAGCGTCCAACCGCGAACGGTCCGAACCGAGGTCCGGAGGTGTTCGAGCGTTCGACCGTAACCGCCACCGCCCGCGACAGCGAGCAAGCCGACGGTCTTCCCCTCGAACTCGTCCTTCCCGAGGTAGTCGAGGGCGTTCTTGAGCGCGGAGGAGAGTGTACCGTGGTAGACGGGCGTTCCGAGGATGATCGCGTCGGCCTCGTCGACCGTCCGTTTCAGGTAGTCGCTATCACCCACGTCGCGGTTGTCGGGATCGAACAGCGGCAGATCGAGTTCACGCGGATCGATCAGTTCGGTGTCGGCTCCCGCGTCCTCGGCGGCATCGAGAACGTGCTGAAGCGCGGTCCGGGTATAGCTCCCGTCGCGAAGGCTTCCGGAAATCGCAACGACGGTGGTCATGTGCTGTCGCGTTGGAACCGAGTCCATAAAACGACTGTGTCCGCCGACGTATTGGCGGTTTCCGAAACTGAATTTTTGTAGGAAACGCGACAGCTATTTCACGGCGGGAGGTTCGCCCAGCTATCCACGGTGGGTTTTTCGCCCCACCGGTCGATGGCGCACACATGGATACGGACGCCATCGCCTTCGGTACGGACGGCTGGCGCGCTCACCGCGACGCGTTCACCCCGGCGCGGGTTCGCGCGGTCGCACAGGCGGTCGCCGATCACCTCGCCGACGAGGGGCTGACGGGGAAGCCGGTTGCGGTGGGCTACGATCCCCGCGAGGACTCCCGCGACATCGCCGAGGAACTCGCGCGGGTGCTGGCCGCGAACGGCCACGACGTACTCGTCCCTGAACGCGACTGTCCGACCCCGCTTGTCGCGTTCGGCATCGTCGACCGCGACCTCGCGGGGGCGTTTATGGTCACGGCCTCACACAACCCGCCCGAGTACAACGGCGTGAAGTTCATCCCCGCCGATGGAGCACCAGCGCTGCCGACCGTCACCGACGCCATCGAGGCGAACCTCCGCGAACCGGAGCCGCTGCCCGAATCGGAGTGGGGGAGCGTCCGGGAGATTGACCTCGTCGAACCGCACGCCGAACACGTCCTCGCGCTCGTCGAGGCCGACCTCGACGGACGGACGATCGCCTACGACGCCATCCACGGGGCCGGTCGAGGGGTGACCGACCGACTGCTCGAACAGGCCGGGGCAACAGTCGAACGCCGTCGCTGCGAGCGCGACCCGACGTTCGGCGACGGCGCACCCGAACCGAGTCCCGAGACGCTCTCAGATCTCGTCGCCACGGTCCAGAACGGCGACGCCAACCTCGGAATCGCCAACGACGGCGATGCTGACCGAATCGCGGTGGTCACGCCCCGTCGCGGCTATCTCGACGAGAACCTCCTCTTCGCGGCGCTGTACGACTATCTCCTCGAGGAGGAGTCGGGGACGGCGATCAGGACCGTCTCGACGACGGGGCTGATCGACCGAATCGCCGACGCTGCCGGCGAGGAGATAGTCGAGGTGCCGGTCGGCTTCAAGTGGGTCGCACGGGCGATGGCCGACCACGACGCCCTGATCGGCGGCGAGGAATCCGGCGGGTTCTCGATTCGAGGGCACGTCCGCGAGAAGGACGGCGTGCTGGTCGCGCTGCTGACGGCCGTCGCCGACGCCGAAGAGCCGCTCGACGACCGCGTCGACCGCCTGCTCGACACCCACGGCGAGATCCACCAGGGCCGTCGAAGCCTCCCGTGTCCGGACGAGGAGAAACAGGGCGTGCTGCGTGCGCTCGCCACCAACCGTCCGGACGAGGTCGCCGGAACGCCGGTCGAGGGCGTCAACGAGGACGACGGAGTGAAACTCGCGCTCGCTGACGGCTCCTGGTTGCTGGCCCGTCCGAGCGGCACCGAACCGAAGATGCGAGTCTACGCCGAGGCGAAGACGGACGGGCGAGTGGCGGAACTCCTCAACGCCGGTGAACGGCTGGTTGAGGACGCACGCCGCCGAGCGGAAGCGTAGCGATCACCGCTGGTACGTGCCGCGAAGCCGCCCGCCGCCGACCGGCTCGATTCGAAACCCCAGCGCCTCGTAGAACGGTCGGACGGGGGGATCGAAGTCGGCCGACAGCCGGCCCTTCCGATCGGCGGCCGCCTCAACGAGCGCCGTTCCGATCCCCTGTCCACGTCGGCGGGGTCGGACCGCGACGGCGACGATATGCGCGCCGTCCGCACAGTCGTCGAGCACGAGCGCGCCGAGGAGTCGGCCGTCGGTCGCCGCGACTAGCACGTCTCCGGCCACGATCCGGTCGGCGACATCGTCGACCGCGAGGAGTCCACCGTCGAGGACGTTTCTGACGGCGGGTCGTTCGTCAGGGGTGGCCTCGCGGACGTGCATCACGGGTGTCGAACGCCCGCGCGAGGAAAAACGACGCGGTCGGGGATCGGTGCCGCTACGACGCGGCGGGAGTCGGTGCTACTCGTCGGAACCGCCGGCCGGCCGATCGTCGGGACCGTCAGTGCGCCCACCGTCGGCCGGCCGGCCGGGATCGTCGGACGAGGTGCTGCTCTCGGCTGCTGCGTCGCTCGCTCGCCCCATCCAGCGGTCGATGTTGTCGTTCACGTACTCCCGACCGCCCAGGCCGAACGCGATCCCAATTCCGATCGCGAGCGCCAGCCCCAGTCCGAACGCGAGCGCTCCGGCGAAGATGTAGAGGATCTCGACGTCGATTCCCATCGTATCGAGACCGATGACGAGCGCGATGAAGTAGAGGAAGATGCGGACGCCATCGGCGAACACCGCCGTATAGCGGTCGCCGGTGGCCGTCCCGGTTCGTTCGATCGCGTTCGCGAGGAAGTCCGCGACGATGAACCCGAAGATGATGATGAGCAGTCCGGCGATGAACGCCGGCAGGTACGACACGGCCGTGTCGACCCACTGTGACAGCATCGGGATCGCCAGGACGTTCGCCGCCGCGAGAATCGCCAGGAAGTAGATGTACCACGCCGCGATCGTCCCGAACGCTCTCGACACTGCCGCCTCGGTTCCGCCGAGCATGTCACCGATCGGCGTTCGCATCGTCGCGCGGTCGAGTTCGACGACATCGGTCAGCCGGCGGACGATCCGCGCGACGATCCGACCGATCGCCCACCCAATCAGCAGGATGAGGATCGCACCGACCAGCCGCGGGAGAAACGCGATCATGTTCGCGACCGTCCCCTCGAGGAACTCCGGAACCTGCTCTACCTGCATTACGACGCCGTCGCGTGCGGGACTCATCTGGATTCACGCTCCTGATGACGGGACGAGACAGGTCTCCCAGACCGTGGGACAGTCGATCGGGACGGAGCCGTTTCCGATACGAACTCCCGACGCTGGCGGGACCGAGTCAGTACCGGAGCGAACCGTCCGCTGTGTTTCGGTGGTTGGTTCATGATCCGTCCACAGGACAGACCGCCGCCACTGATTGTTATATGGCATAAAATTCATCGCCGTTTCCCAGTATGACAGATAGGTCTGCGCGGGCGCGAGATACGCGGACCGTACTGTGGTGCTCTGCACATCTCGGTGTCGGCGCAGTCAACGGTGGATGCCGGGATGCGTCCACCGTCGACCGATAGCGGATCGACGTCCTCACCACGGGACCGTTTGACGGCCTAACTCGACGGGAGTCACGTCGAACTGACCGATCGGACTCCCGAGATCGGTCGATACCGTCTCTCGACCGGTCAGCCGCCGTGAACGAGACGCAGGACGCGGACGCGCTCTACGTCGGGAGTGACGGGCCGATCCTCGGGAACCGGCCGACCGTCCACGAGCGCTGTGGCCTCCTCAGGGTGAAAGCCCGCCTCGTCGATCAGCTCGGCGTAGGTCGTCTCATCTGCCTCTATCGCCACCTCGTGTGTCTCTCCGCCGACGACCTCGACGGTCACGTGCATGTTCGGCGGGTGGCGGTCCGACGGCTTGAGCGCGTCGGACCGTTCACCGACCGAGTCGTGAGTCACGGCTCGGAATCACGGCGGTCGGGGTCGTCACGAGCGGCGGAATCGTTACCGCGACCGTCCCGACCCCTCCGCTCGTCGGGCGGTCCTCGGTCGGTGTCGTCCTCAACGAGCGGGCGGTCGTCGTCCGATCCCACCGATCGATCGTACTCGTCGGGTTCGTGGGCGGTTCGATCGCGGGGTTCGTCTCCCCGGCCGTTGGTCCCCTCGTCGAGTGGATCCGGCGTCGGGGAGTCGGCGGTCGGTTCCGTCCGCCTGCGATCCCCGATGCGTCCCGCAGCGTCACGGGGCCACCCCTCGACGCGTCGGTCCCGGCGTGCTCTGGACCCGCGAACGAGGCCGAGCGAGAGCGCCCCGAGTCCGACGAGGGTCACGATCAGCGCGATCAGCCAGCCAATCAGTGGGATCGCCCCGACGATCGAGATGAGAAGAATCCCCACGACGAGCGCAGCCCACCGTCCCGCGGTCGAACCGGCACGACCGAGCAGCCAGGTTCCGACCGCGATTGCGCCGTAGACGTAGCCCGCCCAGATCGCGAGCAGGTAGAACGCGCCGCCGACGAGCGCGATCGGGATTCCGAGGATCGTGATCAGAAAGAGCACTAGCACAACCGGAACGACGAACAGTACGAGGAGTCCGACGCCAGCGGAGCGGGCGGTCTCGTCGAGGCTCCGGACGGTCGTTCTCCGTGAGAACTCCGGAAGGAGCAACAGCAAGATTGCACCGAACGCGAGGTTGACCAGCAGGCTGTAGAGGAAGCTGAGGACGGTCACGATGGCACCCGGCGGCTCAACCGGTTCGACCGGTTCGACCTGCGTAACCGAGCCGTCGACCGTCGCGGCGGGATCGATGTCGACGGCCCCGGCGACGTAGGAGAGATCGCCGCCGATGGTGGCCGACGGACCGAGCGTCACCGCACCCGCGGCGATCGACGCGTCCTCGTCGATCGTGCCGTCGAGTTCCGCTGCGCCGGATGCTCCCGCGAAGGTGCCGTCGATCGTTCCCTCGTGTTCGATCGCTCCAGCCCCGACGCTCACGTCCCCGGCGACGTCGCCCTCGATCCGGATGGCTCCGGAGAAGACCTCCACGTCGCCGGTCACTGTTCCGGTCACGAGCACATCGCCGACGATCGCCGAGAGATCGCCGTCGACCGTGCCGTCGACGGTGACGCTGCCACCCATCACTGTGAGGTCGCCGTCGATCGTCTCGTCGCTTCCGATCACGATCTCGCCGCCGGTTCGAACGTCGGTCGCTTCGACGGGGGCGGAGCCGATCACGGTGGAAGAGCCGTGGTCCACCCTCGGCTCGACTGCTGCTGTCGGTCCGTCGGCGACGGCGACGCCCGCGAGCGGGGTGGCGAGGGCAACGGCCAGTACGACGACGAGGATCCCCGCGAGTGAGAGCGAGACCGGCCGCCTCCGCAAGCCATCGGACATGGAACCCGCGTCGTCGTTCCGGCCCGTAGTAATGTGTCCGCTTACTCACTCCGGCGGTTGCCACGTTTCGCGTTGGGGTCGGCTTAGGACAGCGCCCGCGCGGCCCGTCGTCTTCACGGTCAGTTCGTCTCGCGGGCTTTATCACCGGTGCGCGCTAGGCCCGTTTCATGAGCGAGGCCGAGGCGGAGGCCGTCGGCGGTCGGGACGCCATCTGGATCGAGAAGTACCGTCCACAATCGCTCGACGACATCAAGGGACACGAGCCGATCGTCGATCGATTGAAGCGGTACGTCGAGCGCGACGACCTCCCCCACATGCTCTTTTCGGGACCGGCGGGCGTGGGAAAGACCACCGCAGCGACGGCGATCGCCCGCGAGGTGTACGGCGACGACTGGCGGGGGAACTTCCTCGAACTCAACGCCTCCGACGACCGCGGGATCGACGTGGTTCGCGACCGGATCAAGGACTTCGCACGATCGAGCTTCGGTGGCCACGGCTACAGCATCATCTTCCTCGACGAGGCCGACGCGCTGACCGACGACGCCCAGTCCGCGCTCCGCCGGACGATGGAGCAGTTCTCACACAACACCCGCTTCATCCTCTCGTGTAACTACTCCAGTCGGATCATCGACCCGATCCAGTCGCGGTGTGCCGTCTTCCGGTTCGGACCGCTCGACGACGACGCGATCGAGGCGCAGATCCACGATGTCGCCGACGACCAGGGGATCGAGATTACCACCGATGGCATGGCAGCGCTCGTCTACGCGGCCGACGGCGACATGCGCAAGGCGCTCAACGCGCTGCAGGCTGCGTCGGTGATGGGCGAGGATGTCGACGAGGAGGCGGTGTTCACGATCACCAGCACGGCCCGGCCGGAGGAAGTTCGCGAACTCGTCGAGCGCGCACTCGACGGCGACTTCACGGCCGCGCGGGCCAGACTCGACGACCTCCTCACCGAAAAGGGGCTGGCCGGCGGGGACGTGATCGACCAGCTTCACCGCTCGATCTGGGAGTTCGACATCGACGACCGGGCCGCCGTCCGGCTGATGGATCGGATCGGCGAGGCCGATTTCCGAATTACGGAGGGCGCGAACGAGCGGGTCCAACTGGAGGCGTTGCTGGCAGGCGTGGCGCTGGAAGCCGGCGAGGAGTAGGTGCTCAGTTCATCAGCCGCCAGATCTCGACGTTCAACACGACGGCGAAGCTCACCCACGCAAGGTAGGGAACCAGCAACGCCGCTGCCCGACGATCCACCCGGTCGAACGCGTAGATCGTCATGACGACCAGAAACCACAGCGGGACGATCACCGCAAGCCCCGCCAGCGGCGAGCGAAGTCCGAAGAACGCGGGCGTCCACGCGACGTTGACCGCCATCTGAACCACGAACAGGCCGACGGCCACCCGAACGGGCCGTGAGTCGACCCCATCGCGGACGACCAGCCAGAGCGCGATCCCGAGCAGGGTGAACAGCACCGTCCAGACGACGCCGAACGCCCACTCCGGGGGGTAGAACGCGGGACGGTCGATCCACCCCGTGTCGGATCCGAACGCGATCGCCGGTGACGCACCCACCAGGTTCACACCCACGACGGCGGCGAGCGCGCCGAGTGCGTCCCGACGGTCGGCGTGGGTGAGCGACCGACGGGTTCGATCGAGGGCGTTCATCGAACGACGTAGGCGACGAACGCAGGTAGGCGTTTCGTCGGCTCGAACGGCCTTCGCCTGCGCGAACGGTCACGTCGCTATTCGACGGGCCGAACGGCCGTATCACGGTATTCCGGCCCGAACAGCCGTGTCGCGGTATTCCGGCCCGAACAGCCACGTCGCTATCGATGAACGAGGACTGATCGACGCGAGAGATCGGGGTTGGAACCGAGGCTACCTGTTGGGTTCGCTGTCCACGTCGAGGTCTGGATCGAGGTCCCCCGCGATGTCCTCTTCCATGTCCTGTAGTTCCTGCTCGATCTCCCGACGTCCTTTCTTGAACTCGCCCATCGCCTCGCCGGTCGATCGGGCGAGCTTCGGCAGCTTGTTCGCCCCGAACAGCAGCACGATGATCAGCAGGATGATGAGCATCTCCGGTCCGGCCGGCAGCCCACCAACGAACAGCGGTACGTCTAACGGCATCACGTCATTATCTAGCCCATCACCGAATATATCGGTTTTGCCTACCGCCCACTCTCGGAGTCGGGGCGCAGTGGCCGATCCGGACACACCCACCGCCGTTCCTGTTGGGAGTGCTGAAGATGATCTCGCTAATTTGACATCCTCCCCGCCCTGAAGGGCGAGGATCCCCGAGAGTTGGGATATTACGGTTTGCAACCAACCTGTTCGCTCGGTGCGAAACGCCCCGAGGGTTGGTTGAACAGGTAGGCTACTGGCCGTGCCAACCGACCGTTACTCATATCCCCCGTCGGGGGATTCTGAGTTATCTTTCTGCGAATATTCACTGCCCCGTTCACGTCTGCGTTCATTGTTGCACTGCACGACTCGCAGACGTACAGGCCACGCTCCACGCGATTCGCGTCACGCTTCCGGCCACAGCACGAACACGTCTTGCTCGTGTCCCGTTCGTTCGTGCGGTCAACGAGAATACCGTGTTCCTCCGCCTTGTATTCGAGCAACGTGGTGAAGCGATCGAACTCCCATCCGTGGAGTTTCTTGTTTCCACGTTTCCCCCAGTTTCGAGCGTCACCGTTCTCGTCCTCACGAATCTGGCTCAAGTCACCGATGGCGATGCGACCGACCTCGTGGTCGATACACCGCTTGACGACGTGCTTGGCGAGCGCGTGCAGGAAGTGGTTTTTCCGACGAGAGAGTTTCTGTCGAGCGCGGAGCGCACGCTTCGACGGCCCGTTTTCACCTTCAGTGTCGTACTCGTCTCGCGTGAAGTAGTGCTTGTCTTGCTTCAGTACGTTCCCCGGATACAACTCAGCGTCACCATCATCGTAAGCGATGGCGAGGTAGTTCTTGATTCCGAGGTCGATACCCGCCGTGTTGTCGCCGGGTGCGTCCTCGACGGGAATTTCGACTTTGCAGACGAGGTGGAGTTCCCAACGGTCGCCGTTCCATACGGCTCGAACTTGTTGGATGTTCTCCACAGTTACGTCCGGTCGCGTCTCGTATTCTACAAGGATGAAGTCCGAGCGGTGGTTCTTCAGGTTGAAGCCCTTGCTCAGGCGGAGTTGGTTGTGCCTGACATCGTGTTTGATGCCGTTTTGTTTCCACGTTACGGTGGAGCGTGGGTGGTTGTCGCCTCGCTTTCGGTAACCGGGTGGATTCGCGTCAATGTCACCGTTCTTGCGCTTTTTGAACCAGCCGTTGAACGCCTCAGCAAGCTCTTCTAGAACTCGCTGACTTGACTGGGAATGGAGGTCACTGTAGCGTTCGTGGTCTTTTAGTTCACGCTTGAGGTCGGCTTCGGACGGAATCTCGCCGGTATCATCCCATTCTTGTTGGGTGTGGTAGCGGGCGACGTTCCACAGTTTCGATGCAGAGTGCCCGCAGTCATCGAGGTCGTCACTCACCTGTTGGTGATTGACGATTTTTGCTCGATAGGTGCGAGTTGTCTCCAGCATCTGACTGTGTTCATAAGTACTTATGGGGAAGTCAGTATTAAAGATATTGATTGGACGTGGAATATCCGGCCGTGCAGTAATCGGTGGAAGGCGTCATCCCGTGACGGCGCGTATCCCCGCCGTAAACGGCGAGGTTTGCGCCTGTTCATCCCATAAATGTTTCGGAAAAACCCCCTCACGTCGGGGGAGGATGACCCAAAGGCACTTCTAACCTGGCTAGTCTAGAGGCTGCATAGAATGTCGCGCAGTCCGTCACTGCCGGAACGCCCCACGCTCGATCTCGACCCCGAGATGTCGGACAGCGAGCGGCTCACGGCGCTTCGGCACCACTACCGGGACATCGTCCACGTGCACGACGAACTCGTCGATCGACTCGACGAGGCACACGGCCGTCAGCGAACCCTCAGATCCGAGGTCGACCGACTGGAGCGGGAGAACGAGGCCCTGAAGAGCGCCTCGTTGTACGTCGCCACCGTCGAGGAACTCACCAACGACGGAACCATCATCAAACAACACGGCAACAATCAGGAGGTGCTCACCGAAGTCGGTCCACCGTTCCGTGAGGAGCTCGCCCCCGGCGATCGGGTCGCTGTGAACGACTCGTTTACCGTCAAGACGATCCTCGACGCCGAGACCGATGCGCGGGCACAGGCGATGCAGATCGAAGCGCGTCCCGGCGTGACCTACGACGACATCGGTGGGATCGACGACCAGATCCGCGAGGTCCGCGAGGCCGTCGAGGAGCCGCTCGCCAACCCCGAACAGTTCGAGACGGTCGGGATCGAGCCACCCTCCGGCGTGCTGTTACACGGCCCGCCGGGAACGGGCAAGACGATGCTGGCGAAGGCGGTGGCAGCCGAGACCGACGCCACGTTCATCAAGATGGCCGGCTCCGAACTCGTCCGCAAGTTCATCGGCGAAGGCTCCCGGCTGGTGCGGGATCTGTTCACACTCGCCAACGAGCGCGAGCCGGCGATCATCTTCATCGACGAGATCGACGCGATCGCGAGCAAACGCACGGAGTCGAAGACCTCCGGCGACGCGGAGGTACAGCGGACGATGATGCAACTGCTCTCCGAGATGGACGGTTTCGAGGAACGCGGCGAGGTCCGCTTTATCGCCGCGACGAACCGGTTCGACATGCTCGATCCCGCGATCCTCCGACCCGGCCGGTTCGATCGCCTGATCGAGGTTCCAAAACCCGACGGGGAGGGCCGCGAGCGGATCTTCCGCATTCACACCCGCGAGATGAACGTCGGCGACGACGTCGACTACGAGGACCTCGCCGCCGCGACCGCCGGATACAGCGGGGCCGAAATAGAGAGCATCTGTACGGAAGCGGGGATGTTCGCCATCCGCGACGACCGGGTCGAGATCCGCATGGACGACTTCCGCGAGGCGCTGGCGAAAGTCGATGGGGACGAAAACAACGTGAGCGACGTGATCACCTCAGACGGCTACGCCGAATACGCCTACTGATCGGGCACAGCGGGATCGTAACGCCTTCTACGGTTCGTCCGAAACCGCGTTCATGACCGACGTACGACTCGCCTGGGGGACTGCAACCGGCCCGACCGAGACGGCCTCCTACGACGCCGCGCTCGCCGAGGCCGGCGTCCACGACTACAACCTCGTTCACTTCTCATCGGTCCTTCCCGAGGGGACGACGCTCGACCTCGTCGGCACCGCACCGACGCTCGGTCCCGTCGGCGCTCGTCTCCAGGTCGTCGAGGCGCGAGCGACCGCCCGAGGACCGACGACCGTTTCAGCCGGGCTGGCGTGGGCGACGACCCAATCGGGGCAGGGGATCCTCTACGAGGAGTCCGGGGAGACAGACTCGGAGACGATCCGCGATCACTTAGACGAAGGGATCGAGGTCGGGAAGACGATCCGCGACTGGCCGTTCGAGGATGGAGGACGGCGGGTAGCCACCGTGGACGCCGACGAGGATGAGTACGCGACGGCCGTCGTCGTCGCAGCCTACGACGAGGCCGATCCCGTATAGATGGGTCAATCGTATCGCCGATCTGAGCGAGCCAACCATCGCCGATCTGAGCGAACCACCGGATCGCCGAATCCTTTTTAGCGTATCCGTTCTAACGACCTGCAACGATCCTATGAACGGAAACAACCCCTACGTCGGACAGCCGGGCGTCTCGCCAGCCGGTCAAACCGGGGACGGGCCGGAACTGTCGCCCGAGGACCGGCGTGCCCTCCGCGATGGCCTCTCGCTGATCGCCGCCCGGACCCGCGAGTATCTGCCGGACGAGTACGTCGTCGGCGCGGAGATCTCAGCGGGGATGAACGGTCCGGAGGCGACCGTGGCCGTCCGGCCGCCGATCGGTCACGCCGTCAGCGCGGG
>SKSS01000012.1 GCA_007122875.1 Salinarchaeum sp. | reverse complement strand
GAACTTCCGGAAGCCGACGACGTGGGACGCTGCCCACGAGTGAGTCGACGAGAATCTAGTTCGGACCGGACGGTTTCAGTCGACGAGAACCGACCATCATGTGAACGGAATCGGTCGGTGGCGGCTAGTGAAAATCCCGGCTCAAACCCGGGGACGATCGTCGTCCAGTCAGTCCGACGCGACCGCCCGGAACGGTCGCTGGCGGTCGGCCATTGCGAGCACGTCGTCGAAGAAGCCGAGCGAGTCGTGCGGACCGGGGTTCGCCTCGGGGTGGTACTGACGGGTCAACACGTCGAGATCCGCACTCTCTAGGCCTTCGGGCGTGTCATCGTTGACGTTCACCTGTGTGATCGTCAACTCGCCGGGATCGGCGACGGTGTAGCCGTGGTTCTGCGTCGTCATCACGACCTGGCCCGTCTCGGTGTCCATCACCGGCTGGTTGACCCCGCGGTGGCCGAACGGCATCTTCTCGGTCGTTCCACCGAGCGCGCGTGCGACGATCTGTTGACCGAGACAGATCCCCGCGATCGGCACCTCGCCGACGTACTCCTCGACGAGCGCGGTCGCATCCGAAAAGTTGGCGGGATCGCCGGGACCGTTCGAGACGAACAGTACGTCAGGATCAACGGCCGAGACGGCAGCCGGCGTCGCGTCGTACGGTAGGACGTGGACCTCGGCTCCGCGGGCCGACAGCGAGTCGACGATCGAGCCCTTGACGCCGCAGTCGATCAGCGCGACCGTGGGGCCGCCCCCGGCGTGGACGACCGGTTCGTCGACGCTTACCTGCCTGCCGATCGTCTCGTGAGCGCTCATCGGTACGCAGGCGTCGAGCGCGTCGAGCGCGTCCTCGGGCGTGGCGTCCGGACCGGCCGAAACCCCGCAGGGAATCGCCCCACCGTCGCGAATCTCGGTGACGAACCCGCGCGTATCCAGGTGGTCGACGGCAGGGACGCCCTCATCGGCGAGCCAGTCGGCGACGTCGTCGGTGAGTTCGCGGGCGACGACCGCGCTCGGGTGGACGCGGTCGGATTCGAATCGCTCTCGTCGGACGCCGTAGTTCCCGATCAGGGGGTACGAGAAGGTGAGCACCTGCTCCTCGTAGGAGGGGTCGGTCAGGCTCTCTTCGTACCCCGTGTACGCGGTCGTGAAAACCAGTTCGCCGCGTGCCGTGCCGGGGGAGCGAGCACGTGCTTCGACCACATGTCCCCCCTCCAGCGCTACGTAGGCGTCCGGCATTACGAGATGCGTACTTTCCCCGGCATAATAAGCCTTGCTTTCGAAGCTTCGCTACGAATTTCGTAATCGGTAAGGTCGTCCGGGAACTGCCCCGTACATGGACAACCTCGACCGGGAGATTCTCGCCATCCTCCGGCGGGACGCGCGGACGCCGTACACCGAGATCGCCGAGGAGGTCGGTACGAGCGAGGGCACGGTCAGAAACCGCGTCGATCGCATGATCGAAGACGGCATCATCGAGCGGTTCACGGTCGCGACGCGGACGGGCAACGTAAAGGCGATGATCGAGGTCGGCGTGGACGTCAACGTGGACACGGGCGCGATCGCCGACCGAATGGCCGAGTGGACGCGCGTGGACTTCGTCTGGCAGGTCAGCGGCGAGGACGACCTGGTCTGTGTCGTCGACGCCGCGGACACGCAGGGTGTCAATCAACTGATCACCCGCGCGCGAGAACAGGACGAAGTCGTGAGCACGAAGACGCGGTTGATTCTCGACGAGCGGCTTGGGTGACCGGTGAACCGAGACACTCCGTTCGGGCCGCGGGGTTCGCCGAGAACAACGCATATAGTTCGGACCGAACTATCGGACGCCATGTATCGACGTTCCTACATGGCGCTGTGTGGGGTCGGCGCGACAGCCGTGGCGGGGTGTGCTCGCGTGTGGGAGGACGAGAGTGACGTCTCCGAACCGCCTGACTCCGAACCGGACCTCGGGTCCGGGGACGATACTGCTGATCAGGACGAACTTCCGGATGGGGACGACGACGGAGAGCGACCGGAGACGACACCAGAGGACGACGACACCGACGAGTCTTCGGCGGACGACGCCGAAGCGGCCTCGGAAGCGGACGACACCGAAGCGATCCCGGAGGACGACGATGCCGGGGTGACCGACGCACTCGCCTACGACGAGTCGATCGATGGCGAACGGATACTGCTGCCGCTGAATCAGGTTCCTGACGGCTTCGAGTTCCTCGACGACATCCACACGAGTGTCGACGAGGCCGACGACGACGAGCGGGAGGCGCTCGAAGAGGCAGGAATTCTCAAACAGCGTTCAAGAACCTACATCGGCGTCGAGGGGACTGATCAGGAGGGGGGCTACCTGCTGTCCGAGTTCGAGGTGTACGACTCGATCGACCGGGCCCGACACGAGCGAACGTCGTCCGTCGAGACGATCGAAGACCGGTACGGAGGGGACGCGATCGAGCCGGGCGAAGCGCATCCGATCGATACGGTGGCCGTTGGTGGCGAGGACGAGGACCACGGACTGTATGCGTTTGTCGGACGGAACGAAAACCTGGTCGTGAGACTGCTCGTTG
Organism: Salinarchaeum sp.; assembly: GCA_007122875.1. Taxonomy (GTDB): domain Archaea; phylum Halobacteriota; class Halobacteria; order Halobacteriales; family QS-1-68-20; genus QS-1-68-20. Next base: position 8,969 of record SKSS01000012.1, on the reverse strand, counting down.
TCGGTGACGTCAGCCAGTCCACCGCGGAGGGGCTGTACGCGTGGATGGTCGTCGGGATCGAGTAGCCGATAGATCAGGCGACGACATCGTACAGGTCCGATCTGATTGCTGACAGCCTGACGTAGTCGCCGACATCGAACGTCTCCCCCACCTCTCCTGTCGTTGGAATCGAGAGCTCGCCGACGCCGACATCGAGGACGAACCGTTCGGTGCCGTCGTCGTCAACTCGCTCGGTGATGTGTCCGTAGTACTCGTGGCCTTTCGTTCGCTCGTCGGTTTCGGGATCGATTCCGTGGCTTCGATCATCGGCTCCGGTTACGTCGGATTCGTCGAACAACGTTCGAATCTCGATTACCGCCTCCTCGCCGATCGCATCCTCCGAAACGGTCACGTCGGGGTCGAAGAGCCACAACGAGGTGCCGTCCACGAATTCTACCTCGACCAACTGATCGTAGACGGTCTCACGATAGGTCGCGTGGGGTTCGATCGCCAGCAGTTCGACGGTGAACGTCATCAGTCACTCAGTGGATGGGCCGTGATGACGTAACCGTTTTCACTGACAACCACCTGTGTGTCCCCGCTTGACGATCGATGGACGTACTCCCAGCCACCGCGTGAGTCAGACACTGGAGTAGCCTGCCCGTTTTCGATCGTGTTCTGGATCGTTCGAACGATCTCGCCCTCGCTGTTCGTGCTGTCGATATGATCGAATTTGTTGATGAAGTCACTCTCGTGTCCGTCCACGATGTGCTGAAGCCCGGTGTCGCCGTCCCCGCTTTCCAGCCAGACCGTCCGACCGTCGTCGTTCGTGATGAACCGGCTCTCAGAGAGCGTTCCATCGCGGAGTACGACGTCGATGTCGGAATCGGTGACGTCGCTTCCGACGCGGATCGATCCCAGATCCGCACCGTCGTCGGAGAGGCGAGTGACGACCTGGGGATCCGCACCGTCGTCGACCAAGCGATTCGCATCCCGGAGATTCGTCCCCGAGGCCGCCATCCGATTGATCTCGCTCTCGTCGAGGCCGGCTCGCTGAAGGTCCGAATAGGAGTTACGATAGACGCCGTCGCGAAGGATCGCGGTCTTCGCGTCCTCGGGAATCACCCGCGATTGGGAGATGATCGTCCCGAGGTCGCCACGGTGGGTCGGATAGCGTGTCAGGAAGTCCTGGGTTTTGTCCACCACCTTCGGAACGGACCCAACGGTTCCAAAGAGGCTCAGCGCCGTCAGTGAGGTGTCGACGGTGTCCCCGCGATCGGCAGCGCTCACCAGGTCCCGTACGTCAGCGGGAATTCCGGCTCCTGGCGTCGCGGCACCGCCCATCCAACCGACGAAGTACTCGAGTTCGTATCCCTCGTCGTAGACGCCGTTGTGGAATCCCGGATCCCCGTAGATCGCCCCGCGCATCACGTTCGTCGCCGACCGATCACGTTCGGCGATCTCGACGTCGTGCTCGTCCGCCCCCGGCCGGACGGTGACGGTGGCGTGCCACAACTGTTCGTCGGTGGTGATCTCGACGACGTGTTCGCCCGGCGAGATCGGCTCGTCGAGCGAGAACGTACCGTCGTCGTCGATGCTCGTCGACACCAGATTCCGGTCGGCGAACACGGTGAGTTCGCCGCCGTCGATCGGCTCACCGTCCGGACCGTAAACCGTCCCGGAGATCCGTTCGGACGCCGAAACCTCGATTTCGACGGTCCTCTCGCTCCGATCGGTTTGACTGAAGTACTCGTTGAGTCCGTCTCCCTCGGTGTAGGCGACGATCAACTGCCCCGACTCGACCTCGCCGTCGAAGACGACCTCGCCGTCCTCGTCGGTGACATCGGTCTCGCCGGTCGAGTACAGCCGCACGTTGTACTCCGGAACCGGGGTTCCGCGCTCGTCGACGACCCGGACGGTGAGTTCCTCTACCGTCCGTGCCTCGACGTCGACCGAGGGAGTCGCGTCGTCGCCGTCCTGGTCGGTTGCCTCGACGTAGAGCGACGCGGTGTCACCGGGATCGATCGACAGCTCGTCCTCGACGTCGATCGTGTAGTTGTACGTAAACTCGCCGGACGGCATCGACGTACACGCGATTTCGTCGTCCCAGATCCGCCCCTCGGCGAGGAGACAGATCTCCCCATCGTCGGTGAGTTCGCCGGTCGCGCTGATCTCGACGCTCCCATCGTGATCGACCTCCTCCGGCGGTGCCTCGACCCAGTCGATCCGTGTTTCCACCGGGTCGTCCACCTCGATCACGTCGTCGGAACGCGTTTCCGCAACCGGCGACTCGAGATCATCGACGTCCCACACCGTGACGATCACGTCGTACGATCCCGGTGCGGTCCCCGCTTCGACGAACCACTCGAACGGTGCCATCTCCGTGCCGTCGGGGCCGATCGTTTCCGTCTGGGCGTCGTCGGCGACCTCGCCATCCGGACCGACGATCGTGTGTTCGACGAAGAACTCCCTCGACTCCTCGCCGGTGTTGGTCAGATGGATGTCGAATTCGACCGTCTCGTCGGGAGCGGTCGTCTCCTCGTGGAACTCGATGTCCGTTATCTCCGCATCAGCCGCGGCTTCGTCGAACCTCGCGAGGAGGGACTGGTCCCCGTCCATCGTGACCGTGACGGTTTCGTCGGTCGTCGCATCCGAGGGTACGTCGCCGTCCCATCCCTCGAACTCGTAGCCCGCGTCCGGTCGGGCGGTCAACTCGACGTCGGTGCCGTCCTCGTAGCTCCGCTCGACGAACTGGGCGCTCGTCCCTGGAGGCAGGACGCCGACTGCGCCGCCGCCATCGGCTTCGACGGTGAGGTCGTGTTCGCTCGTCGCCTCCTCGAACAGCGCCACGACGGAGCGATCCCGGTCCATCGTGACCGTGACCGTCTCGTCGGTCGTCGCGCCCGAGGGGACATCGCCCTGCCACCGATCGAACGCATATCCGGGATCGGGATCGGCGGTGAGCGTCACGTCGGTGCCGTCGGCGAACTCCTCGTCGACGCCATCGGCGAACGATCGGTGTGGCGGGGCGAGTTCGACGCTCCCCACCGATCCGTCGAAGTCGACATCGAGACCGTGTGTGTCGTCCTCCTCCGGTTCGTCGATCGATATGGAGTACCGGGTGACCTCGTAGCCCTGCTGGTCGACCGTATCACCCCGTTCCGGCGCGGTGTACGACCTCGGTGAGTCATCCGGGTCAGTCAAGGTGGTGCGGACGTAGAGGTCGATCGTTCCCGGTTCCTCCGGGGTGACCTCGGCGGTGAACGACCGCCGCTCGTCGGCGCTCCACGCGGTATCGCCGTCGGTCCCTGCCTCCACAGCTGCGTACGACGCCGTGGTCGATTCCTGATCGCCGGTCCAGATCGTATCGCCGGCGGCGAACGTGTCGCCGTACTCGGCGTTCGTCTCGACGAGGTCAAACGCGTCGTCGCCCGCCGTATCGAACGACGGCGACGAAACCGTCACCGTCGACCACGGTCCGGCGTCGCCGCCGTAATTCACTCCCTCGACCGTGATCTCGATCGGCTCACCGACCGTTCCATCGGAGGGGACGTCCACGGACAGCGCGGGGTCAGGATCGGGCGGCTCCTCGACGACGTCGACGGAATAGCGGAACACTTCGTAGCCCTGCTGGTCGACCGCGTCACCGCGTTCCGGATCGGCGTACGATGCCGAGGAATCGTCCGGGTCGGTGAACGTGGCCCGAACGTAGATGTCGACGGTTCCCGGTTCGTCCGGAACGACTTCGGTCGTGAGCGATCGTCGCTCCCCGCCGCGCCACTCGGTATCGCCGTCCGTCCCCGCCTCCGCCAGCGCGTACTCGGCGTCGATCTGCTCCTGGTCACTGGTCCAGATCGTATCACCGGCGGCGAACGTGTCGCCATATTCGGCGTTCGTCTCGACGAGATCGAACGCGTCGTCGTCCGCCGTATCGAGCGACGGCGACGAGATCGTCACGGTCGACCACGGCCCGGCGTCGCCGCCGTCGTTCACCGCCTCCACGTCGATTTCGATCGGCTCGCCGACAGTTACCTCCGAGGGAACGTCGACGGACAGCGAGGGCTCTGGATCGTCAGAGAAGAGCGGACGCTCCATCGCAGTGGACTCACTGACAGCCTCCTCCGAAGCGGCGTGTGAACCCGTTCCCGCGACGACGCCGACGCTAATCGCACTGGTGACTAGCAACATCGCCGTGAGCACGGCCGCGAGCGTCGATCCCCTGCCGCCCACCATTGGTAGAGCCGTCGAAGGGATCGCGTGTAATAACTCCTATGTTTCCAGATATGTCATCCGGTGCTGACATCCTCCCACGGTGAAAGCCGTGGCGCAATGTGCGAGTCGACCCGACGAGCGCTAGCCTCGTTCTCTCACCGGTTCAACCTCGGGATCCAGCCGCTCCCGCCTCGCCCGTCGTTCGAGTTCGCTCAGCGTCCCGCCGAGATATCCCACCAGTCCGACGCCGAGGACGAGCCACCCGATTCCAAGCCGAGCCTCGCCCGATACGATCGTGGTGAGTCCGGGGAGACCAGCGACGGCGACCAGTCCGATCGTCAGCGCGGTCCACCGGGGATCCACCCACCCGCTCTCGAGAAACTGGTTACCGTGGCGGTGATAGATCCGGAGCAGGAAGCCACCGGCAACACCCCAACAGAGTGCAGTCGCACCCGCGAGATACGTGTCCGTCACGATCCAGTACGAGAAACCGCCGATAGCCGCGCCGACCGCGAGTGCGGTCGCCCAGCGGAGCGTTCGAGTGGACATGACGAACGGTACCGATTCCGAACACAAAAGCATCCCCCGATCGATCGAGCGACGACTCGATCTCCGGATTTGGGGAACTGTCACGGCTCCCGTGAGGAGTTCACCACCACGAGGACGCTGCTGGTGGCCATCGCGGCGGCCGCCAACAGCGGATTGAGCAGGCCGACAATCGCAAGCGGGATGGCGATCGCGTTGTAGACGAACGCCCACGCGAGGTTCTCGCGAATCCGTCGGTTCGTCCCGGCCGCGACCTCGAAGGTCCGCGAGACTGCGGTTAGATCGTCGCCGAGAATCACCGCGTCAGCCGCGTCGGCCGCCAGCTCCGTCCCCGAATCGAGGGCAATCCCGAGATCGGCCGCGGCGAGCGCAGGCGCGTCGTTGCTCCCATCGCCAACCATGGCGACCGTACCACGTGCCCGAAGTCGTTCGACGGTTTCGGCCTTCCCTTCGGGTGGCACGCCGGCGAACACCTCGGAGACGTCTGGATGGTCGCGGAACCGATCCACTGCGGCTCCCTCGTCACCCGTCAGGACGACCACTTCCCGTCCGTCCGCTGTCAATCGCTCGACGACCGCGTCCCAGTTCGATCGGGGGACATCACCGACGGCGATCACGCCCTCCGCGATCCCCTCCGTCCCGACGACGACCGGAACCGATCCGCGGTTCCTGACGGTCGTCGCGGTCGTGAGGACGTCCTCGGGAAGCGTCCAGCCTCGTCGTTCGAACAGCTTCGGGTGACCGACCAGCACTCGCTCGCCGTCGACGATACCCTCGACACCGCGATCGTGTACCTCGACGCTTCCAACGGGTTCCGGGGAAGCGACCGCCACGCCGCCGTTCGCTCTCGACCGCTCCGTCCGACGCCGGTCGGACCCCTCCTCGATCGCGGCCGCCTCGACGACCGCGTCCGCGATCGGATGCGCCGACAGCCGTTCGACGGCGGCCGCACGGGCGAGTGTTTCCGGCGGGCCCGTCACTGACTCGACGGCCATTCGCCCGTCAGTAAGCGTTCCCGTCTTGTCGAGGACGACCACGTCCACCTCGGGGGCGGCTTCGAACGCCACGCCGGAGGCGATCACAATCCCCTCCTCTGCGGCGGTCTTCACGCCCGCCGAGACCGCCATCGGCGTCGCCAGTCCGAGCGCACACGGACAGGAGACGATCAACACCGTCAATCCGACCAGCGCTGCCCCAACGGGATCCGCACCGGTCAAAAGCGCCCCACCCGCCCCGGCGATCGAGAGGAGAGCGACGACCGGGACGAACGCCGTTGCCAGCCGATCGGCGACCCGTTGGGCTCCCGGACGGACGGTTCGAATCGACCACAGCAGATCGAGGAGCCGATCGAGCGTGCTGGTCGCGTCCTCGTCGACGCTCACCACGAGCGGTGCGTCCGTCACGACCGTTCCGCCACGGACCGAGTCGCCCGGTCGACGCGTCCGTGGCAGCGGCTCGCCGGTCACGAGCGACTCGTCGACGGCGGCGACACCGTCGACGACGTCGCCATCGATGGGAACTCGCTCTCCGGGTCGGACGACCACCTCGTCACCGGCTGTAAGTCCCTCGACCGGGACTACGTCCCCGCTGATCCGCGTCGCCTCCTCGACTCGGGCAACGGCGAGGTCAGAGAGCAGCCCTGCAGCGCGCGCTTTGATCCGTCCTTCGTAGTAGTTCCCGGCGGCGACGACGAGCACGACCGCGATCGTCACGTCGAAGTACAGGTCAGTTCGGCCAACGAGCATCGCGATGGTGCTGTAGACGTACGCGCCGGTCGCCGCCATCGCCACCAGCAGATCGGCGTTCGGTCGGCGTGCACGAAGGCTCACGTACGCACCGCGTAGCAACGGCAGTCCCGTGTAGCCGAGGACGAACGTCGTCAGCAGCCAGAGCTGGGCGAACAGGTACAGCCCGTCCAGCCCACCGAGATCGACGAACGGCTCGTAGCCGAAGTAGGTCGGATAGAGAAACACGACGTACCACACCATCGCCATCATCCCGAACAGTCCGCCGCCGATCAGAAAGCGAACGAGTGCGTCGTCGCCGCCCCGATCGGTGTCGTCATCCCGTTCGTGGGCCCTGTACCCCGTTCCCGAGACTGCGGCAGAGAGGCGCTCGGGTCCGGTCTGATCGGGATCGTAGACGAGTCGCATCGCGTCGTTCGCGTAGCTGGCGTCGGCGTCCAGTACGCCCTCGGCATTGAGCGCTCGCGCCTCCAGAAACGCCTCGCAGGTTCCACAGTGCATCCCGTCGACCGCCAGAAAGACCGCCTCGCCGTCTGCGGACGAACGATCAGCATCCTGCTCCACGCCGAGTGCCTCCCGAATCGACCCCTCGGGCGGTTCCACATCCCCCAGCACGTCCGCGACCTCCAGACAGCCCCGACAGCAGAAGCTCCCGTCATCGCCCTCGACGGGCGGATCAGGCGTCGGCAGGTCACAGAGGTCGCAGGTCGTCATGGATGGTGGGTCACCTCACAGCAGCGGTTGGTGGAACGGCAACGGCGGATGGGGGAGGTGAATGCCGTACAGCATGAGCCCGTGCTGGAGCGGCACGTACCCGAGGACGATGAACGCCGCTCCGAGGATCCGGTGGAGCCGTCGTCGCCCGGTCAGACCGATCGATCCGAGCAAGGTTCCGTAGATGAACAGCGCCGGAATCGTCCCGAGGCCGAGCGCGCCCAGCGAGAGTGCACCCCGGACCGGATCTCCCAGCGCGAACGCGTACAGGTACGCCGGATAGATGATCGGACACGGAAGCAACCCGTGGATCGCCCCGAGGCCGACGATCCCCGGCGAGTTCGCCAGCCGGTCGATCCGAGAGACGAGTACGCCGGAGAGGCCCCGGAACAATCGGTCGATGACCGGAATCCGGCCGGGATCAAGCGTCCCCGTTCCGCCGAGGAGGTAGCCGACGCCGGCGACGAGGATGAACACGCCAACGACGATTCCGAGGGCGCCACGGACGGAGTTCCCCACGTCCGCGACGGCGTGAAACGACGCGAACGCAGCAAAGCCGAGCAGCCCGAACAGGCCACCGAGCGCGGCGTAGGAAGCCGTCCTGCCGAGGTTGAACAGCACGTGCTGACGCACCTCGAACGGCGTCAACTCATCGGAGCGACGACGGCCGCGATCCATGCGGTCGGCGTACGCAGTCACGAGTGGGCCGCACATCCCCAGACAGTGGGCCCCGGCGAGCAAGCCGATCACGAGGAAGGCGAGCAGATCGAGGTGGCCGGTCGCGACCGCGCCCGCCCCGTGATCGCCATGCAGGGGACCGAGTCCGGTGTGTCCCAGAAGCGACGACATCTCAGCCGTGGCTCGCGTGCTCTCCGTCCTCAACCGGTGTGAACGCCGTGTACAGGATCCCCATGATCAACAGCACGTTGACGGCTGTGATGAGGCCGGTGTACAGCCCACCGACGCCGGCCGCGTACGCCGCGACTGGAACGAGGGCCAACAGTCCGACCGCGCCAGCTTTCCGTGGCGTGAGCGTCATACCCCGGCCTACGGAGAGTAGGAAAATATAACGCTACGTCGTTCCCACGTACTGAGAATCGCCCCCCTTCATATGGGGGGTAACGTTCCTATCGTCGGCCGAGACATGAGCACTGACGCCATCGAACGAACCCCTCCTCGGGAGGAGTCGATCGAGCGCGAGATCGGTCACGACGAGTTCGACCCGTACGGGACGTTGACCCTGCTCGCGTTGTACTTCCTGATCCTCGTCGGGATGTGGCTATTTACGTACTTCGTCGAGTTCGCCGGACGCGGGCCGACGGTGATCGGCTAGGGAGGACCGAGTATGGAGATTCACCACTACGAGAAACTGTGGCTGATCGCCTCGATGCTGCTGATCGTCGGCTTCATCGCGACGATTACCTACGGCGCGGTCGGTCTCGGCATCGCGATGGTCGACGACTCCGGCGACGTAATCGACCCCGGGTCGGTCGATCAGGAGGAGCCGTTCGATGAACCGCGCGTCGAACAGGTCGGAGAGAACGAGTACGACGCGTACGTTGTCGCGCGGTCGTTCGTCTTCCAGCCCGACCCGATCGAGGTGCCCGAAGGAAGCACGGTGAACTTCTATGTCACTTCACCCGACGTGATCCACGGTTTCCAGCTCGCGGGCACGAACGTCAACACGATGGTGATCCCCGGCGAAGTCGCCGAGATCACCGTCGAGTTCGACGAACCGGGCGAGTACGGCATCGTCTGCAACGAGTACTGCGG
>SKSS01000087.1 GCA_007122875.1 Salinarchaeum sp. | reverse complement strand
TAGCGCCCCGAGGCCGGGGACTGGCAGCTTTCGCCCTAACGACGACGTGGTGAATTTATCACTATCGCAGTGACACGAATCCTTATCAGTGGGGCCGCCCGACGGGTACGCATGGACGATATTTTCGTCGGCCGACTCATGTCGTCGCCCGTCCGAACGGTCTCTCCGGACACCCCCGTCCGGACCGCTGCACAGGAGATGACCGAGAACGGAATCGGTTCCGTCGTCGTCGTCGACGGCGGGAACGACCTCGAAGGGATTCTCACTGGCACCGACTTCGTCCGGATCGTCGCGGAGGGACATGGTACGTCGGACGGAACCGTCGAAGATTACATGACGACGGACGTGATCACGGCAACGGCGAGCGAGTCGCTCCGTGACGTCGCGGACACGATGATCGAACACGGCTTCCACCACGTTCCGGTGACCGAACCGACCGAGGGCGTTATCGGAATGATCTCGACGACGGACCTGACCGCGTACATCTCACACGCACAGTCGCCGACCCCGGAGTGAGAGCGACCCACAGAACGAAGACAGCGATTGCGAGGCGAACGCCCACCCGCTCACTCGTCGAGACAGGCCGCAACCACTCGCAACGCCCGCTCGCCACGGACCTCCTCGGCCAGCAACGGGACCCGTCGAATCTCGTGGCCCCGGAAGAGATCCTGTGCGGCCGTGAGCGCCTCTCGCTGAACTTCCCACCGGCGCTGACAGAACGGGCAGTCGTCGAGGTCCGGTCCCACGAACGGGTCGTCGTCGATCCCGGTGACGTCCGCGACCCGCTCCATCACCCGGTTGACGACGACCGTTCCAACGGGGATGCCGTACTCCGAGAGTCGATCGCGCAGGCGTTCTGACTCGACGACGCTCATCTCCTCGGGGACCATCACGATCCGGAAATCGGTTCGCGCCGGATCCGTGAGCGTCGCCCGTAGCGTCTCGACTCGCTCGCGGACCACGCGGAGGTCGTCGAGATCCGCCTCGGTGGCGTCCACTTCGTCGGGGTCCTCCCCACCGAACAGCCCACCCATTCCGTCCATCATCGAGCGGAATCGCTCCCGAAGTTCGAGCAGGGTACCGACCATCGAGTCCATCACGTCAGGTAGTTCGAGGAGCCGGAGCGTGTGGCCGGTCGGAGCCGTATCGATGATCACGCGCTCGAACCGGTCGTCGTCAACGTACCGGAGCAGTTGACGGAACGCCGCCGCCTCGTCCGCCCCGGGCATCGCGCTCCCGCCGAGGAGTTCGCCGGCCGGGTTTCCCTCGCCGAAGAGACCGCTCAAGGGACCGGCCGGAGTGGCGTCCTCGTCGAACAGCCCATCCGCCGCGAGTTCCTCGTCGGGATCGATCTCGACGGCGTAGAGGGGATGGTCCGCCGAGATTCGTTCGGGCGTGGACGGAATCGGCCGCTCGAAGATGTCCGACAGCGAGTGGGCCGGGTCGGTCGAGATCACGAGCGTCTCGACCCCGGCGCGGGCGCTCGAAAGCGCCGTCGCGGCCGCCATCGTCGTCTTTCCGACGCCACCTTTGCCGCCGTAGAGGACGTACTCGGGAGCGTCCGACCCCGCTTCGTCATCGATCCGATCGACGGCTTCCACGTCGATTCGCTCGACAGCCTCCACGTCGATCTCGTTCATGACCGCCATACTCACGCCGGAACCGTGTACCCGTCGGTCTGTGCTGAGTGCTCGACGGGCCGTTCGGACATCACATGTTCAGTTCGGATAATCGATGCGCCGCGGGATCAGAAGTACTCGGCCAGCCGTTCGGCCGCCTCTTCCACTCGGGGCGTCACGAGCGCGAAGCGGAACCAGTCCTCACGGGACTCGCCGAAGCCCCTCCCCGGCATGCCCGCCACGCCGGCGTCGTCGATCAGGCGCTCTACGTTCTCGAGGGTTCCCGGGAAGCCGTCGAACCGCGCCATCACGTAGAACGATCCCTTCGGCTCCGTGTACTGTGCACCAGCGGCGTCGAGTGCGTCGGTGAACGTCCGAACGCGGTCGTAGAGGAGTTTACGGGTGCGCTCGTGGTACTCCGGATCGACGTTCCGGAGGGCGTGTAACACGGCGTACTGTGACGGGCGCGGTCCCGCGACGTTTACGAGCATGTGTCGGCCACGCGCTCGTTCGATCATGTCCTGGTCGTCCGGCAAGATGGCGTATCCCACCCGAAACCCGGTGATCGCCAGCGTCTTCGAGAAGGAGTTGGTGACGACGTAACTGTCGGAATCGACGGTGAGAGCGCTCGTGAAGGTCCCAGAGAAGTCGAAGTGGTCGTACACCTCGTCGCTGATCAACAGCGCATCGTACGCTTCGGCGATTGAAACCAACTCGCTCATCGTCTCCTCGTCGTAGACCGCCCCCGTCGGGTTGTTCGGGCTGTTGATCACGATCGCCGCGGTCTCGTCGCTCGCGGTCTTGCGCACGTCGGCAGGATCGAGCGTCCCGTCCGGAGCCGTGGCGACGAACCGCGGGGTGGCACCGAGCATCCTCGTCTTTCCGGGGTAGTAGGGATAGACGGGATCGGTCAGGACGAACTCGCTGCCCGAGCGGGTTTCGAGCGCGCCCGCCATCGCCAGATAGTTCGCCTCCCCGCCGCCGTTGGTGACGATCACCCGCTCGACGTCGACGTTCCGCCGTGTCGCGATCTCCTCGCGGAGTTCGCGCAACCCGTGGCTCGGTGGATACTGGAAGTCGCGTCCGCCGAGGTCGGCGTACTCGTGGAGTCCGTCCGCGAGCGAGGGTGGTGACCCCCAATCGGGATTTCCGCTTACCATATCGATCACGTCGCGATCGGCCTGTCCGGCGTAGTCCATCACGTGGAAGAACAGTGGGGCCTCGTACTCCATGCTGTTCGCATCGGATGCACGCACCCTGTGTCTTTCGGGGATGGCCGCGGCCGTGATGTGATCCGCAAGTTCAATGACTCGGCGTCCGTGGGGACGACCATGACCGACGATTCGATCGAGCGCCGGGTCGGAGCGTTGCTCCGGGAACGCGGCAACACGATCGCGCTTGCGGAATCCTGTACCGGCGGACTGATCGGTGCGCGACTGACCGCCGTTTCGGGCGCGAGCGAGTACGTAGACCGCGGCTTCGTGACGTACTCATACGACTCGAAGCGGGAACTGCTCGGGGTGAGCCGTGAAGCCCTCGACGAGCGCGGGGCCGTCAGCGAACCGGTCGCGCTGGAGATGGCGCGGGGTGCCCGCGACGTCGCCGACGCGACGTGGGGCCTTTCGGTGACCGGCGTCGCCGGGCCGTCCGGCGGAACCGAAGAGACACCCGTCGGGACGGTGTTCGTCGGGATCGCGTACGCGGCCCCGTGGGGATCCGGCGAGTCCTACGCGACCGCGACCCGCCATGAGTTCGACGGCGACCGGACCGCAATCAGAGAACAGACGGTAACGCGGGCGCTCTCATCGCTTCAGTCCGAACTTCGATCGGTCGGTCGGGACGACACGTCGGGAGAGTGACGGTCACCAGCGCCCGGACATATCGAGAACGTTAATGGTTCTGGCCCACAGGATCCGGACATGAACAAAGATGGGCACGTTCTCAACGCGGTGTTGCTCGGGATCGGTCTGGGTATCATCCTCAACCCCAAACCCGAGATTGCGACCGCGCTGAGCGTACTCGAAGTGACGATTCCGATCGTTCTCGGGGCGATGGTTCCGGACATCGACACCGCGTTCGGAAAACACCGGAAGACGCTCCACAACCTCCCCCTGTTGATGGTGTTCTACGCCTTTCCGTTCTACTTCGGGAATCTGGAGTTCGTCTGGATCGGCGTGCTGACCCACTACGTCCTCGATGTCGTCGGATCGAAGCGCGGTATCGCACTGTTTTATCCGCTGACGCCACAGGAGTACAGCTTCCCGACCGGCGTCGCGACCAGCAGCAAGTGGGCGATGCACGTCACCGTCCTGATCACAGTGTTCGAACTCGCGGTCATCGCCGTGATCGTCCACTATCAGCTTCCAGTACAGGACATCACCGACGCGGCAGCGGCGTTCCTCTAGCGGGAACGATCGGGATCCCCATCAGTACACCGCGATATCGTCGAACGCCCCGCCGTAGGCGATGTGGTCGGGATGGGTCGGTTCGGTTCCCGACAGCAACACGCGGTCGAGTTTCTTCCAGGTGTTCTCCCACCCCAGGTGGGCGAACTCGGCGAGTCGTCTCGCGTCGTGGCTCGCGCCCCTGCGATGAAGCGGCCGGCGGGGGACGCCCTCGCGAAGCGCCGTGACGAGAGCGGCTTCGGTCTCGATCGGCGTCTCGAACGCGGTCCACGCCTCCCCGACCGTGCCCTCAAGGTGGGCGTACGAGGACGCGACCGCCGGGAGATCGAGGGACCCCGCGAGTTCGCGGGCACGATGGTTGTGCCTCGGCCAGTGTTTCGGGTTGTACACCTCGATCGCGTCCACGTCGGCTCGATGGCGACGGAGGTCCGCTTCGGTCAATCCGACGGTGAAGAATTCGGGATGGGGGACGACGACCGCGGCCCCCTGTCGGCGTAGCTCAGCGATCGCCCCCTCCAGGGTGACGAAGTCCGGAATCGGGTCCGTGAGACCGATTCCGAGAACGTGTTTTCGTTCCTTCCAGGTTCCGGTAAACACCTCTCGGGCTGGAACCACCAGCACGTCGTCGTCGGAATAGGCGGTCGCGGCGTCGCGGATCGCGGGAAGCCGCTCGAAGTGAGGTGCATAGACGAGTACGTCGATCCCGCGGGCTTTCGCGCGCTCGACCACCGACTCCGTCAGTACCTTCACGTGGAGGTCAACCGCCCACTCGTCGTCCTGGCTCACTGAGATGGCGATTGCCACAGCCGACGTAAATCGATTCTGATCCGATACGGCGATCACCGACGAAAAGCCGCTGTGGCTCGCCGTCGGAACGCTGTGTTCTCAGCGGTCTCCGATTCCAGCTGCTCGACTCGCGCCTCGATCCCTTGAATCGTCTCTCCGATCTCCTCGAGTTCGACCGACAGCGGCGTGGCGTGCCGATCCAGCCATCGGTCGACCGCATCGGTTTCCGCGACATCCCGGCGGTCGACCTCCTCGAACTCGGAGAGGCCGTCTTCGAGCGCCCCGATTCCCTCGTGAAGCCGTGTGACTCCCCGTGTCGTTCGTTCGTCCGTCCCCCCGGACGACATCGCCTCGGCGTGGCGTTCGATCTCGGCGATTGCTGCATCGATTCGCCGAAGCCGGTCAACTCGGGACATCGACTCGGCGTCCGACTGGATTCGTTCCTCCTGTCGATCCGAATCCTCCGTGTCGAGTAGCTCGTCGAATCCGACCTCGTCGTCCGGTGCGGACAGCGCTTCTAGCCCCTCGATGAGATCCCGGTATTCGGGATCCTCCTCGAACTGATCGAACGGCACCGGATCGACATCCTGTTTGAGTGCTTCGAAGTCGACGCCGCCGTCGATCCGACGGCCGTTCGACTCGCGCGTACGCTCCCGATTCCCCCGTGTGCTCCCCCCAGTCATCCCTGACGGCGGGAAAAACCATCCGATCGATAATAGTAGTTTTCCATATAATAGGCCGGGATACTCGTTGAATGATAGATCAGCTCGGAGAATTCGAATACGCTCGGACCCTCGGGCGGATAGTTTTATCAGCGGATAGGTCCCATCGTCGGACGAATGTCCACCTGGGAGTGTACGATCGACGGCTGCGGTGCCCAGTTCGACCGCGTCGAGGACGCCATCGTCCACCAGACGACCGAACACGAGCGCCACGAGTGTAAGGTCTGTGGAACCGTCGTCCCCGACGGGTATCTCGCCATTCGACACGCGTTCGACGAGCACACCCGAGCGGAGTACGTTCGGGCGTACGACGCCGACTCGAAGGAGGTGCGGACGCGAGAGAAGATCAAAGAGGAGATCGAAGAGGGCGTCGACTTCGAAGAGGTCGTCCGACGACTGGACGGCACGGCCTGAGTTAGCGTTCGTCGGAGTCCAGCACCCGAATCTGATCGCCACGAACCGTGACGGGGATCGGGACGGTTGCCTCGTACAGTTCGACGGTGACCTGATCTTTGCCCTCGTCGATCCGCTGAACCTGTGCTTTCTCGCCCTTGAACGGGCCGGCGATGAGTTCGACGATGTCTCCCTCGGCGATGCCCTCGACGTCGGGCGTCGGCGAGAGGAAGTGTTCGACCTCGGAAATATCGCTCTTCCCCTCGATCACGCCGCGGGCATGCGGGATCTCGTCAAGGATCCGTTCGAAGACGCTGTCGTCGTCAGCTTCGACCATTACGTAGCTGGTCAGCGAGTCAGGAGCGAGCGCGGCGTGAATCTCGTCTTCCTCACGGTTGATCAGCATGTCCGCGACGGTCTGTTCCTGGCTCGCGGTCGTCTTGACCGCGTAGATGCCCATTCAGATCCCCCCGCCGGGGAGAAACACCATAATGATGAAGATCAGAAAGCCGATGGCACCGATCAGAATGACACCGGCTCCCGCGATCTTGGCCACCTGCCAGAACTCCTCCCAGGTGGGTGTGCTCGCCATCTTGAGCACGCGAACGTACGAACTGAAGTCGTAGGGAATTTGCATAGCCGGCTCTAGCCCGTCCCGGGTTTTCTATCTATTGGTGTCGACCCCACGGGCCGTACCCCGCCGAGTACCGGCCGCTGACCTGGTACCGGCCCAGTCACGTGAGCACCGACCCGGTGAGGGAGGCTGATCGACTCATGTGGCCCAGGCAAGCACGTCGCACGGCGAGAGAACGAAACAGGTCGCTAGTGGACTCCGATCGAACGACACGAGCGAGACCGTCACTCGACGTAATCGATCTCGTCGAGGGTGCCCCGTGCTTGCTGCTGGACGGCGTCGTTGCGGCCGTAGATCTGTGGCGACTCGACGCCGGTGACGACGATCATCGTCCGCATCGTCCCGTCCAGTTCCTCGTCGATGGAGGTACCCCAGATGATGCGTGCGTCGGGGTCGATCCGATCGTAGATCTCCTCGACGACGCCCTCGGCCTCCTCGATGGACATGTCCGTCCCGCCGGTGACGTTCACGAGCGCGGAGTTGGCCCTGGAGATGTCGACGTCCAACAGCGGCGAGCGCATCGCAGTCGCGACCGAGTCCTCCGCTTTGTCCTCGGCGTCGCTCTCTCCGAGACCGATCATCGCCACGCCACCACGGCGCATCACCGTGCGCACGTCCGCGAAGTCGAGATTGACGAGTCCGGGCTTGGTGATCAGCTCGGTGATCCCCTTTACGCTTCGCATCAGCACCTCGTCGGCGACTTTGAACGCCTGCCGGACGGGGAGCTTCCCGACCGAATCCAGCAGGCGATCGTTCGGGACGACGATCACGGTGTCGCTCACGTCACGAAGCCGTTCGAGACCGGCTTCGGCGTTCGTCCGTCGAACCTCACCCTCGGCCGTAAAGGGCGTCGTCACGATCGAGATGGTGAGCGCGCCAGTCTCTCTGGCGGTCTTCGCCACGACGGGGGCGCTCCCGGTTCCCGTGCCGCCGCCGAGACCGGCGGTGACGAACACCATGTCCGAGCCCTGAATCGAGTTGTAGAGTTCCTCCTGACTCTCGATCGCGGCCTCCTCGCCGACCTGGGGGAGCGATCCCGCGCCCCGACCCTGGGTCTTCTGTTCACCCATCAGGATCTTCTCGTCGGCCTCGATCTCGACGAGGTGCTGAACGTCAGTGTTCGCGGCGACGAGCTTCGCCCCGTGGATCCCCTCTTCGGCCATCCGATTGACGGTGTTGCCGCCACCGCCACCGCATCCGACGACCGTAATGTTCGTCTGGAGGTCTTCGAGGACCTCCGCTAGCTCTTCGTCCGTCATCTTGCCGGTCGGGGTGGACGACCCGGTCCCAACGGTGGCATCCTCCGGTGCCTCGTCGGTTTCGAGGGCGTCGTCGACGATCGAGTCCATTCCTGAGAGGCCATTAACAATGGAGCATAATTATTGTTCCCCCTGAAGCCGGCGAGAGCGACGACCGGCCTAATAACCGTTAGGGCCGATCAACGCGATCGGTAGGCTCACCGTACCCGAAAGCGGCGAACCCGCTCGACCGTCACGTCAGCCGGGGTGACCGTCTCGCCATCGACGGTCACAGGGTTTCCCGACGCGAGTCGTCCGAACGCCGGTCCCTCCGGCACGCCGAAGTCACGAGCACGGTCGGGATCAAACGCCCGTTCGGTGGCACACACGACATCGCCGTCACGCTCAACCGAGTCGTACGCCGTCTCCACGATCTCGATCAGTGCACCGACGACCGCGTCGAGTGCGTCCTCCTCAGCCACCGCCACCGGCCCCGACACGATCGTACCGCCCTCCTCGGTGTCGTACGCGAGTGCGTGGGCGTCGACAGCGTCCATCGTCCGTTCACGGTCGATTCCCGTCGTCTCGGCCAGGAGATCAGCCGGAAGCTCAGCGGTTTCGAAGTCGACTCCGTCCTCCCCGACGGCCGAACCGAACCGAAGGCCATCGTCGATCGACCCAATCGCGTCCTCGATTCGCTCGACCAGTTCGAGCGGGACGCCCGCCGTCTCTCTGAGCCAGGTTTCGCTCACGACGCGGTACCCCAGGTCCTCGATCGTCGCGGCGATGTGGGGGTCGTCGCCATCGAGTACGGCGTACGCTGTGCGACTCTGCTCGAACGCCTGGGAGAGGACGGTCTCCCGCCTGGGATCGTCGAACCGCTCACGGAGCGCGTCGAGACACCAGTCGGCAGCGATGTGGCCAACGGCCCAGTCCGTCTCTCGCGTGATCCGCGTAAACCGCGGCGCGTAGTGGCTCCCCCCGATGCCGACGACCTGCCGCTCGCGGTGGGGGGAGACGCCACGGAGGTCGAGGACGGCCCGAGCGACGGCTCGCGAGGCGTCCTCATCGGCCCACTGTTCGGGGCCGCTACCGTGTTCGACGAACAGCGCGGGTGCGCCGACCTCGCTCGGACCGTGATGAGTACACTCGATGCAGACATCGTAGCCGTCGGGGGCGTGGGAGTCGAGCGCCGCGAGAACTCGCGCTTTCGCGTTCGGGGCGTCCTCCGCGAGTCGGCCGTCCTCGCCGCCGAACTCCGCGGCTCCGAAGTTCCCCGTGACGTGCGCGGTCAACAGCGGTCCCGTCTCCCCTGAGTGCCGCGAGACGAAGATCACGAGGTCGGGATCGGCGAACGCCTCGGCGACGCCCTCCAGTTCGAGGTGAAGGTCGTCGAACGTCCGGAGTTCGAACCCGTCCGCGACGTGATAGGTCCCTCCACCGTCCGCCTCGGGTCGGTCGGTGTCCTTGCGAGCGGTCCAGTCGCCGAGATCGAGGAGTTGCTCACCGATTGCCGTCGAAACCTCGTCCGCCCGACTGACGACGATTCCGATCACGTCGGGGCGCAGGCGGGCGGACGGCTAAAGCGCGTCGAATCGGGTGGCCCGCAACCGATGGACATAGGTCTCCGTACACACAGGGACCGCCATGGACGTGTTCGGACTCCTCGGCAACCCGGTAGGACACTCGCTGTCGCCGCCGATGCACGAAGCCGTGTACGAGGCGCTGGGGATGGACGCACGGTACGTCACCTTCGAACCGGCCCCCGAGGAGCTCGAGACGGCCGTTCGTGGTGCGGCCGCCCTCGGCGTCACGGGACTGAACGTCACGATTCCGTTCAAAGAGGACGTCCTCGGACTGGTCGAGCCGGACGACCGCGCTGCACGGATCGGCGCGGTGAACACAATCGACTTCGGGACCCACCCCCCAACCGGCCACAACACCGACGCGGCGGGCGTCCTGCGATCGTTCGCGGAACGCGGCGTGGACCTCAACGGGAGCGAGGCGGTCGTCGTTGGGGCGGGTGGAGCCGGTCGAGCGACGGCGTTCGCGCTCGCCGACGCCGGTGCGCGGGTTTCGATCGCGAACCGGACCGTCGATCGAGCGACCGCGTTGGCCGACGACGTGCCGGACGCGACGGGTCACGGACTCGACGTGCTCTCCGAGCGCGTCCCGCGAGCGGACGTGCTGGTAAACGCCACGAGCGTCGGAATGAACGAGAACGTATCGCCGGTTCCAACGGAGGCGCTGCACGGCGAACTTGCGGTACTCGACGCGGTGTACCGGCCGCTCGAAACCCGGCTGTTGTGCGAGGCTGCCGAGCGGGGTGCGGTCACGATCGATGGGGGCCGAATGCTGCTTCATCAAGGTGCGGCGGCGTTCGAACGGTGGACCGGTCGGGACGCGCCCGTCGATGCCATGGAGCAGGCCCTGTACGATCGGCTCTGACCGGCGTGCCGGGCTGAATTTAAGTGTTACCGGACGGTACTCTCCAGTAATGAAGTTGCTCAGGAAGGTGAAGTCCCTGCTGGGACTCGGCGACGGCGACGATGGCTCGGTTCGACAGGGTGACGTGAGCGTGACGGTCGAACGGGCCCCGGAGCAGGAGGCCGACGCCGAGACGGGTGACGAGCCCGATCCAGTCGTCGAGAGCGATCCGCGGACAGCCGAAGAGCCGGTCGACCGGCCGGCCGACGAGGACGCCGAACCGACGGTTACTGGATCGGAAGCCGACGAGGACCCGGCAGCGGATGCCGTCGTTGAGGATGTTCCGACGCCCGCGTCGGCACAGAAACCGACGGAGGACGACGCCCAAACCGACGACACGACAGCCAGCCAACCGCTCGACGAACCGGAGGGAACCGAGGAGCAACCAACGTACGAAGAACCCGAGGAGGACATCGAGGAAGAACCGGACGCAGACAGGGAGACGGAGGACGCAGAGGACGTCACCGAGGCACCGGAAGTGGACGAGGACATCGAAGAAGAATCGGACGCAGACGAGGCCATTGACGAGAAGGACGAGACCATCGAAGCGGAGACAGAAGACGACGAGTCCGACGCGGCCGAACCGGTCGACGAGATTAAGGGAATCGGCCCGTCGTACGCGGACACGCTTTCTGACGCCGGCATCGAGACGATTGGCGACCTCGTCGACGCGGATCCCGAGTCGGCCGCCGAGCGGACGGAGATTTCTGAAAAGCGACTCGCCCGCTGGATCGAGCGGGCGAAGAACCGTTAACGGATCGTGAACGTCGGTTCGTCGATTGCCTCGCTTCGACAGTCCGGACAGCGGGAGGGGCGGTTCGCGAGGTCGTCGAACCGGTCGAACCCGCAGTCGCGACACGTCGGCGGAGCCACCAGTACCCGCTCGTCGCCGTCGGTGCCATCGAGCGATCGGGCGACGTGTTGGACGGCGTCGAGAGCCGTGTCGGGAGTGATCTCGAGCGTCCGCGCCAGCGAACTCGGCGTCGCCGTCGTCTCCCGGAGGTGTGCTTCGACGCGCTCTCGGGTCGTTCGATCGGCTTCTCGCACTGTCGTCGATCGGACGTCCTCGGACAAAAGTGCGCCGAACTGTACCGTACGAAGGAAAAAACCCATACCTACGCACCGTGTCGGAGGGTGATATGAAAGCCGTGGTACTCGCTGGAGGCTACGCCACGCGGCTGTGGCCGATCACGAAACATCGTCCCAAGATGTTTCTTCCCATCGGCGATGCGGCCGTCATCGATCACGTCTTCGAGGAACTGGAGGCCGACGATCGAATTTCTGAGGTGTACGTCAGCACGAACGAACGCTTCGCCGATGAGTTCGAGGTACACCTCGACGAGAGCGGGTTCGAGAAGCCGACGCTCACCGTCGAGGACACCACCAGCGAGGACGAGAAGTTCGGCGTCGTCGGCGCGCTCGCCCAGTTGGTCGACCGTGAGGGGATCGACGAGGACACCATCGTCGTCGCGGGTGACAACCTCATCAGCTTCGATCTGAGCGAGTTCGTCGACTACTTCGAACGCCGGGATGCCCCGGCACTCGCCGCCTACGACGTGCGATCCCGAGAGCGGGCGAAGGAGTACGGTCTCGTCGAACTCGACGGCGATCGGGTCGTCGACTTTCAGGAGAAACCCGACGACCCGAACAGCACGCTCGTCTCGATCGCCTGTTATGCGTTTCCGGCACACACCCTCGACCGGCTGGACGAGTACCTCGCATCCGGGAACAACCCGGACGAGCCGGGGTGGTTCATCCAGTGGCTGCAGGCTCGCGAACCGGTGTACGCGTTCACGTTCGACGGCGCGTGGTTCGACATCGGAACGCCGGAGAGCTACCTCGACGCCGTCGCCTGGCACCTCGACGGCGGGACGTACGTCGCCGAGAGCGCCATCGTCGAGAACACCACGATCGGCGAGAACGTCCACATCATGCCCGGAGCCAAACTCGTCAACGCCAGCGTCGACGGGACGGTGATCTTCCCGAACGCGACGGTGATCGACTGTGATCTCCGCGCATCGATCATCGACGAGAACACGCACATCGCCGACATCGACCTCGCGGGCGCGCTGATCGGCGCACACACCCAGATCACGAACGGTCGGTGAACGGCCCCGACGTCACTCCAGCCACGCGTCCTCAATCTCGATCCACCCTCTCGTGCCGTCCCAGACCGATTCGTACTCGATCCCGAGCGACCGATCCATATGCGGCGCGTCGGTCACCAGCGTCTCGAACTCGCCACCTTCGCCGAGGACGTGGACGCCGTAGGTCTCGTTGAGCCGCTCCAGTTCGGCGATCGCTGCCTCGTCGATCGGTCGGCCGAGCCACGACTCATCGAGTCCGTGAGCAGCGACCTGCACGATCGTGATCTCGAAGCCGGCGTCGACCATCCGCCGAGCGAGCGCCGACGGATCGGCCCGCCAGATCGGCGCGTAGAGGTCGATACCGAGCCGATCACAGATGCGCTCGATTCGGCTCGTCTGAAACTCGCTCTCGACGGCCCCGACGATGACGCCCGCGACCCCATCGGACAGGTCGTCGTCGAGCGCCGCGAGCGCCGCTTCGAGGTGTTCGGCCTCGGCGTCGCCCTGTGCGCTCGCGTCCACAGCCGAGGCCGCCCCCAGAGTGCCCGGTTCGACCGCAACCAGCGGGATGCCGATACTCTCGGCGACGAGCGGCGTCAGTTCGGTCGCCGGGACGTGATACATGTAGGAGTCATCGCCCGGATGGACGGTGAGCAACCGCTCGACCCGAAGTCCGTCCTCCATCGCTCGGTAGAGCGCCCAACTCGAGTCCTTCCCACCGGAGAACAGCGACACCCACGCACCGGTCATGCCGGTCACTCGGCGGTCGGCGCGTAAACCGCCTGCGATCGGTCAGGCGATCGCAGGTCGGTCAATCGGCAATCTGGCCCTCGCCGAACGTCGTCCCGCCGACGTAGCTCGCGATACGAACGCCGATGAGGCTCACGGCGATGCCGGCGATGCCGAAGGCGGCAAGCCGATAGACCGGCGGGAGCGGGAACGCATCCACCGAGACGACGCCGATCCGGATGGCGGGAATCGAAAGCGACTCGATCAACGTCGCTTGTTCGAGGAAGTACCCGGAAAAGCCCCGCACGACCATGCCGACGCCAACGACTCCGAAGGGGAGGTTGACGTACGCGTTCCGTACCTCCTCGTTTCTGATGGTGTCGTCGAGCAGTCGGCCCGTGCTCGCGACCAGCGCGGCGGCGGCCAGCCACGGGACGCTGTCGTAGACGAACCCCATGACGGCGATGAACGATCCCTCCTCGGTGGGAACCGTCGACAGGCCGATCGCACCGGCGAACAACCCGACCAGCCCGAGCCCACCCGCGACTGCGTAGGTCACAACCGACACCTGGCCGGAGTAGAGCATGTCCCGCGCTTGCGCCGGTAGGTCGGAAACGTGATCGTCGACGCCGAACCCTTTATAAAGGAGAAAGCCACCGATGACGGCTGCGATCGTCGCCATCGCCGCGCCGAAGCCAGCGATCGCCTGCAACAGCGGAAACACCAACAGCGTGATTCCGATCGGGACCAGTACGGTCTGTCTGAGCTCCTCGTCCGCGAGAAACTGTTTCAGCAGGTAGTACGTCGATTCGAGGTTGTGGGCCTGTCGGACGACCACTCGATCGACGGCGTCGACCGGCAGGCGGCTCTCGACGATCGGAACGAGCCGTTCGTCCTGGGCGCTGTCGATGACGACGACCGCCGAATCGGGATCGTGGTGGTCGATTAGCTCGTCGAGCTGGGTGGCGACCGCCCGGTCCGCACCGACCACCGAGTCGCTGGCTCCGGAGACGACCGCCACGATCGCTTGCTCGTCGGTGTCCCGAAGGTCGCGCGCGATCCTGAGCGCTTCGAGCAGACTGTTGACTGCGGAGTCCTCCGGGTCCGAGAGCCCCATCTCGGTGACCAGCGAGTGAACTGCCTCCCACCCAACGACCGGCGTCTCGATGCCGGTTTTCCGACCGACATCGTCCGTCCGGTCGACACAGACGACGAGCGTACTCACGGTATGGAAAGGCTAACCCGCGGAACTATAAAATTCTCCCTACAGTCGAAGGTCGAACCGATCCCGATCGACCAGGACACTCGCCGCGCCCGCGCCGACGGCGTGGGCGATTCGAGCCGCACCCGTACTGAATCGTCCCATGACGCCACGCTTCGGCTCGAACTCCTCGATGATGACCTCCTCGCCGATCCGCTCACGAATCGCCTCTTCGACCGCCTGGTGCGTGCCGATCTCGTCGACGAGTCCGCGGTCGTACGCGTCAGTGCCGACGTACACCCGTGCTTCGGTCTCTCGAACCGTGTCCGCGTCGAGATCCCGGCCCTCCGCCACCCGTTCAACGAAGTGATCGTAGTACTCGTCGATCAATCCCTGGAGGTACGCCCGGTCCTTCTCCTCGAACTCCTTGAGGGGTGTCCCCGCGTCCTTGTACTCCCCAGCGGTTAGCTGCTCGTAGGAGAGTCCAAGCCGGTCGGCGAGATCGCTCGCGTTCACGCGCGAGCCGATGACCCCGATACTCCCGACGAGACTGGCCTCGTGTGCCCACAGTTCGTCACAGCCGCTCGCTATCCAGTACCCGCCACTCGCGCAGACGTCGGTGGCGTAGGCGATCGTCGGCCCATCGAACGACGCGGCTGCGGTTCTGATGTCGTCGCTCGGGACGATCTGACCGCCCGGCGTGTTCAGCCGGAGCACCAACGCCTTCACGCTCCCGTCCTCGTCGGCCCGTTCGATCTGCTCGACGATGTCGTCCGCCGGCGTTGCGGAGGGACTGCTCGGAAACGGTCCGCGCCCATCGCGGGTGATCGGTCCCTCGACGGCCACCTCCGCGACGTTGTACGGCGACAGGATCGACGTGGCGATCCCACCCGCGATCTTCGCGCCCAGTGCGGTTCCCGTGAGGACGAGCAGAATCCCCAGTAGCTCCGTGAACGTGGTCGGAAGGTGGACGAACAGCAGGTACGCAACGACGGCGGCGACGGCCGCTCCAACGAGTCCGATGGCGGTCCGGGCGAACGCCTCCGTACGGGGGGTCACGGTCGCTGCCACCCCGGCGGTCGATGAACGTGCATGGTCGTTGCTGTCGTTCCGGCGGCGTAAGCGCTTCGCTGTCGTCGAGAGAATTGGCGCGCCTCGCTGCAGTTCACCAGCGGGTCGAGAAATCGGCGTCGAAGAACCAGTTCGCGGTCGAAGCTATGGTGTCAGAGCAGCCCCGTCTTCTGGAGCTTCATCAGGTCTTCGGTGTCGAGGGTCTCGCCCTCTTTGAACTTCTGGTAGATCTCCTCGGCCTCCTCCTTGGCGGCCTCCTTTTTCTCCTCGCGGTGGGCCTTGCGCTGGCGTTCTTCTTTCTTGTCCAGTTCGCGCAATCGTTTCTGGACCCGCACGAAGTCCTCGTGGTGGCGGTCGGCCGCCTCCTGGGCGTCGACGAACTTGTCGTGCATGTCGTCGGCCTCGTCACGAATCTCGTCGGCCTCGCGGTAGGCCTCGATCATCTGGTTGTGGTGTTCCTGGGCCTCGTCGGCGAGTTCGGTCACCTTCTGGTGGTGCTGGCTGGCCTTCGAGCGCACCTCCTGGGCTTTCGCCTTGATCCCTTCGAGGTCGTCGTTCTGTTCGAGTTTCTGCTTTCGCTCGCGATACTCCTCGCGCTTCTGTTCGATCTTCTCGATGAGCTCGCGCTCGTCGTCGGAGCTCAGAACCTCGGTCTGCTGTTTAAACTCGAGCTGTTCGATCTCGTCTTCGAGTTCGTCGAGATTCTTCCCCTCCCCGAGTTCGAGGTCTTGCTTCATCCGCTCGACCTCGTCGAACAGCTCGTTGGCCTTGGCGTTGAGTTCGTTTCGCTTCTCTTTGTGTTCCTGGACCTGCTCGTTGAGCTCGTCGCGTTTCTCGCGGTGTTCCTGTGCTTCGTCGACCTTCTCGCGGGTCTTCGCGTTGAGTTCGTCGCGGCTCGAAGCCCGGTCGGAGGCCATCTGGTTCAGTTCGTTTCGTCGGTCTCGAAGCTGGCCAGCGAGCTTGATGAGGTCGCCTTTCGAACCCTCCTCGAGGTCGTCCTCGGTGAGGTCTACGTTCTGTGAGTCGTCGATCGTGTCAGCCATAGTGGTCTGTCTCCCGTTCCTTTCCGGCTCCGGCGTGGCCGAAGTCGCCGCTGTTGGACGTTGCAGCCATCGGGGTACAAGGATTCCGTCTCATGCTGCTTTGCGGGCGATTCAACCGAACACCGGAGGCGTTTCGGTAGGGGCAACTACCGGAGCTACAGGTTTAAATTTTCCGGTATACGGGGGCTTGGAACTAGTTACCATGGGGAACAGCGACAGGCAGGATCGGTTGCGGACGGTTGGTTCGTTGACCAGTCGCGGGTGGTCTGTGCCTGTTGACCAGTCGCGGGTGGTCTTCGTTCGTCGACCGGCTACAAATGGTACGTGTTCGTCACCGTGTGTTCCCCAACGGTCAACGTGAGTTCGACCGCGTTTGCGTCCGCTGGAACGGTGACGGAGCCCGCGCTCGCCCGATCGAGTGCGTCGACGGTCACCGGCTCCTCGCCACTTTCGTCGCCGGCTTCCCAGATGAGCGTTCCGTCGATCGCCTCTACGGAGTCGTTGAGCACCGTCGTTCCAACGGCACCGGGAGCGGGTGGGCCGTCGAGGACGGGAACGACCGGTTGATAGGCGTCCGTGATCGCGCCGTACGCCGCCTTCGTCGCGCCATCGCTGGCGAGGAGCCCAAGCCCGGCGTCGTACCGACGAGAACCCCGCTCGATCGCTCGGGAATCAGCCGCCTCCGCCGGATCCTGAAGCGCGTAGATGGCGATCGCGGGAGCCTCCCGTCGTCTGAGTGCTTCGGCGACGGTTTTTACCGTCCCGGCCTGTTCGCGCTGGGTCGCCGTCACTTCGTCGGGGTCGTCCCCGCTCCCAAGCGCGCCAGCACCGAACTCCGCGACGACCGACGGAAGGTCGAATCGGTTGAGGAGCCACTCGACATCGGTCGCGTCACCGTACTCCCACCCCGGGTAGACGGTCGCAGCATCCGGGGCGGTTCCGATCGGCCCCGTGACCGGGAAGACGGCCCGTCCGTTCGGAAACGCCTCCGCGACGCGCTCGGCCGGCCTGGCGTTGTAGTCGGTCCGCCAGGCTCGCCACTTGAGTCGGTAGCGGGCCACCCGTCCCGATCCAAGCGGGTCGTCAACGACGGTCCGCGGATCGTCGTGAACACCGTAGATCCCGACGCTCGGGTGATGATCGCATCCGTCGACGAGCCGCTCGGCGAGGTCGGTCGCCCGGCCGATGTCGTAGCCGCCCGGCCCGGTCAGCGGGAGATCCTGCCAGACGAGCAGCCCGTGTTCGTCACAGGCCGCGTACAGGTCGCTCGGCGGAACGTGGGCGTGAACGCGGAGCAGGTTCGCGTTCGCGGCGGCCGCTCGCTCCACGACCGTCTCCGGATCCACCCCAGGGAGGACGTTCATCCCGCGAAGTCTGACCTCCTGTCCGTTGACGCGGATGGCGTCGCCGTCGTAGTCGACCGTCGAGAGCCCGGTCTCGACGGATCGACTCTCGCCGTTGAACCGCGCGGAGATGACGTATCGGCTCTGTGGACCGTATCCCCGTGGCCACCACGCGTTCGGTTCCCGGAGTTCGAGTTCGTGTTCGACCGTTACGCGCTCGCCTGCGACAGCCTCGACGGGCGCCCGCTCCATCGTTCCGCCACCACCTCGCATCCCCTCCGGACGGATCGAGAACGTGAGATGATCGTCGACCGACGTGCCGGCGTCGACGACCGCACGCACCTCGACGACGGCATCCGCCGGGCGCGGTCGCACGCTGAGGTCCGCGAGAAACGACGCCGGATGGGTCTCGACGCCGGCGTCCCACCAGATACCCGGAACGGCCACCGAGTCGGGGACGAGATCGGTGTCGAACACGCCGCCGAACCGATCATCGGGAGTCTCACAGACGACGACGATCTCGTTTTCGTCGGCCGGTTCGATCTCGAACCGTGCGGGGACGAAGTACGCGTCGTGCTCGCCGATCCGCCGACCGTTGTGGTAGACAGTCAGATCCGCGTACGCCCCTTCGAGAAACAGGATCGCCCGCTCGTCGCTCCCCGACCGTTGATCGGAGAACGTCGTGCGATAGGCGACCGCGTCAGCTCCCGCGAACCGTTCGACGCGACCGGGAACGTCGACCGGCGTCCAATCGACGCTCTCCGGCGGCGTTCGTCCGATCGACGACTCGATCTCCGCCCCGGTCCACTCGCCCAGCTTCATTTGATGGATGCGCGCACGCAGTCGAAATAGGTCTTACGTCCGATCGGTAAGGTGGATGGTATCCACGTCCGATTGGGAGACGCATCGTTCACCGACGACGTTCGGGACGACGACGGTTCGTCTCCCACCCCCGTTCGCTCTCACGTCGTGCAGTTTCACTTTCACCCCGCTTGGCAGGGCTTAAGGGGGGTAGCGTTCCTCGGTACGCTCATGACCGATTCCCTCGTTCCACGGTGTGAGGCGCTCGGATGTGATCGACCCCTCGACGGTTCGCCGACGCTGGCAATGTGCGTCGACGGCATCGAACATCGCGCATACGAATGCGACTGTGGTACCGTCACCGTCACCGTCGCACGGGCCGACCGTGCCGATCCGGAACGTCGCGTCTGACCGTCGAACACCGCCTCGTTCGGAGACCCCCGCGACCGCCACGAATCCACGCCCCTAAGTCGACGGCTCGATCATCTTCTGCCTATGGAGGAAGTCGTCCACGCACGCGGTCACGAGCACGTCACAGCCGACCACGCGAGTACGTTCGAGGTGACAACGGACGACTACCTGACGCCCGCTGGCGACTGCATCGTCGGCATCGAGGCCGATCGTGCGCCCGCGGACTTCGATCCCGCGTTCGCTGAGGCCTGTCGCGATCCGGACACGCGGATCGAAGTCGAACTCACGGCAGGGGGACGAACGGACACCGTCACCGGATGGGGCCATCCCGACCTCTCATTCGAGAGCGGGCGAAGCGCCGTCGTTCGCACCAGCGACTACGTGGACGAGCGAACCGTGATGGTGGGGGCTGACGCGGCCGCGGGGGATCTCGACCGGAGTCTCGTAACAGCGTTATCGAGGGGCGCACCACTATTGATTAGATTCCAATTGACATCCTCCCCACCCTGAAGGGCGAGGTGTTAGCCTTGCGACTTCCATAGCACCACGCCGTAATTGTCGTAAGACGGATTCCTCTGCGTAAGGTTAAGTACAAAGCTGACTAACTAACCGTATGGACTCGTTCGGTGATCCGTTGTGGGAGTAACCAAGGTACCCTGTCCACACTGTGGAAATGAGACGATGGTTACTGTCCCAGATGGAGGGAGTGTTTCCAAAACGGTTGGCCGTGGACGATTGCTGCTTCAGGTACAAAATCAAAAGTTTTCTGACGCGACATGCACCTATTGCGGTAAAACATTCACCGTTCACTACGAATGATTGGCCATGGACCCGTTGGCAGCTCTCGTTCGATCAAGTAGTGGCCGATCAACAACTGTTCCGCTATCGACAACATCCTCCAGTGTCTCGGCATCGTCAAGAGAGATTTCATCAACACTCAACAACGGCGTGACGAACTTGTGACCGATGTCGTTCTCGTACGTCATGTAGAAATCAAGTCCACAGAGAGCGGCCGAATCAAGAACGTCGTTTACAAACTGCTCAATTACTGAGGGAAGCGGTCCCGTGTTAACGGTTCCATCACTGTTGCGGACACCAAGGATGATCTCGCAGTTGTATGCCCGCTCATCATCGTCATCAAGTTGGTGTTGGGCAACAAGACCGGTCTCGATGGGAACAAGCCTCGTTTCGCTCTCGTGCCAGTACGGCGTATAGCTATCGTTCCTACATCGGTACGGTTGACAGATCACCGAACAGTTCCTCACAGTTCCCTGGCCATCGTTTCGGAATCGAACGGTCATCGTTTCACCTTCGATATCGGTCGCAGTCCGAACCGCGGGCTTGAACGACGCGACCATCGCCTTGCTCTGCAGTTCCATCGACCGCGATTGCAGGTTCTGGACCCGATACAATTTCCAGTACAATGTGACCAGTAGCAGTGAGAAGAAGATGTATGCAAGAGTTTCCAGTCCATCCCATTGTATGATGTCACTCGTGGAGAAAAGAGCGCCAGTAAGTCGATCAAGTACAGACGGGAGGGTCAATGCTGTGGTGTTCAATGTCCCACACCCGGTTGATATCGAACATAAAAACTGCCGCTACAGCCCTCACAGCCGTACACTGACGGACGTGAAACATCCGCTTGTGCTTCCTTTCGAACCCCCATCAATTCAACGTCAACTGGTAACACTATCATCGCCTGTCGCCCACAGTGTGGACAGACTACTCTGCGAACGCGCTTGCCGATTCGTTGCTGATCGACAGTCATCCAATCCCATGGGAATTCACCCCAATCGATTATATATTTACGCAGGAGCGGTAAAATCAGAGAGTTCGAAGTAGTACTGTTGTGATTGTCAAACAGTCGAGAGTCGCTACTTTTGAACCGTTGCGTTGCTACCCCTCGTCCATGAGCGACGACCCGGAACCCAAGGTGAACATCTCCGGCGGGCCTGACGGTGGCGGGATCGCGGCGGAGTTCGACCTGGGTGTGGCGGACACCCGCGCGGAGGCCGTCGTCGATCGATTGGGGGAGTTATACTGGCAGAAAGCGTACGGAGGGCGGGACGCCTTCGAGTGTCTCGTTCGCACGATCCTCTCACAGAACACCAGCGACGTGGCGAGTCAACCGGCCCACGATGCGCTGGTTGAGCGATACGGCGGGGACGACACCGACCTGGCGGAGGCGCTCGCCGCTGCCGACCGCGAGGAACTCGCCGAAACGATTCAGCCGGCGGGGTTGTACAACCAGAAGTCGACCGTCATC
The DNA here is from genome assembly GCA_007122875.1 of Salinarchaeum sp. Taxonomy (GTDB): domain Archaea; phylum Halobacteriota; class Halobacteria; order Halobacteriales; family QS-1-68-20; genus QS-1-68-20. The sequence goes on along the minus strand of SKSS01000087.1, from coordinate 10,634 downwards.
CAGCACGCGGCGGAGTGGGTGCTGGCCGAGTGGGGATCGGAAGCGGCCTTCGACGAGTGCGTTCGGACGGGCGACCCCGACGAGGTCAGAGACACGCTGCTCGGCGTTTCGGGCGTCGGACCGAAGACCGCCGACTGCGTCCTCCTGTTCGCGGGCGGTCGTGGCGGCGTGTTTCCCGTCGATACGCACGTCCATCGGATTTACCGCCGACTCGGGATCGCACCACCTGACGCCGATCACGAAGGGGTTCGGGAGGCGATCGAAGCGGACGTTCCGCCCGAGAAGTGTGGGTTCGGACACACCGCGAGCATCCAGTTCGGCCGGGAGTACTGCAGCGCGCGAAAACCGGCGTGTCTGGACGGTCCGGAGGCCTGTCCGATGTACGATCTCTGTGATCGGGTCGGCGTGGACGAGGTGGGCGGGACGGTCGTCGATCCGGCGGACGCCGAGTGACGAATCAACGGGACAATCGACCCCTGATACGGGTTTTCGTCGACGTGCCTGAACGTCAAACGAACCGGAACGTCTCCAGATTCTTCGGCGCGAACGTTCGCATATTGAACTCGTGATACAGCGCAGACGAGAGGTCCTGCGTGGATGACTCGTCACCGTGGACGCACAGCACCTTCTCCGGGCGTGGGTTCATCGTCTTCACGAAGTTCATCAGCCCCTGCCGGTCGGCGTGGCCGGAGAAGCCGTCGACCGTCTCGACGTCCATCTCGAGGTTGAGCGTCCGCGAGCGCCCGCTGGCGTCGTAGTCGTTGATCGGAATCTCGTCCCAGCCGCTCTGGATACGCCGCCCGAGCGTCCCCTGCGCCTGGTAGCCGACGAACACCATCGTGCTCTTCTCGTCGCCGCCGACGTGGCGAAGCCACGACATGATCGGGCCGCCCTCGACCATCCCGGACGTCGAGAGAACGATGCAGGGACCGCCGTCGGCGACCTCCTGGCGCTCCTCCTCTCCGCCATCGATGTGGTTGAACTGGTCGGCGAGGAACGGGTTCTCGTCGTCGTGGAAGATGCGATCACGGAGGTCGTCACGGAGGTACTCCGGATAGGTGGTGTGGATCGCCGTCGCCTCCCAGATCATGCCGTCGAGATGAACCGGCATCTCGGGAATGTCGCCGCTTCGCATCGCCTGTTCCAAGACGAGCATGATCTCCTGGGATCGTCCGACCGCGAACGCCGGGATCAGCACCTTCCCGCCCTGATCGTGCGTGCGCTTGATGACCTCCTTGAGCTTTCGCTCGGAGTCCTCCTGATCCGTCTGATAGTCGTTGCGCCCACCATACGTGGATTCGAGGACGAGCGTCTCGACCCGCGGGAAGTCGTTGACCGCGCCGTTGAACAGCCGGGTGTCCTTGTAGTGGATGTCCCCGGAGAAACAGACGTTGTACAGCCCCTCGCCGACGTGGAAGTGCGAGATGGCCGACCCGAGGATGTGCCCAGCGTTGTGAAACGTGAGCTTCACGTCCGGGGCGATGTCGGTAACGTCGCCGTACTCCAGCGGGATCGTGTGTTTGATCGCCTCCCGGACCATCTCGCTCTCGTACGGCGGCGTCCGTCCCTCCTTCGCGGCCACGTCGAGGTAATCGAGCGTGAGCAGCCCCATCAGGTCACGGGTCGGTTCGGTACAGTAGATCGGGCCGTCGTAGCCGTACTTGAACAACAGCGGAATCAACGCGCTGTGATCGAGGTGGGCGTGGGTGAGGACGACCGCGTCGAGGTTCTGCGGTCCCGCACCGAGCGCCTCGGGAACCTGGAGGTACGGCACCTCGTCCTCCGCGCCGGGTTTGTCGCCACAGTCGATCAGAATCCGCGTCTCTGGTGTCGAGAGCACGAACGCGGCACGGCCGACCTCCCGGCAGCATCCGAGGGTGGTGATCCGAACGTACTCGTCGTTGGACATCTCCTCGCGGTGGATCTGTCGGCCGACCCGTTCGAGGATCGTGCGCCGCTCCTCGCGTTCCTGTTTCAGGAAGTTACGGACGTTCGAGACCGTCGAGGACTCGATCGGAGGGGTGCGGACGACCTCGGGCGTCCAGCCGACCTCGCGGGTGATCTCACGGAGCGTCGATCCGTGTCGCCCGATCACCATTCCGGGCTTTTCAGCTTCGATCACCACCTCTCCGGTGTCGATATGAAAGTCGAGGTCGGTGACGCCCGCCTCGTCTGGAATGACGGACTCGATCCGATCGCGGGCCTGTTCGGGTGGCGAGAGGGCGTCCGGATCGGGCCGGATCGTGATCCGTTTTCTGAAGGTACTGGCGAGATTGCGGACGAGATCGCCCCGCTCGGCGAAGCGCTTCGGATCGCGGGTGTAGATGACGAGCTCTGGGCCCTCGTACTTCACGTCGGAGACCGACACGTCCGCCGGTAATTCACTGGAAATCTTTGCACGCAGATCGTCGAGCTGTCGTTCGATTCTGCTCATAGTACGTCACGGGAACGATTGGGGGAGTTCAAACGCGGGAACCCCACCCGAGCAGAAGCACGGCAATCCTGCCGAGATTCGCTCGGGATCGAAGCGGCGGGCGACGGAGTCGCGCGTTTGACGAACATGGCCGATCATCGGGATTCAGGTCGCTGAAATCGACCGTACCGCCCGCAGCGCTACGGTCCATCCAGTGTAGAATCCTGATTCCATCGCGGGACGGTTCGGGGAAAACCCGCTTGACAGTAGCTATTGTAGCACGGTTATAAAAGTCTTCGCAAAGCGGGGCGGTACGGAGGGTCTCGCCACCGAAATCGCGGGTCGTTATCGTTCCCCACCACGACGTTGGGGCATGCACGTCACCCCGTCGTTCGTCGCGTCCGAGCGCGAGTGGACCCGCAATCGCGCCGACGTAATCGTCCCGCTGATCAACCGCGTTCGTGACGACCTCGGAGCCGTCTTCGAAACTGAGGTCGATCACGTCACTCGGGCAGCCTATCGAACGGAGGTCGATCTCGTCTTCGCGGATGGCGACCGCGCCGTGAACGTCGCGACGCTGATCGCGCTCCTACGCGACCTTGACGTCGAGGGCGATTACCCCGGATTCGTGGTTGACGAACTGCTCGGCCGCGAACTTGCGGGCATGATCGCGGGCACACAACCCTTCCGGCTGCTCGGCGAGGCGACGTTCCACTACGCGGATGTCACCCACCATCCCGACGACCCCGACGACCACGCCGGCGTCGACGATCTCGACGCTGCGCTCGCTGCGGGGTTCCAGACGCGACTTCCCGGCTGGAACTGGACCGAATCGAGGAGTCCGTTTTCGGTCGAGTAACGGCGTCGCTACCCGTCGGTCGCTCGAACGTACTCGATCAGCGACTCAACGTGCTCGGCGTCGTACGTCCAGCAGCCGTAGAACTCGTTCGGGGCACGCTCCTCTGCGACGAGCGCATACGTCCGGGAGCGGTCGCCCCCGCCGTCGTAGAGGACGAACCAGAACTCGCCGATCTCGCCGCCCAGTTCGGCGTGGACGGTGAGACCGTCTTTCGGCGGATTACGCCACGGATCGTGGAGGTAGACGTGGAGGTCGAGGGCCGTCTCCACTGCCATCCGTTCGTATCCGTCGGCCTGTGCTCGAAACGCATCGGCAGCGTGGAATCCAGTGTGAAGCTCACCGGTTCCCACCCGCCAGGCGAGATTCTCGATCTCCCGGCTGACGACGAGGAGTTGATGCCGATCGAAGGAGGCGAACCCCACGTCGGCGAAAACGGACAGCAGCGCTCGAACGTCCTCGTCGGGGGGCGTTCCGAGCGTCGGCGGCGACGGCGAAACGACCCGGTCGACGGCCGTCAGGGCGACCGCACCGACGAAGCCAGCCTCGTTTCGAACCACCAGAAACGGCTCGTCGCTCGGGAGTCGTCGGTGTTCGACCTTCGTGTTTCGCGTGCCGAACAGCCGTCGAACGTCCTCGGCGGCCGTCCGATCGGCCGCGTAGACAGTTACCGTCACCGCGTTCTTTCTCGCGTCCTCGATTGCTCGTCGAAGCGGTGAGTCACCCATCAGCACAACTCACTCGTACGCCGTTTGCAAGCGCTCTACGAGTGTCGAGTCGTCGAGCAGACGGTCGTCGACCCGCGAGATGACGAGCCGTTCGTCCACATCGTAGACGACGAATCCCATCCGGTCGAGTTTGGGCAGGGTCGCGTGATGAAGACGGATCGCGGTGTGGCGACGGTCGTCCCAGTCAGCGACGCCGTCGACGGCGTGTTTCCACCCGGTCACGGCGTCGCACAGTTCGTCGAACGTGACCGTATCGTGCTCGGTGAGATACCGGAGGACGTATCTGCCGTACTCGTCCGCCAGCGCTTCGAACACCGCGTCGATGTCGGCTGTCTCGTTCACTCGATCCCCCACGGATGATGCTCTCCACCTACCCGTGGCTGCCGACGTGCATAAGACTCGCGGCGAGTTCGAGCGGCTTCGTTCGCCCGCCCCCGGCCAACACGCCGCCTTTAATACTGACGTCCGCAACCCATCGACCATGAGCGAACAGGAGCTCGGCATCACCGAGTCGAAAGAACACAGCCCCGGAGAGTGGTACGCCGAGGTCGTACAGAAGGCCGAAATCGCGGACTACGCTCCGATGGGCGGCTTCATTGTCACCCGACCCCGCGGGTGGGCGCTCTGGGAGGCGATGCAAGACCACCTCGACGGCTGGTTCAAAGAGACCGGGGTCACGAACGCCTACTTCCCGATGTTCATCCCCGAGAGCTATTTAGAGCGCGAAAAGGACATCGTCGAGGGGTTCGATCCCGAGGTGGCGTGGGTGACCCACGGCGGCCACAACGAACTCGAAGAGCGACTCGCGGTCCGCCCCACGAGCGAGAGCATCATCGCTCCGTTCATGAGCCAGTGGACCCGGAGCCACCGCGATCTGCCCCTCCGGCTCAACCAGTGGTGTTCGGTCGTCCGCTGGGAGGCGACCGAGACAAAACCGTTCTTCCGCACCAAGGAGTTCTGCTGGCAGGAGGGCCACACCGCTCACGAGAGCGAGGAGGAGGCCTGGGAGGAGACGACGACGCGCCTCGATCAGTACCAGCGTCTCTACGAGGATGTCCTGGCGATCCCCGTCCTTCGAGGGCGAAAACCCGAGCACGACAAGTTCCCCGGCGCGGACACGACGACGACCGTCGAGGCGCTGATGCCCGACGGGAAGTCCGTCCAGGGGGCGACCAGTCACTACCTCGGAACCAGCTTCGCGGAAGCGTTCGACATCACCTACGTCGACGAATCCGAGGAGGAACAGGTCGCACACACCACCTCGTGGGGACTCTCCTGGCGGGCGCTCGGTGCGCTGATCATGACTCACAGCGACGATCAGGGTCTCGTGCTGCCGCCAACGATCGCCCCGACGCAGGTCGTGATCGTCCCGATCTGGGACGAAGACACCCGCGAGGAGGTACTCGAATACACCGAGGGGATTCGGGACGACCTCGACGAGGCCGGCGTCCGCGTCGACCTCGACGACCGTGACGAACGCAATCCCGGCTTCAAGTTCAACGAACACGAACTCAACGGCGTTCCCCTCCGGATCGAGGTCGGCTCGTACGAGGTCGAAGACGAGGAGGTGACGCTGGTCGACCGCCCGGATGGCGAGCGTCACGAGGCCGACCGCGACGATCTCGTCGACGCCGTCGAGACAGCGCTCGATCGGATCTCCGACAAACTGTACGAAACCGCCGAGGAGAACCTCGAAGAGAACGTCCGGGAGGCGTACGAACCCTCGGAGATTCTGGGGACGATCGGCCGGTACGGCGGCTACGTGAAGACGCCGTGGTGCGGTGACGAGGCGTGCGAGACCGTCATCAAGGACGAGATCGCCGCCGAGATCGTGATGGTGCCGTTCGACGAGGACGAAGACGCCATCGGTGACGAGTGTGCGATCTGTGAGGACGACGCCGAGGAGACGGCGTACTTCGCCCGATCGTACTGAGCGTCCCTCTCCCGATCGTACTGAGCGTCCCTCTCCCGATCGTACTGAGCGTCCCTCTCCCGATCGTACTGAGCGTCCCTCTCCCGATCGTACTAGAACCGCACCCCGCCCCGCCGCCTTCGCCACCGTTTTCCCACCGCGCCGGGTAGCCCGCTCATGGCTCACGCGCTCGTGCTCGGCGGCACTCGTTTCGTCGGCCGACACACCGTCGAGGAACTGCTCGACGCTGGCGACGACGTGACGATCTTCACCCGCGGAAACAACGAGAACCCGTTCGGCGACGACGTGGCGCACGTCGAGGGCGACCGGACCGACGACGGCGATCTCGCCGCGGCCGCAACCGAGGTCGACCCCGACGTGGTGATCGACTGCGTGGCGTACGAGCCACGCGACGTGCGGGTCGCCACCCGGATCTTCGACGACGTGGACGCCTACGTCTACGTCTCAAGCGGGTCGTCCTACGGCGCAGATCACGTTCCAAAGCGCGAGGGGAAAACGCCGCTGTGTCCGTATCCCGACGACGGTGGAGACGAGGAGTACTCGGCGTCCTACGGCGCACGGAAGGCCGAAGGGGATCGAGCGGTCTTCGAAGCCGCCGAGAACGGCGTGAACGCGATGGCGGTTCGGCCGTGCGTGATCTACGGCCCGCACGACTACACTGAGCGACTGGACTACTGGATCGATCGGATCGCCTCCCACGACCGGATTCTCGTTCCCGGCGACGGGACGAACCTCTGGCACCGGGCGTACGTCGAGGACGTGGCCCGCGCGCTGCGGATCGTCGCCGAGCGCGGCGAGCCAGGTGAGGCGTACAACGTCGCGGATCGTCGGCTGGTCCACCTCGACGGGATGGTAGAGCTGATCGCCGACGCGCTGGATACGGACGTGGAGACCGTTCACGCCGGGAATCGCGAACTCGGAATGGTCGACCTCATGTGTTCGGACTTCCCGCTGTATCGGAACCCGCCGCACGTCCTCTCGACGGCGAAACTGGCCGCGCTGGGATGGGAGTCGACGCCGCTCGACGAGGCGATGGAGCGGACGGTCGCGGAGTCCGTCGACAGCGATCGTGACGGCCGCGACCTCGGGCCATCCAGGGAGGACGAAGAACGCGTCCTCGGCGTGCTGGATACGATTTGATCGTCACAGCGAGTCACACCGATCGGCGGGAGTTCCAACACTCTCCGTCCGGTTTTGTGTCACCTCCGTTCCGGTGACTGCCGATCACATGCGGATCGATTACCCGATTATCACGTGGCAACTAACGCTATGTTACTCCGTGTCACCATTCGCGCATAGACGCCGATGCCCACCACAACGCTCCACCAGTTTCCCGGCGAGGTCGTCGTCGAAGTGTTGACCGAGGACGACCACGGTGATCTCGCCGTTGTCAGTACGGAATGTACGATTCGAGACGACGACGCTGGGACGGTCACACCGAGGGGGGCGATTCCGTCCGAGCATCGGACCGTGATCGTTGAGACGCTCACGGAGGCTGGCTTCACGCTCGTCGACGACGAGTTCGAGGAGATCACCCCGACAACGGAGTGAGCGATCCCCGGAGCCGGCCGTCGATACGAGGGGAGCGCTTTTTGCCCCGCGTTCTAAGACTGTCGACATGGACCTCAGAGGAGCGTTCGATCCGCCAACACCCGCAATCGTCCTCGCGGAAGGCGAGTTCGGCCGAACCGGGGGGAAGACCGCCAACGGCGTCGTAATGCACAGCGAGTTGTTCGACGCCCGCGTCGTCGTCGACTCGGATCGGGCGGGCGAGACTGCAGCGTCGGTTCTCGACCGACCGGACGTGGAACCGATCCCCGTCGTGGACACGATGACCGAAGCGCTCGACCGCGCACCGGAGGCGGAGGCGCTCGTGATCGGCGTCGCGCCCGCCGGTGGCGCGCTTCCGGAACCGTGGGTGGCCGACATTCGGGAGGCGATGCGAGCCGGTTGTGACGTGGTCTCGGGACTGCACGTCTTCCTCGGCGACGACGCCGAGTGGCGCGAACTCGCGGAAGAGGCGGGCGTCCGGCTCTTCGACGTGCGGAAGCCACCGGGTGAGGACGACCTCCGCGTCGGGGACGGATCGGTCGACGACGCCGACGCCGACGTGGTACTCACGATGGGAACCGACTGCGCGGTCGGAAAGCGGACGACCACGTTCGAGTGCTACCGTGCGGCCCGCGAGGCTGGCCTCGATGCTGGGTGGGTCGCGACGGGGCAGACCGGTCTCATGGTCGGAGCCCACCGAGGCGTCGTGATCGACCGGGTTCCCGCCGACTTCACGGCGGGCGTCGTCGAGGACATGGTGACGGCCGTCGCTGCTGATCACGACATCGTCTTCGTGGAGGGACAGGCCAGTCTGACTCACCGCGCGTACTCCGGCGTGACGCTCTCGTTGCTCCACGGTGCGTGGCCGGACGCCGTGATCCTCACCGACGATCCCGACCGCGAGACGCGGACGCACTTCGAACAGTGGCCCGTCGACGGCGTCGAACGCGATCGGGAGGCGATCGAACACCTCTCGGACGCCACCGTGGCCGCGATTTCGACGTGGGGCGATCCCGACGAGGCCGAAGCGGCGTACGGACTTCCCGCAGCGAACGTCTATCACGAGGACGGGCCGGCTGACCTGCTCGCGGCCGTTCGGGAGGCACTATGAACATCGCGGACGTGCGGGTCGCTCCGCTCGATCTGCCGCTCTCGGAACCGTTCGAGATCTCGCTCGGCGTCCAGACCGCCGCTGAGAACGTGGTCGTGGCGGTCGAGACCGAGGACGGGACGATCGGCTACGGCGAGGGATCGCCGATCGCTCCCGTGACCGGCGAAACCCGTGATGCGGCCGTCGAGACGGCTCGCGCGGCCACCGATCTCCTCGTCGGGGAGGATCTCACCGACTATCGGGCTCGCGTACAGGACGTACGATCGACGTTTCCCGGGACGACCTCCGCGTTACTCGCGGTCGAGACGGCGCTCCTCGACGCGTACTGCCGTTCCCGTGATCTCCCGCTCTCCGCGTTGTTCGGGAGCGATCCCGGACCGGTCACCACCGATCTCACCGTTCCGATCGTCGACGCGGACGTGGCTCGAAAGAGGGCCCGTGCTGCCGACGAGGATGGCTTCGAACACCTCAAGATCAAGACCGGATCGACCGTCGTCGAGGACGTAGAGCGCGTGGCGGCCGTCCACGAGGGCGCGCCGGGAGCCGAACTCAAAGTGGACGCGAATCAAGGGTGGACGCCGAAGGAGACCGTCTCGTTCGCGGACGCCTGTGACGACCGCGGGATCGACCTGGCATTGATCGAACAGCCGGTTCCTGCAGCCGACGTGGTCGGATTGCGCCAGGTCCGCGAGGCTGTCTCGGTTCCCGTCGCCGCCGACGAGACGGTGTTCACTCCCGAGGACGCGATCAGGGTCGTCCGCGAGGAGGCCGCCGACGTGATCAACCTCAAACTCGGGAAGTCGGGCCTGCTCGGCTCGCGTGACATCGTGGCGATTGCCGAAGCGGCCGACCTCGAACTGATGGTCGGCTGTATGCTCGAAAGCGCGATCGGCATCCACGCCGCGGCGCACGTGGTGTCAGGAACGGGGGCGTTCTCGTACGTCGATCTGGACGGCAACCTGCTGCTCGCGGAGGATGTCGCCGACGTGAACCATGGACCCGTGATCGAGCCCGAGGGTCCAGGTCACGGGATCGTCCCGGACGTGGCGGGGCTGACGGAGTGATTACTCCTCGCTCGTCACATCTTCGGGTGCGATCCGATCACTCAATCCGTCGTACGATTCGTCGCTCGTAACGATCGGATCGTCGTTGGACGCAACGAGGTGGAGCGCATCGAACGGCGTGAGGCCGTTTTCCTCGACGTGACTCGCCGCTGCGAAGATACGATCGGCGTCGCCGCGAACCTCGACCAACTGTGCGGCGTTGGCGACGACCCGTTCGACGTTTCTCTCTTCGCGATAGGCGACGAGCATCAGTTCCGTGAGGGTATGCGGGGATGTCCAGAGTCGGTCCGAATGCTCCCGGTACACCGTTTCAGCGGCATCACCGAGCCAGTCGTTCGATTTGATGAGGGCAAGTAGAAAGTCGGTCTCCACGTACATCAGGATCCGGCCCCGTCCAGCGCGCTCTCGCGTGCCCGATCTCGAAGTTCATCTACGCTCGCGTCCACCTCGGCGAACTCTTCTCGAAGAGCCGCGAGCGGATCGTCGGCGATCGGAATCAACACAAGTCGATCGCCACGATCGACGAGTTCGAACCGATCACCGAACTTCTCGCGGAGTTCCTTCGGAACGTAGATCCGACCATCCGCGACATCTACCTCCATAGTCACCCATTAGGGCCGGCATCCAATAAAAATTCCCGTATATTGGAATGTGGACGGGGGTCTCTCCAAATTCGAGGGTTATTTTCCAAAATGCTGGAAACGTGGTGCTCACGATACGACACGATTCGCTCGACTCAGAAGAACTGAAACAGATCCTCCCGCTTCGCTTCCCGGAGGTGGTGTCGAACAGCGTCGTTCAGCGGCCCGATCGTCCCCTTCTTCGCGGTGATCGGGGCGATCGTTTCGGGCCACTGTTGCCACGGCGGAAGCAGTCCCAGGCGGTCACAGAGTTCGTCTAACCGTTCGTCCCGGTCGTCGACCTTGTCCATCTTGTTGACCGCGACGACGGTCGGAATCCCGACCTCGCGCAGGAAGT
>SKSS01000109.1 GCA_007122875.1 Salinarchaeum sp. | reverse complement strand
TCTACCTCGACTTCTATCTGGGTGCTGCGACGCTCCACTTCGAGTACCTGACCTGGCCGTGCGAGGCCGATTCAGCGGACTGACGATGACCGCGTCGATCGGGCCCCGTCGACTCCCCCCGTCCCGTCGACTCCCCTCACCCCGTCATCTCCGAGTGAACTCGTATTCTTCCACCGTCGACTCGATCGGCCCGGAATCCCCTCCCAGCTGACGGTCGAAACTCGCTGGCACGGGACTCTCCCGCTCCGGCCACCCATCCCAACCGATTCTCCTTTAACCGACGAACGGAATGAGAGACGTATGAGCAGATTCGATCCGGTCGACGACCAGTACGACCCCGCGGGCGTCGAGGAGCGGGTATTCTCGTACTGGGAGGAAGTCGACGCGTACGAGCGCGCGAAGGAGGCGCGAGCGGACGACGAACCGTTCTTCTTCGTGGACGGACCGCCCTATACCACCGGCGCGGCTCACATGGGAACCACGTGGAACAAGGTCCTGAAAGACGCCTACATCCGCTACCTCCGAATGAGCGGCTGGGACGTCACCGACCGACCGGGCTACGACATGCACGGGTTACCGATCGAAACCCAGGTCGAGGAACGACTCGGCTTCGAAAACAAAAAGGACATCGAGGAGTTCGGGATGGAGAACTTCATCGAGGCGTGTCGCGAGTTCTCCCTCGATCAACTCGACGGCCTCCAGGAGGACTTCATCGACGTCGGCGTCTGGATGGACTGGGAGAACCCGTACAAGACGATCACGCCCGAGTACATGGAGGCGGCGTGGTGGGGCTTCGCGAAGGCCCACGAACGCGGTCTCGTCGAGCAGGGAAAGCGCTCGATCAGCCAGTGTCCCCGCTGTGAGACCGCGATCGCGAACAACGAGGTCGAGTACGAGAACGTCGAGGACCCCTCGATCTACGTGACACTCCCGCTCACCCAACGGGAAGGATCGCTCGTGATCTGGACGACGACCCCGTGGACGCTGCCCGGAAACACGTTCGTCGCGGTGAGCGAGGAGCTGACGTACCAGGGTGTGAGCGCACGAACGAGCGACGGAACGGGTGAGGAAGAAGTCCTCTGGATCGCCGAACCCTGCGTCGAGGAGGTCCTGCGCGAGGGACGCTACGACGACTACGAGGTAGTCGAGGAGGTCACCGGCGAGGAGATGGTCGGCTGGGCCTACGAACACCCGCTCGCCGAGGAGGTGCCCGAGCACCCGGACGGCGAGGGTGCCCTGGAGGTCTACACCGCCGACTACGTCGAGGCCGATCGCACGGGGCTGGTCCACTCCGCGCCCGGTCACGGTGAGGAGGACTTCCACCGGGGGACCGAGCTCGGACTGGACGTCTTCTGTCCCGTCGACGAGGACGGCACCTATCGCCCCTCCGCCGGGAAGTACGCGGGCGAGTTCGTCAAGGACGCCGACGAGACGATCACGGCGGACCTGGCGGAGAAGGGGCTGCTCCTCTCCTCGGGGACGATCACCCACTCCTACGGGCACTGCTGGCGGTGTGACACCGGTATCATCCAGATCGTGACCGACCAGTGGTTCATCACGGTCACGGACATCAAGGACGAGCTGCTGGCGAACATCGAAGAGAGCGAGTGGTACCCCGACTGGGCACGGGACAACCGCTTCTACGACTTCGTCGAGAACTCGCCGGACTGGAACGTCTCCAGACAGCGCTACTGGGGCATCCCGCTGCCGATCTGGGTGCCCGAGGGAAGCGAGAACGGGGAAGAAGAAAACGGGAACGGAAAAGAAGGAAGCGAGAACGGGGAAAGTGGGCTGGACAGCGACATGATCGTGATCGGCACTCGAGAGGAGCTCGCCGAGCGCGTCGACCAGGACGTCGACCCCGAGACCGTCGACCTCCACCGCCCGACCGTCGACGAGCTGACGATCACCGAAGACGGGACGACCTACCGCCGGGTGCCGGACGTCTTCGACGTCTGGCTCGACTCCTCGGTGGCGTCCTGGGGCACCCTCGATTACCCCCAGGAGACGGAGGCGTTCGAGGAGCTCTGGCCGGCCGACCTCATCATCGAGGCGCACGATCAGACCCGCGGGTGGTTCTGGTCCCAGCTCGGGATGGGGACGGCCGCGCTCGGACGAGTTCCGTACGAGACCGTCCTGATGTACGGGTTCGTCAACGACGAGGAGGGAAGGAAGATGTCGAAGTCGGTCGGGAACGTCGTCGCGCCCGCCGAGGCGATCGAGGAGAACGGCCGCGACCCCATGCGGCTGTTCCTGCTCGGGGCGAACCCGCAGGGAGAGGACCTCAGGTTCTCCTGGGAGGAGATGGCGACGATGGAACGGAAGCTCAATATCTGGTGGAACGTCTTTCGCTTCCCACTGCCGTACATGCGCCTCGACGGGTTCGATCCCGACGAGACGACCCTCGAATCCGATGGAACGACCCTCGACTCCGATGGAACGATTTCCGACACCGACGGGACGGGCTCGGAATCCGTCGAGGACGGGCTCCGACTCGTCGATCGATGGATCCTCTCGCGGCTCCAGACCACGATCGTCGAGATGACCGAACACTGGGACGAATTCCGCCAGGATCGCGCCCTCGACGCGCTCCTCGCGTTCGTCGTCGAGGACGTCTCCCGGTTCTACGTGCAGGTCGTCAGAGAGCGGATGTGGGCCGAGGAGGACAGCCCGGAGAAGCTGGCCGCCTACGCGACCCTCTATACGGTGCTCGAGACGGCGACCGTCCTGCTCGCCCCCTTCGCTCCCTTCGTCGCCGAGGAGATGTACGGGACCCTCGCGGGAGATGCGGATCCGGAGACCGTCCACGCGCGCTCCTGGCCCGAGCCCGACGAGCGGTTCCGCGACGAGCAGCTCGAGTCCGACGTCGAACTGGTTAGAGCGGTCGAGGAGGCGGGAGCGAACGCCCGACAGCGGGCCGGACGCAAGCTCCGCTGGCCGGTCGGACGGATCGTGGTCGCCGCCGGTGACGAGCGCGTCGCGTCGGCGATCGATCGACGCCGCGACCTGCTCTCGGACCGGCTCAACGCTCGCTCGGTCGAGGTGGTCGCCCCGGAGGAGCAGTGGGACGAACTCGCGTACAGCGCGGACGCCGACATGAGCGTGCTCGGACCGGCCTTCGGCGCCAGTGCCGGCGAGGTGATGCAGGCGCTAAACGAAGCCCACGTCGAGGAGACCGATCT
>SKSS01000112.1 GCA_007122875.1 Salinarchaeum sp. | reverse complement strand
TTCATCGTGATCTTCGACGCCGCCGACCGCGACGCCGCGTTCCAGCTTGCGCTCGCCCTCCAGGGTCGTGGCTTCGACATGCAGACGATGGAGGTCGTAGACACCGACCACTTCGCGACGCTCGTCGAAGACGTGTCGTAGCGGACGACGGTGAGGCACGGTTTCGGATTCGTGATGACCGATCCAGGATCCACGGTCGAGTATCGGTCGCAGTCCGAACGATTAAAATACATCTAACCGAACGTTTCTTCAATGGAACTCACTCGGTCCCCGCGTTCGATTGCAGTTCTCGTCATCGTGATCGTGCTGGTCACGGCTGGCTGTCTCTCCGGCACCGATCCGGGAGCCGACGGCACACCGACACCGACCGAAACCGCGACACCGGTCGAGACCGACACCTCGCCCGAGGCCGAGGAAATCCTGCAGAAGATGCTGAACGGAGCGAACGCCCCCGACTCCGTTCACGGCACGCAGGTGATCGAGGTCGACGACGGTGACGGCGACGTCGAGCGGACCACACTGGAGGTCGACGAGCAGGCCCCCGACCGCCTCCGAATGGAGGTCGTTGAGGTCACCGGACCGGACACCCCCGTCGAATCCGAGGGAGATATCATCGGTGTCAACGGTACCACACTGTGGTCCTACGACGCCGAAGAGAACACCGTCCACGAGGTCGACTTCGACGACCCGATCGACGACGGGACATCGATGAACGCGGAGCTGTGGTGGCTGAGTGAACTGGCCGCGGACGCCGAGGTCGAATACGACGGCACCGATTCCGTCGCGGACCGCGACGTTCACGCCCTCTCGCTCGTCCCGAACGAATCCGACGACGGGGCAGGAGTGGCGGCAGACGGGGTCCGTCTCTGGATCGACGACGAACACTGGTATCCGATACAGATACAGTTCCAGATGGAAACCGACAGCGAGGAGAAGACGGAGACCATCTTCTTCGAGGAGATCGAGTTCGACGCCGACATCGACGACGACAGGTTCTCCCCGCCCGAAGATGCCGAGGTGGATGATCCACTCGGCAACGTCGGTCTCGACAGCGTCGAGGAAGCCGATGAACACGCCCCGTTCGACGTTCCCGAACCGACCATTCCGGACGAGTATCAGTTCGACGATGCGAGGGTGATCGGCGAGGACGGCGACGGGATGGTGTGGCTGTCCTACGTCCACGAAGACGACGCCGACAGCACCGGCATCGATCGGGATCTGATCGAGGTAGTGATCGAACAGGAAGTGCCGGAAACGGAGATACCCGGCGAGACCGTCGAGATCGGGGATGTCGAGGGAACGATCTCGGAAACCGACTTCGAGACGACGATCGTCTGGGAGTGTGACGGTCTCCACTACATGGTCGTCGGCAATCAGGACACCGAGACGCTTATCGAGGTCGCCGAATCGATCGGCTGTGAGTGACCGGACCCGACCAGGTATACGCGAAGACGGAACCAGTACGCCCGGACGCCCTCGGGCAGCGGGCCCACAGTCCGCATAGTCCCCGCGGCTCCGCTCCAGCCCCCGGGACAGCGCCAAAAATTGATCGAATACGACACTGGAGCCTGCGTTAGCGAACTTTCTCGCCCGGCTCGGCGTCGCCGTGGGTGGTGAGCAGGTCCGCCTGCTCGCCTGCGGCCAGCACCATTCCGTTCGACTCGACGCCGAATAGCTCCGCTTTCTCCAAGTTCGCCAGCACGACTACCTTCTTCCCGGGCAGGTCGTCGAGGTCGTGAAGCTGCTTGATTCCGGCGACGACCTGCCGGGTCTCGACGCCGATATCGACCTCCAGTCGGGCGAGCTTGTCGGCACCGTCGATGCCCTCGGCCTCGAGGATCTCCCCGACGCGAACGTCGAGATCCTGGAACTCGTCGAAGCTGATCCGGCCGTCCGCGAGCGGTTCGATATCCACGTCGGAATCTGTATCGTCCATGTCGGTCTCACCCGTCCGGTCGCCGTCGTCACCCTTGTCCGCTTCGGATTCGGCCGCCTCGATGGCGTCTTGAAGCTTCGCGTTCAGTTCCTCGACCCGCTCGTCCGGAAGCTGCTCGAACGGCTCGTCGGGTTCGTCGAACGTCTTCGCCGGGGCGTCGAGGGCGGCCTCTACCCCGACATCGTGGACGCTCCCGTCCTCGCCGAGACCCTCCCAGAACTCCTGTGCCTTGCCGGGGACGACCGGCGCGAACAACACGGTGATCGCCTTCGCGAGCTGGACACAGTCGTAGATGATCGGTGCGGCCTCCTCCTCGTCGAGCTTCCAGGGCTCGTTTCGCTGGATGTACTCGTTGCCGAACCGGGCGAGTTCGACGGCCGTGTTTCCGACTTCCCGGACGGCGTAATCGTTGACGGCCTTGCCGAAGTCGGCGATAGCGGTCTCGATTCGGTCTTCGACCTCCGGAGAGCAGTCGCCGTCGGGCGTACCGCCGTAGTTGCGGTGGGCGAACAGCAGCCCCCGATAGAGGAAGTTCCCGACGGTGGCGACGAGTTCGTTGTTCACCCGATCCTGGAACTTCTCCCAGGAGAAGTCGACGTCCTGCTGGAAGCCGCCGTTGGTGACGAGATAGTACCGGAGTAAGTCGGGGTGAAGCCCCTCGTCGAGGTACTCACGCGCCCAGATTGCGCGGTTTCGTGATGTCGACAGGCCCTTCCCGTCGATCGTGATGAAGCCGGTCGCACAGACGGCTCGCGGTGCGCTGTACCCGGCGGCTTCGAGCATCGCCGGCCAGAAAATCGTGTGGTGCTGGATGATGTCCCGCCCGATCACGTGGACGATCTCGCCGTCGTCCTTCCAGACCGCCTCCCAGTCGTACTCGTCCGCTCCGACCCGTTCGGAATACTGTTTCGTCGACGCGATGTACTCGATCGGGGCGTCGACCCAGACGTACAGTACCAGATCCTCCTCGCCGGGGTAGTCGATCCCCCAGTCGAGGTCGCGGGTGATACACCAGTCTTGAAGACCGTCCTCAATCCACTGTCGGGGTTGATTGCGCGCGTTCGAAGTCCCTTCGAGGTCGTCGAGGAACGCCGAGAGGTAGTCTTCGAACGCCGAGACGCGGAAGAACTTGTGGGCCCGTTCCCGATACTCGGCTGGGTTTCCGGTGATCGTCGACCGTGGGTCCTCGATCTCGCCTGGTTCGAGGTGACGACCACACCCCTCGTCGCACTCGTCGCCACGGGCCG
>SKSS01000069.1 GCA_007122875.1 Salinarchaeum sp. | reverse complement strand
GAGCCATCCCGCCCGCGCACTGATCGTGGGTGCAGCGCGGGCGGGTTCGGAAACCGTGAGCCCGATCGGAACCCGCCGAACCTACGCAGCCGGACTCGGCTCCGATAGCTCGACCACCGTCGCGCTCATCCACGGTCGGAGATGTCCAATCCACCGTAGGAGTCGTCCGTCTCGTCCGACTCGTCGGGCTCCGAATCGGCGTCGGACCCCGCGCCCGCTCCAGGTGACGCGTGCCCGTCGTCGCTCTCCGCGTCCGTCCCGTCCGCTTCGACCGGTGTGTCGTCCGCCCCCGCGGCGTGCCCGGCCGCCCCCGGACTGTCCCCGGCCGCCTCGTCGGTGCGGGCGTCGTCCGCCTCCGATCCCTCCGGCTCCTCGAGCCCGCCGTAGGTTGCCGGGGTCGCGAGCGCTTCGCACTGTGGATCGTCCGGATCGACGCCGGCGACGGCCGCTCTGTTGACTGCCCCGACCCGGTTCGCGACGGTCTCAGCGATCTCTCCGAACGCCCTGGACGCCGCGGTGTCCCAGAGCACGACCGGCGCACCGTCGTCGCTCCGGGTCCGGATCTCGGGATCCATCGGAATCTCTTCGAGTAGCCCCACGTCGTACGCCTCGGCGACCTCGCGGCCGCCGCCGCTGCCGAACAGCGCGTGCTCGCCCCCGCAGTCGGGACAGTGGTACCCGCTCATGTTTTCGACGATCCCGAGTATGGGGGTGTCGTGGTTGCGGAACATTTCGATACCCTTTCGGACGTCGTCGAGTGCGACCTCCTCCGGCGTCGTCACGATCACCGAACCGGTCACCGGCACGGTCTGGAGCAAGGTGAGCTGTGCGTCGCCGGTTCCTGGCGGAAGGTCCACCACGAGGTAATCGAGCCGCCCCCACTCGACCTCCTCGATGAACTGGATGAGGATCTTGTCGATCATCGGCCCTCGCAACACCGCCGGATCGTGGTCCTCCCGGGTGAGAAACACCATGCTGATGAGTTTCACGCCGTAGGCCTCTGGCGGCACGAACGTCCCGTCGTCTCTCATCCCCGGCTCGCCGTCGACGCCGATCATCTTCGGCGCGTTCGGACCGTAGATGTCGCCGTCGAGCAAGCCGACGCGTGCCCCCTGGTCGGCGAGCCCGGCCGCGAGGTTCGTCGCGACGGTCGTCTTCCCGACGCCCCCTTTGCCCGAGGAGACGGCGATCACGTTTCGAACCCCGGGGATCGGATTGCCGGGATCGCGCTTGGGTACGGTCACCGACAGCCTGGTTTCGAGGCCGAGGTCGGAGATGACGTCGCGGATTCGGTCGCCCATCTCCATCTCGTCGGCCGCGTAGGGGGCGTTGAACGCGAGCGTAATCTCCGCGACGCCGTCTTCGATGCGGACGTCGGTGACCAGTCCCAGCGAGACGATGTCGATGCCGAGCGCCGGATCGTCGACCCGTCGTAATCGGTCGCGGACTCTCGATTCGCTGGCGGTCATCGCTCTCTCGCCTCCTGGTGGTCGGCCGTCCGACAGGTGTCGGTCGGTAACCGGTTCGGTCGTGATGGTCGGTCCGTTCGGGGTGGTCGGTCCGTCTGCGATAGTCGGTCCGTCCGCGATGGTCGGTCCGTTCGGGGTGGTCGGTTCGCCGTCGCTCGCTCGGTCTTCGAGTCGGTCGTGATCATAGTTTAAAGGCCAGCTCGCCTTTGCAGTCGCTGCAGTACTCCGCCATGTGGCCGTCGACGCCGTCCATCTGGCCGTCTGGAAGCTGTGCTTTCAGATTCTCTACCGTCGAGACGCTGGCGACGACCGATCCACACTTGCGACACTCGAACGGCGCTTCCTCGTGGACGGTCGTCCAGGCGTCGCCGTCGTTTTCCTCCGGCAGCAGTCCCAGATCGAGTCCGGTCTCCATCGTGATCGCGCTCTCCGGGCAGCCGGTTTCACAGAGCCCACAGTCGACACATCGCTCGTGGCTGAACTCGAGCGTTCCCGCTCGATCGTCTCGCCGGATGGCGTCAGTCGGACACAGATTTGTGCAGGTCGGCGTGAGGCCACAGCCCTCGCTCACCGACATCGTCCCGAAGTTCTCCAGGCCGCGGATCGTCTCCCGGTCGGGATCGACGTGCTCGAGGATCGCACGGAGGCTCTCCAGCGTCCAGGCCCGGTTGCCGAAGGCGGGCAGGTCGTCCTCGTCAGTGACAGCCGTACTCGACGCCTCGTGTTCGCCCGGCGGAATTGGGGTCTCCGTGAGTTCCTCGACGAACGCCGACAGCGAGTAAGCGAACTCGCTGGGTGCCGCTGGCTCGGGCGCCAGGAACCGGACGCGTTCGCCCAGTCCGAGATCGGTCGTCGCGAGGTTCAGTCGGTCGACCAGGTCGGCTTTCGGATCCGGCCCGGAGTGGGCGCAGTCGCCGCCACAGCCGACGATCGTCACGCCGTCGGCACCCGCTGCGAGCGCGTGGAGGACGTGCGCCTGGCCGACCGTGTCGGTGCAGTTGACGCGAACGGGGAGGATCGGCGGATAGGATATCTCTTCCCGGCCGCTCGCGGCGAGCTGGCCGTACCGGGTCAGCGCCGCTTCGGCTCGCTCGGAGCAGACGAACGTGACGACCTGTGGGTCGATGGCGGTCTCGGACGACCAGTCGAGCAGCCCGCCGCCGGGTTCCTCGTCGACGAGCGCCTCGACCTCGCGGGCGAGTCGTTCGTTGGAGCGCTCTACGAGTTCGACCGCACCGGTCGGACAGGAACTCGTACAGGCGCCACAGTTCTGGCAGGCCGCGAGATCGAAGCTCACCTCGTCCGGTGCTGGCTTCGACACCGCGTCGTGGGGACAGGCGTCGTAACAGGACCGACACCCTTCCTGTCCGGAGTCGCCCGAGGCACAGACGTCCATCTCGAGGTCGAGGAACGAGGGGCGGTCGGGCGCGAGCAGGTCGCTGACCGCGGCGATCGTCCCGAGATCGGCGTCGGTGTGATAGCCGGTGGTTCCGCCGGGGGCGTCGTCCTCGCCACCCGGATGGACGACCTGATCGAACGAGATGGTCCGCCGGACGCCCTCGAGATCGATCACGTCGGTCGGGCAGACGTCGGTCCACTCGCCGTCCGGGGCGTCGGGATCGATGTCGACTGGCGTCCGCGTGACCGCATCGTCGGGACCGACGCGAACGCAGTCCATGCAGTCGATACACTCCTCGGTAACCCGTGCTTCGAGGGTGACCTCGATGTCTCCGAGCGAACCGGAGACGTCGACCACCCGCCCGCGTTCGACGCGAACGTCCGCGAGGTCGGTGCCGACGTCGGCGAACTCTTCGCCGTCGGCGATCAGCGTGACCGCGGCAGCGTCGGGCAGAGCGGCGGCCAGTTGTGCGTCGCCGACGACGGCGACCGACCGGCCGACATCGCCGCCGATCGAGGCTGTATCGGTGCCGGTCTCGAGTCCTGCGCGGGCGGCCTCGACCAGCCGGACCGTCTTCTCCGTCGCTGCCGCCTCGTCGTGGACCCAGCCAGCGCCCTCGCGCTGGTCGACGAAGTGGACGGTCGCACCCGTCTCCCGCTCGATGCGGTCGAGTCGGTCCTGCCCCGCCGCGGCCGGACAGGTGAGGATCAGGTCGTCGAGCTCCCGGTCCTCGACGACGCTGCAGACGTCTCTGACGGTGTCTATCGCACACAGCAGGTCGGAACTCGCGGCCATCGAGACACCGTCGATGCGGTCGCGGGCCGTTTCCAGGTCGATCGCACAGGTCTCGGCACACGAGCAGACGAACGCGCCGACGTCGGCGTCCTCAGTCATCGTCCTCCTCGAGCGTTTCGGCGTGCAGTTCGAGCAGCGATTCGGTCAGCGAGAAGACGCCCCGGTAGAACGCCGGCGGCTCCGCGTCCATCGCGGCGTCGTGAAACGCCGGTAGCCAGTCGCCGACGTGCGTCCGGATGAACGCGAGCTGGGCCACCCGGTCGCCACGTTCACACAGCTCAGCGAGGAAGGAAAGTTCGTACCCCGCGTGGTCGATGAGTTCGTCGTCGACGGCGAGTTCGACGCCCATCTCGTGATAAAAGGCCTCGACTTCCGTCGTACTCGGCCCGTTGAGCATCCCGTCGACGTACATCGACTCGTACGGCGGGGGCGTCGACTCGCCGTAGCTGACGCCCTGTAAGAGCCGCGTGAACGCAGACCGGAGCGTATCGAGGTCGGTTTCGGCGGTCCGGACCGTCTCCGCGGCCTCGGCGAGGTCGGGCGGAAGCGACTCGTCGGCGACCGCCCCACACCACTGTCGGATCGCGCGGCCCGTCCGCTCGTCCGGCGGTTCGGCGTACAGTCCCGCGAGGAGGCGATACGCGGGGGCGAGCGTCGCCCCGATCTCCGTCTCGGCGTCCGGGGAGCGTCGTGTCGAATGCGTTGGTACGTCGTTCATCGGTTGGAATCGTTCGTTGTCGGTAGATACACGGTATCAAGCCCCTCAGGGGATCAGCAGCCGCGTTCCGATCGGGACGACCGAGAAGATGACCGGCGAGAGCAACAGCAACACCAGGATGGCGAGCCCGAGCGCAACCGTCCTGAAATCCCGGGGCTTGCCCAGGATCCAGCCCGCGAGGACCACGTAGAGCGGCGCCAGCAACACCCCGAAGACGAAGTACAGTCCGAGGCTCACGAGTCGGTCACCTCCGTCGAGTCGTCTGTTATGGGATCTGGCTGCGTCCAATCCTCGGGCACGTCCGCCGAGGATGCTGACGCCCCGAGCGATGGCGAGGGTTCGTTCGCCGAGGACGTCGACCCGCCACCGGAGGGGGAGCCACCCGCTCCGGCGGCGCGACGGTCCGACTCGGGCAACTCGACGATCGGGATCAGCTTCGTCAGCACGAGGAAGATCAGCACAGAGGTGCTGACGGTGCCGAACGCCAGGGCGACCTCGGTAAGCGTCGGCCAGTACGACCCCTCCGGAAACATGCTGGCGAGCGGTTCGCGCGTCGAGTAGAGCAGTCCCTCCACGACGAAGAGGAGCTTCTTCAGGAAGATGGCGGCGGTCACCATGAAGGCGGCACCCGCGGAGGCCGCGACGCTAAACAGCGACGGTTTGAGCGCCTGGGCGATCAAGTAGCCGAGCGGAACTACCAGTCCCCCGACGGCGAGCCAGAACGGGACGGCCATCCGCCCCGAAACGAGCGAGGCGGTCAACTCGCCGGTCTCGCTCGGGGCGGCGGGGAACGACCCGGTGACGAGACTCTGCAGCAGGAACCACAACGTCACCAGGATGAGCGCGATGAGGACCTTGTTCAACCCTCTGAAGATCTCGTCGCCGATGACGTCGTCCCAGCCGTAGCCGACGCGGAAGATGGCCGCCACGATGATGACAACGGCGATCGCGTTGGTCAGCGACTCGGCGAGCATCGCCGGTCCGTGGGAGGCGCCGAACCAGCCGGGATGCATTCCCATCGTGGCGAACAACCACGGGACGACGCCGCCCGAGAGCAGGGGAACCAGCAACAGGATGCCGATGGCGAGCCACTTCGCCATCTGGTGGGTCTTCTCGTCTTGTTTCGGCGTGTATCCGACGAGGAACAGCCGGTACGCCGGGTCGAGGACCGACGGGAGCGTCCCGCGCTCGCGACACTCGTAGACGTCCGCCCGCAGGGTGATCGCCAGATAGGTCCCACAGAGCGCGAAGTAGAGGAAGATGGCGGTCATGTCCCAGGTCAACGGCGAGTGACTGATCGTCGAGGGCCAGTTCGCGATCATGACCCACATGACGTCCGGTCGCCCGATGTCGAACAGGATGTTCGTCGCCGCCGCCGGCAGCGCGATGATCGTCACCAGTTCGGCGATACGGGCGATCGGCAGGTAGGTCTCGAGGTCGAACAGCCGCACGGCTGCCGAGACGGCGATGCCGCCGTGGGCGATGCCGACCCACCAGATGAACGTCCCGATGTACAGTCCCCACGGCACGCCACCCTGTGTTCCCCAGCCGCGCAGGCCGGTCGTCGCCATCCCCTCCGTGAGCTGGAGGAAGTACGCGATCGCCGCCATACCGGAGAACACGGCCGCGATTACCAGCAGCACGTAGAATTTGGTCGAGGTTTCCCGAAGCGGTTCCGTGAGCCGCTCGACGTCCGCGTCCATGGCGCTCATCAGGCTTCACCCCCGTCGGCTGCGAGGTACTGCGGCTCGCGCTCGGTTTCGGCCTCGATCGCCTCGTCGGGGTCCTTGTAGTCGTCTTCCATGTTCCGAGCGTCGCTGGTCGGTTGATCGCCGAGATAGACGACGTTCGGTTCGTTGCCGGTCTCTTTGAGCATCTTCCACTGCTGGGTGCTGCCTTTCGCCTCGAGGTGCTGGCGTGGTTTGCTCTCCGGGTCCTCCATATCTCCGAAGTGGATGACGTTGGTCGGACAGACCTCCTCGCAGGCGGTCGTTCCCTGGAGTGCCTCGTCGTCGCCGTCCTGGCGATGGACGCAGAACGTACACTTGCCCATCGTGCCGACCTTGTGGTCGCCGCCGCCCAGCTTGTTTCCGCGTGGCTCCTGGGTCTCGCTCAGGCTGTGGTCGGCCCACGGTCGTTCGCCGGCCTCGTACTCAGGGTCGAGTTCCTGCAGGTTCTGGTGGACCTCCTGGGTGAGCTCGTCTTCGGACGCAAAGCCGTACTGTCCCTCGCTGTCCTCGCGCCACTGGAAGTAGTTGACGCCGTATGGACAGCCGACCTCGCAGTACCGACAGCCGATACAGGTGTCGTAGTCCGTCAGGACGATCCCGTCTTCGTCGCGCTTGAACCTGGCTTCGGTCGGACAGACCTCCGCACAGGACGGTTCCGAACAGTGATGACACGGGTTCGGCGTAAAGCCCTGGTCGACGTCGGGGAACTCGCCTTCCTCGTGGCGGAAGACGTTCATCCAGAACGCGCCACGCGGCGTGTCGTTTTCGGTCTTGCACGCCAGCACGCACGCTCGACAGCCCTGACACCGTTCCAGGTCGATGGCCATCCCCATCTGGGTCATGCGCCATCACCCCCTGCGGGCTCGACGCTTACGCGGATGTGGAACGACTGGTCGGCCGACCACGAACAGTAGCCCTCCGTCGAGTCGAAGAGGTCGTTGGGGTTCGCCCCCTCGTCGAGCGCCCTGACGTTCGGGTGCTGGGTGTGCGTATCGTTGCCGTACGGAATCGCGATCGTTCCGGGTTTGATCCCCTCGAGCACCATCAGGTCCCCCTCGAGCTGGTAGGTGTCGCCGGTGACCGCGTTGTGGCTCTCGACGACGACCCGGTCGCCGTCGGAGACGCCGATCTCCTCGGCGTCGCGCGAGTTCATGCGGATGTAGTTGTTCGGCGCGAGTTCGTTGAGCAGCGGGTTCTGGGCGGTCCGGGACTGCTTGTGTTCGATCTGTTTGTAGTCGAACAGCGTCAGGTCGTATTCGTCGGGCGAGTTCCACATCGTCGGCTCGCGCCACTCCGGGAACCCGGAGATATCCTGGATGTACGGGAACTGTTCGGTGGCGTCGTCGCCGTACTCCTGCTCGAAACCCTCTCGGACGTTCTCCCCGAGGAGTTGGAACGACTCGAGGTAGAACTGCCACTTGAACCCGAAGGGGCTGTACTCGGTCCGGTGGACGTCCTCGTCGAGATGGTCGGACTCGGGCATGAGCGCCCAGTACCGCTCGGTGAGCGGGCGTTCCTCGCTCTGTGGACCCCCGCGGTACGCTTCGCCGTACCGCGGCGACCGGTCCAGACAGTCCTCGACGGTGAGTTCGTCGACGTCGTCGAACGCGTCGCCGCCCTCGAGTTCGAACGCCTCGTTGACGTAGTCGACGTAGCCGTCCCCAGCATCGAGCGACGCGGCGAGGTCCTTGAAGATGTCCCCCTCATCGCGACACTCCCACAGTTGCGGGATCGGGGCCGTTCGCGTCGAACTCGTGTAGTGGGTGTTGCTCATCCCGTCTTTGGCGTTTTCGTACTTGTCGACGGTCGTCGTGGGCAACACGTAGTCGGCAGTGTACGCCGCCGTATCGCTCATCTGCGGATCGACCGCGATGACCGTTCCGTACTGGGAGTACCCCTCTCGCGTCCGCTCTCGGTTCGGCGCGCCGGCGAGTGGGTTCGCGTAACAGACGACGACGGCCATATCTGCCGGATCGTGCGGGAGGTTGTACTCGTCTGGGTTGTTCAGAACGTGCGGGACCTTGGCGTAGGAGCCGTTCGCATCCGGGTGGAAGTACGTTCCCTCGAGGTCCGGCGCGTCGGGCTCCCAGGTCAGCGTCTCCTCGGGATCGAACGCCCGTTCACGGACGTGTTCCCGGTTGGAGGGATCGGGAGCGTTCAGATAGCCGGTTCGGCTGCTCCCAACCGTCTCGACGGCACCGACGAGCAACAGCGGCATCATCCCCGCCTGCATCGCGGTCGGCCCCAGTTCCTGCTGGCTTACGTGGTACAGCGACATCGAAACCGGGCGGTACGGAACCTGGCGACGGTCGCCGTTCACCTCGACCGTCGTCGTCGAGCCGATTCGGGCCTCTTCACCCCACTTCTCGGCGACCCGCCGGATCTGTTCGGCCGGCAGATCGGTGATCTCTGCCGCCCATTCGGGCTCGTACGCTGCGACGGATTCCGCGAACAGGTCGAACGCAGTCCGGACCTCATCGCCGTCGACATCGAGGTCCTCGTCGATGCGCAGTGCGGCCGTCCCCACCGCCGTCGGATCGTTGGGATCGTCGGGCAGCGTCTCCTCGTGTGTCGTGAGTTCCTCGGCGTCCTCGTCGTAGACGACCTCGCCTTCGGTCCAGAGGATCGCCGCGTCGGACTCGAGCGGCTCCTCCGACTCCTCGTCGACCTCGTCGACGTCGGCCGCACGGACGACCTCGCCCGCGCGGTCGCCTTCGGTGTAGACGAGACACGGGGCGTTCGTGGTGTTCTTCAGGAACCACTCGTCGATGTACTCCTCCTCGAGGAGGACGTGAGTGAACGCGAGGAAGAAGGCCAGGTCGGTGCCGGGCTCGATCGGCAGCCACTCGTCACACCACTGGCCCGCCCCTCGTCGTTGCGGGTCGAGCACGGCAATGTCCATCCCGTTCTCGTACCCTTCAGACATCTCCCGTGAGTACGTGGTGTTACACAGGTGCGGGCCGCCGGCCTGCGTCGCGTTCCAGCCCCAGTTCAGGAAGAACTCGGTGTTGTGGAAGTCCGGTTCGGGTGAGGAGAAGCCGGCACCCATCCGACTGAGTGCCATCTTGTTCCCGGTCGCACAGACGTTGCCGTGGCCGCGGACGTTGATTCCCTCGCCGTACTCCGCCTCGAGGGCCTCGACCCAGCCGTCCATGTGCCACTCGGCTCCCTTCACGCGACCGATCTGGAAGTGGAGGCGTCGGGGATCGTCCTCGAGAAGCGGCCGGAGTTCCTCACCGATCTCCTCGGCCGCCTGTTCCCAGGAGATGGGCTCGAACTCGCCGACCTCGCCTTTCTCGCCGCTGACTCGCTTGAGCGGCTGTTTGATCCGATACGGGTCGTAGAGGTCGGCGATCGTCGAGACGCCTTTCGGACAGAGTCCGTCGATCACCTCGTCGTTCGGGTCGGGCTTGAGGTGGACGACCCGGTCGTTGACCACCTTTGCCCGCATCGTACAGTCTTGCTTGCCGATCCAGCACGCCGTCGATACCTCCTCGACCTCGTACTCGATCGGATCGTCCGCGCTCCCAATGTCCGCAAAGTAGTAGGTCCCGCCGAGACTTGCACCGGCCGCGGCGAGTCCGATCGATTTCAACACCGCTCGTCTCGAGACGCCGTTCGTGAGTCCGTCCGCTTTGTCCGTGATATCCAGGCTCATAAAGCCGGCCACCCACACTCCTGGTCCTGCTTGGTTGTGAAACTCTCGCCCATGCCCGCTGTATTGCGGTATTATAATATTAAAATTTCCCCATATGGGGTCCACAGAGCTATTAGAAAATTAAACAGTACCCAGGAGTCGAACGACCGACGGTTGCCGCCTCGATTGACGCCGCTCCTGCCACGATGGAAGTCACATCTCCCTCGATAGGACCTTCTCGGCTCGATGGACTTTCCCGGCCTGATGGGTAACCCTCTGGCCTCCAGGGAACCCACTCTCGTTCGGACCCTTCCCCTTCGATGGAGTCGCGATGGTGGTGGGAGGGTCGGTCGCCCATGCAATCGGGGCAGGCAAGTACCAATGGTCGACGATCAACAGGAGGACGGTACTGACCAGGCCGATCTGGTTATCTGCGACCGGGCCGTCTGATCAGTCGGCAGTCACCGGTTCCTCGGCCGTGGTCGACTCGACGAAATCGACGAGTTTTCTCCCGATCTCCGTCGGTTCGTAGTATCGCCATCGGCCGTCTTTCGTTCTGGAGACCAGACCGGCGTTCCGTAATTTAGATAGCGATTGACTGATACTACTCTGTCCGACGTTGAGGTGCGGTTCAATCTCACAGCCACAGACCGGTTCTGATGCGGCGGTGAGCATCAGCAGAATTCGATACCGGGTCTGGTTCCCGAGCGTCGAAAACACGTCGACCTGCGTCTCGAGCGATCGGTTCGTCACCTCCGCGATCGCCTCTTCGGACAGTGCCAGCTCGCACCCGACAGGCTCGTCCCGTCGGCTGTTGTTGGCGGCGGTCATCGTTCAAAAATTCGGTTCGGACAATGATAAGCTATCGGATCGGGAAGCCGCACCTGGGAATCTAGTCGCGATCGTGTCCTGGTCGTGATCGTCCGCCACCCGCTGCCCTACTGGGCTGCTCGGATCGCACGGAGAACCGTCCCGCCCGCGATCGAAGGCGGCCCGTCGCGATGAGTCGATCGAATGACCGATGCGCGACCGGACCGCCCGCGGAGACGAGCGCGTGGATCGTTTCCTCACCGACGGGCTTTTTTCGGGACCTGACGAACGCCTCCCCCATGCGCGGCTGTCTCGTCGTCGCCGGCGGCCGATCCACACGCTTCGGCGAGGAGGACAAGGCCGTCGCCGACCTCGCGGGGACGCCGATGATACGCCGGGTCGTGGATCGGGTGGCACCCGTCGTCGACGAACTCGTCGTTAACTGCCGGACCGATCAGCTATCCACCATCGGGGACGCGCTGGTCGGTGTCGAACCCGAGCCGACCGTCGTCGAGGATCCCGTGCCTGATCAGGGGCCGATGATGGGTGTTCTGGCGGGGTTACGTGCCGTCGAATCGGAGTACACGTTCGTCGTGGCCTGCGACATGCCATTCGTCGACCCGTCGCTGGTTGCGTTTCTTTTCGATCGCGCGGAGGGACACGACGCGGCCGTACCGCGAACGGACGGCCGATTCCAGACGACCCAGGCCGTCTACCGGACGGATGCGATGGTGAACGCCTGCACGGCGACACTGGCCCGCGGCGAACGGCGGCTGAGCGAAGCGCTCTCAGAACTCGAGTGGGTCACGATCGACCGGGAACCGATCGAGTGCCACGCGTCGATCGAAACGTTCGAGAACCTGAACACGGCCGAGGCGTTCGAGGCGGCGGCGGACCGGCTCAATAGGAACGATCATGGCGACGGGTAGGTGGCTGTCCGTGAAATCACGTCGAACGGCTTCACAGTGCGCCCCTCGATGCTGGAACGGCCATGGCGCGTGGAAGTCTTTACCAGTCGGGTGATACTGCCCGTGATGACGACCCAGAAGATCGTGGTCAGTATTTGGGGTCCGCGTCCGTCGTCTCGTAGACTCGCTCCATCAGCTCGTCGCGTTCGGCCTGCCAGGCGTCGAATTCGCCCGGAGAACTGGGATAGTCGTCGTAGTGGGCCAGTAGTTCGTCGGCGCGCTGTTTGGTCT
>SKSS01000102.1 GCA_007122875.1 Salinarchaeum sp. | reverse complement strand
TCGCTCACCGCGACGAACTCGCGGGACAGTACGTCCCGGACCGTAGCGGAAGCCATATTAGGGCTACCGCGGGCGGACGCTAAAGTGTACCTCCACCAGCTTTATCCGCTCTCCGCTCCGATGTTGTAGGTTAGAACGGTGATCGATGCCACGCCCGGAGCGGCCTCAGAGATAGGTACCTAGATCGGAACATCCTATCGCCGCCCACTCGAAGCCGAACGATTCAACTCGTCGTCGCCACATCTCGGGGTCGATGACCATTCCGTCGTTGGTGATCGGGATTGCGGGCGGAACCGGTGCCGGAAAGACGACCGTAGCACGACAGATCACCGAACGGGTCAAGGGCGCGGTAACCTATGTTCCCCTCGATAATTATTACCACGATCTGAGCCACCTCGACCTTGACGAGCGGCGCACGGTCAACTACGACCACCCCTCGGCGTTCGAGTGGGAACTCCTCAGAACCCACGTTGGCGCGCTGCTCGAAGGACGATCGATCGAGATGCCGCAGTACGATTTCACGGTTCACAACCGAACCGACGAGCGCGTTCGGGTCGAACCCACGGACGTAGTCGTGATCGAGGGCATTTTCGCGCTGTACGACGATGCGGTCGCCGACATGATGGATCTGCGCCTCTACGTCGACACCGACGCTGACGTCCGGATCCTCCGGCGAATTCGTCGTGATGTCGTCGATCGAGACCGTGATCTGGAGGGCGTGATCGATCAGTATCTCTCGACGGTCAAACCGATGCACGAGGGGTTCGTCGAACCGACCAAAGAGCGCGCGGACCTCATCATTCCCGAGGGGGCAAACAGCGTCGCGGTTTCCCTGTTGAGCGAGACCCTTCGGTCGGAACTCGATGGGGACGACCTCCGACGATGGGACCGTGAGTCGGATCTCGGGCGGCGGTGGGATCCGACCGACGACCGAGAACGAGTCCTCGACGACGCCACAATCTCGCCTGACGACGAAGAAGTGTGATCGACTTGGTGGGGTCAGGCCGGCCGGGACTCGGGATTCTCACCAGAGGGGTGGTACTCCCAGAACTCGCCGGATCGCATCGCCCGGCCGATCGCCCGGTGAAACTCGACGATCGAGTCGACCTCCTCGACATCGACGTGATCGAGGATGTCGCTGGCGGGGACGACTGTTCGGTGGTTCACCCGAATCGGATCGTCGCCGTGCTCCTCGGCGAACTCCTCGAACGACAGCGGGAAGTCCTCTGCTTCGTCCACCTTCTTCGCGAAGGTCGCCATGTCGTACTTTCGGCGTCCCTCGCTTCCCTCCTCCCCATCGGGGTCGTGCGGCCAATCCATGGTCGAGGGTGCGTTCGGGGGTCGCAAAAGGGTTTCCTTCCGCCTGTCAATAACGGGGACGGCTCCGGTCAGTTCGTCGCTCGCCAACCCGGATAGTAACACAAACGGTCGTTCGGTACGTACTTGGTGGACGATGGATCGAGACCCTGACGATGGAGACCCGGACGATCGAGATCGTTCACCGTCTAATAGGGACGACGACCCGGATGATCGAACAGACGACGACCCGGATGATCGAACAGACGACGACCCGGATGATCGAACGGACGACGAAACTGAGTCCCACGACGAACGGGCGTGGGGCAGTCGGGGCGATGAAGACGACGGGGCCGGCGGAGGGAACGAATCGGACGGGGGGGACCCCACCGATCGGGAGGACGATCTGTTGAGAAATGTCGGTATCGTGACCCTCGTTTCGATCGGACTCGGCCTCGCCGCGTTCGGCGTCGGGATCATCGCCACCCTCGTTCTCGCCGTTCCGCTTCTTCTCGCCGGCATTCCCATCATGGAACGGATCGAACTGGCGGTCGTTCTGGAGACGTTCGCGCTGCAGGGACTCGGGTTCGGCGGCGTCGCGCTGGCGTATCTCGCCTACCGTGGGTGGCCATCGAACCTGCTTCGTCTGCATCTCCCGTCGATCCGAGATGTCGGCTGGATCGTCGCCGGAGTCGTCCTCTTACTCGGCGCACAGGTCGCCATCGGAATGGTGTTTCTCGTTCTCGGGCTCGAACCGGCGGAGCACGTGCTCCAGGAGGCTGGAATCGGCAACCCTGAGGTGTTCCTCCTCTTGATTCCGATTCACCTCCTGCTCGTCGGTCCGGCCGAGGAGTTGCTCTTCAGGGGAATCATCCAGGGACGGTTCCGGGAGTACCTCGGCCCGGCCGCGGCGATCTCGATCACGAGCGTGTTATTTGCAGTCTTGCACTTCGGTGCGTTCCTCGGTGCGGAACTCGCGCAGATCGTGCCCTCACTCACCATCATTCTGCTCCTCTCGCTGCTGCTCGGTGCGATCTACGAGCGAACGGGGAATATCGTCGTCCCAGCACTGATCCACGGCGCGTTCAACGCCACGGTCTCGCTGATTTGGTACCTCGACGAGTCCGGAGTGCTTCCGGAGGAGTCAGCGACGATCGTCCTCGACGGTGTCGAGAGCGTAGCGACCGTGTTCACGACGCTCCCCGTGTGACAGATGCGGGGCAGTTTCTGATCGGAATCCTGGCCGCTGGCTCCGTCAATGACTGTTTGTGCACTTTCGCTATGAGTCCGGAAACAATCATCAGCGTCTTTGTCCTCCTCTATGCTGCGGGAGTCGTCGCACTGTTCGGGGTTTTGATCAAGTGCTATGGGCGAACAGATCTAATTGCCGGATACGATCCTGACAAAATCGCCGATGAAGAGGGAGTAGCAGACGTCATCGGAACGAACGCACTGTACGTTGCTGGGCTTACTGCCCTCCTGGCTGCTGTGGAGTTGATACAACCGTTCGAAGGATATCGATCTCTCTGGATTGTCTACCTTATCGTTACTGCAGTACTCACCATTCGACTGGTTCGTGGAGCACGCAAATACGAGGCGTCGGAATAGGTGAGACTGTAGTGATTCCTCTTCGGTTGTTATGCAACTACTCAGTCATCTCCTCCTCTGTTCCCTGCTGAATATGCGCCCTGTACGTCGCGGCTTACCGGCGTTGATCTGAGCGAACGTCCAGTGCTGCATCTGCACGTGTATTGGGAGAGATATTTCGTAGTGAATTAATACAATAGAATTTCAACGGAGTCGGTCTGCTATAGCCAGCCGTCGTCGACGGCGTCGACCAGTTCCGATCCGGCGGCCTGCCAGTCGTCGGTTCCGCGCTCGAACGCCCGTTTCGCTCGCTCGTTCGCTTCCGCGATGATCGCTTCTTCGTCGACACCGACCACGTCGCGGTCACGGACCACTCGCTCGCCGTCGACGACGACGTTCGAAACCGCACCGCCGCTCTCGCCGTAGACGACGTTCGGGATCGCCGTGTGCATCGGTTGGGTCACCGTCGGCGCGATGCCGGGCCGATCGAGGTCGATCGTGATCAGGTCGGCCGGCGTTCCCTCCTCCAGTACACCCACCTCCGGCATACCGAGGGCGGTCGCGCCGCCGAGGGTCCCGACCTGAATGGCCTCCCACGCGGGCAGGGCGGTCGGATCCTGTCGGTCCGTCTTCGAGAGCAAGCAGGCGGTCCGAAGCTCCGCGAGCATGTCGTGTGCGCCCGGTCCCGGTGCCTGATCGGTTCCGATCCCGGTCGGTGCGCCGTACTCACGCATCTCGACGATCGGCGGGGTGATTCCGTCGATCGCGGCGATCGAACTCGGGTTCCCGATGAAGCGAGCGCCGGCTTCCGCGAGACGTTCGCGCTCCGCTGGCGTCGCGTCGTGACAGTGGACGGCGATCAGCCGTTCGCCGAGCACCCCGAGGTCGTCGAGGACGCTCACCGTCGATTCGTCCTCGCCGTAGCGCGCCTGAATCTGGAGCCGTTCCCGGCGGCCCTGCGCGACGTGCACGTGCAGGTCCCGCTCGTGTTCGTTCGCTCTGTCACGGATGGTCTCCAACAGCTCCGGAGGCACCATATCCAGCGCCTGCGGACCGTACATCGGCCTGATGAGGTCGTCGTCAGCGTACTCGTCGAAGAGCGCCTCGGCGCGCGCCAGCGCCGCCTCTCCTTTCTCGTGATCGAACGCGTACGGCTCGCCCGGACCACGTTCGTCCTGATCGTCGACGACCGCGGTGATCGTCTCGGTCGCCGCGACCCGAACCCCGAACGGTCGATACGCCTCCTCGACGAGGTGCGCAACGTCCGCCGTGTAGGCACCGAACGTCGTTACACCCGATCGAACCGCTTCGAGGACGCCGAGTCTCGCCCCGGCCGCCCAGTCGTCCTCGTCGGTATATCGTGCGAGGGGACCGAGCGCGTGTGTCATCCACTCGATTTCAGGAACGTCCTGGGCACCACCACGGAGAACCGTGTGGCCCATGTGGACGTGTGCGTCGACGAGTCCGGGCATGGTGAGCCGGTTCGAGCCGTCGATCGTCTCGTCGGGATCAGCCTCAAGGTCGCCGGTCGGACCGACGTAGACGATCTCGCCGTTCTTGACGCCGACAGCTCCGTCGTCAACGATTCCGAGGCGATCGCCACGCATTGTCACGAGCGTCGTATCGACGACTGCGAGATCCATCATCGCACCTCCTCGCGGACGAACGCCTCAATTCGATCGAACCCCTCGTCAATCCGTTCTTCACTCGCCGCGAAACTCATCCGGAGGTAGCCCTCACCGGCATCACCGAACCCGCCGCCGGGAGCGAGCACGACGCCCTCCTCGGCGAGCAGGCGTTTCGCCACGTCGAGGGAGGTGCCGTCGAGCGCGTTGCAGTCGAGAAACGCGTAGAACGCCCCCTCGGGGCGGGGACACGTGACCGTCGGGAGGTCCTCGACCCGCTCGACGACGAGATCGCGGCGACGTTCGAACGCGTCGTACATCTCGTCGACGGGCGCTTGTGGTCCCGAGAGGGCGGCTTCGGCGGCTCGCTGGGCGACGTTCGAGACGCACGCGGTCGTGCAGCCGTGTACCTTCGTCGCCTTGTCGATCACCGGCTCCGGCCCGGCGAGCCAGCCCACACGCCAGCCAGTCATCGCGTACGTCTTCGAGCACGATCCGACCGAGAGCACCCGCTCGGGATGGTCGGTGTAGCTCGCCAGTGCACGGGTGCTCCCCTCGAACGTGAGCCGTTTGTACACCTCGTCGGCGATGACGACGGCGTCGTGTTCGGCCGCGAGATCGACCAGCCCGGCGAGTTCCGCCTCGCCGTACGCCCGCCCTGTCGGATTCGACGGCGATGCCAGGATGACTGCGGCGGTGTTCTGGCCCATCGCGTCGTCGATTCGGTCGAGGTCGAGATCGAACCCGTCGTCGGCGGGGAGCGGAACCTCGATCGGGACGCCGTCGGCCAGCCGGACCTGCGTCTCGTAGTTCGGCCACGCCGGCGTCGGGATCACGACCTCCTCGCCGGGCGCGACGACCGTCAGCGTCGCGAGCAACAGCGCCTCCATTCCGCCGACGGTCATGACCACCTCCGTCTCCGGATCGTACTCGACGTTGTGATCGGCCGCCAGCCGATCGGCGAGTGCGCGGCGAAGGTCGGGCAATCCAGCGGTCTGTGTGTACGTGGTTTCACCGCCGCGGGCCGCGTCAACCGCCGCCTCGGTAACGTGCTCCGGCGGTCTGAAGTCCGGCTGTCCGACCTCCATCCGAACGAGATCACCCCCTCGCTGTTCGGCCTGCTCGTACATCACGCGGATCGACGTGTACTCGACGGCTGCGGCCCGATCGGTCACGGGCGACGAGCGCTCGGTGTGAGCGGTTCCTGCCATGTACAACGACGGGGTCCACACGGTCAAATAGGTTCGCGCATCGGAACCCAAGACTGAGCAAATTCACGTGCCGTGGGCCGTGCGGTCGTTTCAGAGGGTTCCCGCAACGATCGTGAATAATCCCCATGATATATGACTGCTGCGTACTGTCAGGGGGGTATGAATCGCGGTCAGGCGTTCCTGTTGGTCGCGCTCGTACTGGCAGCCCTGTTATCATTCGTGATCCTCCTGCCGTTTCTCGAGTACGTAATCGCCGCCGTAATTTTCGCCTACGTGTTGCATCCGCTCCACGTCCGTCTCGAGGAGCGGATCGGATCACAGGGTTCCGCGCTCGTGCTGATGGCTGGCGCACTCGTGCTGGTCGTCATGCCCGTCGTCTACGTCATCCGAGTGTTCGTCCGTGACCTCCAGGCGATCGCGGCCGGTGATGTCGGTCTCGACATCGCGACCGTCGAAGAGCAAATCGAGGCGTTCACCGGTCTCGAAGTCGAGTTGGAAGCGGTCGATTTCCTGACGGAGGTGGGTGAGTTGATCGCCGCGACGCTGTTCAACGACGTAACGGGAATCCTCGCGATGGTCCTCGAATTCACGATCGGATTGGCGCTGTTGTTGTTTCTCGTCTTCTACCTCCTCCGGGACGGTCGCTCCTTTGTCGCGTGGCTTCGAGAGACGATTCCGCTGCCGGAGCGGGTCACCGACCGCCTGTTCACCAGGATCCACCGGATCACGTGGGGGGCCGTGATCGGACACGCGTTCGCGGCGCTCGTCCAGGCCGTCGTCGCCGGGTTTGGACTGTACCTCGCCGGGATTCCGAACGTGGTGTTCTGGACGTTCGTGATGTTCCTGCTCGCGTTTCTCCCGATCATCGGCGCGTTTCTCGTATGGGCCCCAGCGGCGGTCTATCTCATCCTCATCGGCGAGACTGCGTCCGGTGTCCTGCTCGGGATCTACGGCCTGACGGTCGTCAGTATGATCGACTACTACGCCCGTCCGCTCGTGATCGATCGACAGGCCCGGCTCAACCCCGGGATCATCCTCATCGGCGTCTTCGGCGGCGTCTACACCCTCGGATTCGTGGGGCTGTTCGTCGGCCCGATCGCCATCGGCGTTCTCGCGGCGATCCTAGAGACGTTCCGGCTGGAGTACGACGCGCTCTGAGCCGCCTCGCAACGTAGGGGCAAAACGACTGCGGACGACCACGTGCTTCGCTGCGTGCGCCCGGTCTGATTCAAATCCATCCGAACCGCGTTGCTCCTCACGTCCGTTCGTCGCAAACGACGGTGGGGATGGGATTTGAACCACGCCGAGACGGTCGCTCACTACCGTTCGCGCTGCGTCTCGTCTACTTCAACTCCCCACGTTTCCGTCGCCTCACTCACGGAACGGCTCGCTCCGCTCGCCGTTCGTGTTCGTGAGAACGACGGTGGGGATGGGATTTGAACCACGCCCGGACGTACTCGCTTCGCTGCGTGCGCCCGGTCTGATTCAAATCCATCCGAACCGCGTTGCTCCTCACGTCCGTTCGTCGCAAACGACGGTGGGGATGGGATTTGAACCCATGAGGCCTTCCGGCCACCTGCTCTCAAGGCAGGCGCAATCGGCCGCTCTGCCACCCCACCTCACGCCGGTTTTCGTACGCAACCGGCTAAGTACTGTCGGTTTTTCCGTCCCGATCGAGCCGTCGTCGACTGCTGTCCGCGATGACGCGAAGCCCGAGTTCCTCGACGTACGATGCCGTCGCCGACGGAACCCACCCGTCGGCGGCCCGGCGAGCGCGAATCGACGAAACCGTCGCACACAGCCCCTCGACGGTTTCGAGGGTCGGCACCATCGGCACGAACCCGACCGACCGCCCCTCGGCGACCGACCGCTTCGCCACCCGCTCGACTGCGGGCGGTTCGAACGTCCCCTCGAAATCGATCGGTTCGGCAAACCCCGCGTAGTAGACGTCACCGGTCGGCGTCGGTCCAAGCACCACGTCGTGCCGGCGAAGCGCCATCGCCGCGGCGTCGACCTCCGTTCGCGGCATCGCCGCGGCCGTGCCGGGGACGACCGCTGCGGTGTCGACCCCCTCGCTTTCGAGCAGGTGGGTGATCGTGTTTCCGACTCGGGCCGAGGGCGTCGATCCGACCTGTGGTTCGTACCGAACGTCGGCGTCGTCGAGCGCCGCCGTGACGATCGCCCGGACGATCGTCTCCGAGGGCTCGTCTCCGCGGGCGTCCGCCGGAAGCAGGTCGTTCGGCCGGTAGTTCACCAGCAACTCCCCACCGCTTCGCTCGACCGCGACCGCCACGTCCGCGAGCGAGGCCGCCCACAGATCCGCGATCTCCCCCGACGATAGCGGGGTTCTCTCGACCAACGAACGCGGAACGGTCCCCTCGCGGGGTGGATCGGCGAGTACGGCGACCGTCGTCATACCCGAGAATCCGATCCCGGCGTCCTTGAAAGCGCCGTTTTATGTGTCTGCCCGCGAAGCATCACACAGATATGAGACAGAAGGTGCTCGCCGCATTCGCCGTCCTCACGGTCGTCGTCATGGTCCTCGGCGGGCTCACGGCAGTCGTCGCCGAAACCATCCCCGAACCCCGCTCGGCCCTCACGCTCGCGCTCGTGACCGTTCTCGTCGCTGGTCTCGCGGGTGTAACCGCGAGAACGCGTTGGCGAACCGACACCCCATACTGGTAGGCTATCTGCTCCGCCGACCTTTCGTCTGCCGGTAGTCCCGATCGGTGAGGTCGGCGAACGCCTCGACGAACGCCTCACGGTCGGCGTCGGTCCCCTCGGCGGGATGGATCATCGGCACGAGTTCGAAGCCTCGTCCACGGATCGCCCGTCCGTGATCGTCCCGTACGTCGAACTCATCGGGCCGTGCGGTGGTGTACTCGCCGACGAGTTCGGTCAGGGCGCGCTCGCCGACCGGAATCAGGAACTCGGGGTTGATCATCCGAATCTCGGCGTTTAAATAGGGTTCGCACGTCATCACCTCCTCGTCGGTCGGCGGGCGTTCGGAGTGACGACACCGGGTGAGGTGGGTTACAAACGCGTTGTTGGGAACCGGTTCGTCGTCGAATGTGGCGAGTGAGAGTTCCGCCAGGACCGACCAGAAACCGTCCTCGCCGTCGAATGGGATTCCCGTTCGGTCGGCGGGCACCGTCGGCCGTTCGGTCACGAAGAGAAAGTCCGCGCTCACGTCGCCGTAGCCGTGGACGACGGTCTCACGTTCGTCGCACAGCCCCGGACAGTTCCGGCAATCCTCGTCCATCCCGTAGGGGTTGGCGACCGATCCCTGTTCGGCGTTCATGCACACAGAGAGGGAATCGACGGACAAAACCCCGGCGGTCGTCGGCGAGTTCGGGGGGCGTGGTCGGATCGCGGTGCTTTTGCCCGCTCGGAACCGAGTTTTCGTCGTGACTGACGAACCGAACCACGGGGGGACGGACGACGCGAGTCACGGCCAACCGACCGACGCGAATCACGGCCAGCCGGATGACGCGGACGGTACGCGATCGATGATGGACCGGTTCGAGGAGTGGGAGCCGTGGAACTCCCCGGTGTGGTTTTTCGTGCTGATCGCTGCGCTCACGCTCTCGGTGGCGACGCTCGTCCTGCAGTTTGCGCTTCCCGGAACCGCTATCGTGATCGTCCAACAGGAGTTCACGATCGCCTTTCTTGTCGGG
This sequence comes from Salinarchaeum sp., assembly GCA_007122875.1. Lineage (GTDB taxonomy): Archaea > Halobacteriota > Halobacteria > Halobacteriales > QS-1-68-20 > QS-1-68-20. Next base: position 22,762 of record SKSS01000102.1, on the reverse strand, counting down.
TCGTTCACCATTCCGGTGGCGATCGGACTCGACGCGATGTACGTCGCCGACCGAACCGACTGGGAGCCTGACGCCCCCGTCTGGGTGGCAGCGTGCGTTCCCCTGTTTTTCAACATCGTCGTCGCGCTCATCTACCTTCGAAAGCGCTGGCAGGCGACCCCGACGTGAGCACCCGCTCAGTCTCGTTCTAAGGTCCCGCGCTCTCTGATCCGCAGGATGTTTCTCACGTTCAGATAGACGTGCTCGGGCGTCGTCTCTTCGTCTGGATCGTAGATGTCGCTCACCCGGTAGAGGATCGCCGCAACCTGCTTGCTCTCTCCGCTGTCTCCCCGAACCTCGTCTGCGACGTCCCGAAGAAGGGCCACCTTCTCGGGATCGTCGGGGAGGCGATCGTCGTCACCGTTTCCACTCGATTCGTCGTCGTTCATGGTTCTTCGGGAACGACTCGGTCGGTAGCCGTCTCCGCGGTTCGATTTCGGTGAAGGACGCCGACGTTGTTCGCGACGTTCTCGGTCAACACCCTGAAGGCGTCCGCTGTCTCCCCATCGCCGAGGACGATCGGCTCACCGTCGGTGCCGCCCGTCCTGACCGCTGGATCGAGCGGGATCCCGCCGAGGAAGGGCAGATCGTACTCCGCGGCGAACGCCTTCCCACCGCCGCTGTCGAACACGTCGTGGGTGCTCCCGCAGTCCGGACAGACGAACGAACTCATGTTTTCGACGATTCCGAGGACGGCTGTCTCATGCCGTCCGAACATCTCCAGGCCCTTCAGCGCGTCGTCGAGCGCGACGTCCTCCGGAGTGGTGACGACGACCGCCCCCGTGACCGGAACGCTCTGTAACAGCGTGAGCTGCGTATCGCCCGTTCCGGGCGGCAGATCGACGACCATGTAGTCGAGTCCGCCCCACGAAACGTCTTCCCACAGCTGCGTCAGCACCTTATGGACCATCGGTCCCCGCCAGATCACCGGGTCGTCCTCGCCGACGAGAAACGCCATGCTCATCAGCTTCACGCCGTGCTTTTCGGGCGGTACGAGCTTCTCGTCGGCCGTCACGCCCGGCCCTTCGTCGGCGTCGAGCATCCGCGGGACGTTCGGGCCGTACACGTCCGCGTCGAACAGGCCGACGCGTGCGCCGAGCGCCGAGAGACCGGCCGCGAGGTTCACCGCGACCGTACTCTTTCCGACCCCGCCCTTTCCGGAGGCGACCGCGATCAGGTTCTTCACGCCAGGGAGAACGTCGTCTTCCGGGTCGACCTCGCGCGCTACCTCGGCGGTCAGGTCGGGTTCGATCCCGTCCTCGTCGAGCACCTCGCGAACCCGTCCGGCGATCGCCGTCTCGGTCGGAGAGTAGGGCGCACCCAGCGCGAGCGAGATCGTCACGTCCCCGTCGTCGACCTCCACCCAGTTCACCAGTCCGAGCGAGACGATGTCCTCGCCGAGATCCGGATCCTCGACCGCTCGAAGGCGTTCGAGGATGGTTTCTTCGTCCATGCGTCCAGTTGGTCGTGTCCCGTGAATAAGGCTTCTGGACGGGGTGACGGCGGACAACTCGTGGCTCACTTCGGTGGCTCGAACCTGAAACGGACCAGTACAGTAATGGTCTCTACCACTCTGTAGTCTGTAGAGGGGGAACACATGTCAGGGTACAAAATCGAGATCGATCGGCAAAAAAACCGACTGTATCTGACTCTAGAAGGAATGATGAACGAGGAAACCGCTCGGGAGCACGTCCGAGAGCTGGTCGACGCCGCGGACGACCTCGAAGACGGTTTCGACATGGTGAACGACATCAGGGAATTCAAACCGTTCAGCCAGGAGGTAACCGATGTCATCGAGGAAGGGAAACAGGGGCTCACCGATAACGGGGTCAGTGCGGTGGTGCGCGTCACCGGCGACTCGTCGATCGGAGCACTCCAGTTCACCCGCGTCGGCTCCGAAGAGCAGGGTTATCAGGCGCGAACCGCCGAAACCGTTGCGGAAGCCGAAGCGTTGCTCGACCGACTCCGGGAGCAATCTGCCTGAACTCGTGTGAGAAACACCACGGAAGGGGATACCGCTGTCTCGGGGGCAACCGTTATCAAGTGGGTGGCGAAAGTTACGTGTAGCGTTCGAATCACCTCTTGGGTAGGGGATTTCGAACGCGACGGTCGGCGAGATTCGACTCGCCGACTGTTCACGAAAACGCCGATCTGGTCGAGTCCGACCGTCGCTTCGGTCCAGAACGATCACGATAGCCACCGGTCTCGTTTTCTGCAATCACAACACGTATCACCGTAACCGAACTGACAGCTCACAACGGCGGCAACCGACCCCGGCCTGAGCCAACGATGGACCACCCCACCTTCGAGACCGGACCGAGGACGACACGACCCTCGTCGTCGCTTCCCTTGATGACGAGCCTATCGAGTTTGATGCCAGCGTGGCCAAACCGGAACGACAGCCCGGCCGACCGCCGACTGGGAGTCGGTCGTGTTGGATATCGATCCCGAGGAGGTCAGCCAACTGCTCGTCGATTTCGGGGAACGCGGAGACGGCCTCGAAGAGATCATCGCGGACCTCTCCGATACGAATCATGAGTGACGACACCCCTCACCTCCGCGGCCGGCTTCGCGTCGCTTCCGACTATCTGGACGAGGCGGCGCTCGCCTCCTCCGCGTCGGTTCAGGAGCGTCTCGCCCGGGAGGCGCTCTGGGAACTCCGCGAGTGGGGCGACGAAAACGGCGTCGAGCTTCCGGACGAACCCGACCCGGCGGCCCGTCCCGACCCGATCCGAACCGACGCGGTCGGCTGGCTCGCGCTCGAATACGTCCGCCAGTACGGTCTCGCCCCACACTTCGCAGCCGTCATGGAACGCGAACTCACCCACTCGGAGTTCGATGAACTGACTTCTCGGCGGTTCGACCCGACGACCGATCCAGAACACCTCGATCTGGCCCGGTACGTCCGAACCGAGTGGAATCGCTCGATCGACGAGCGGTGGGAATCCGACGAGGCGTCCGTGAACGAAGAGCGTGGCGACTGATCGCGGTCGTCGGTCGGATTCCGCGATCAGGACGTTGATAGTCCCTCCCGACGCGAGTGCACGTATGTCGTCCGATGCCTACGATGAGTTGACCGAACGCTACGAGAAAGTCGTCGCGGTCCACGACGCGAGCGGCGTGTTGAACTGGGACCAGCAGACGAAGATGCCGTCGGGTGGAACGCCCGCCCGCTCGAAACAGCTCTCGACGCTCTCGTCGGTCGGGCACGACCTGTTGACCGACGATCAGGTGGGCGAACTGCTCGACGAACTCGACGGCGAGACGCTCGACGGCGAGGAAGCCGCCGTCGTGCGGGAGATCCGTCGGGACTACGAGCGGGCGGCCAACGTTCCCGAGGAACTGGTCGAGGAGTTGACGGAAACCCAGTCGGAGGCACAGCCGATCTGGCAGCAGGCCAAAGCCGAGGACGACTTCGATCACTTTGCGCCGACGCTGGAACGCCTCCGCGATCTACACGTCGAGCGCGCCGAACACGTTGATCCCGATGTGGAGCCGTACGTCGTGATGCACGAGGACAGCCTGCCGTACATCGACATCGAGACCGTCGAGGGGGTGTTCGCCGACCTCAGGGAGGCGTTGGTCCCGCTCATCGACGACCTCAAAGACGCCAACGCCGATCTCGCCGCCCCGTTCACGGAGGGCGAGTATCCAGAGGACGACCAGATGGCGCTCTCCGAACGGGTGCTCGACATGCTGAACTACGACCGGGATCAGGGTCGACTCGACCTCTCGCCACATCCGTTCACCTCCGGCAACCAGTTCGACTGTCGGGTGACGACCCGGTTCAAGGACGATCCGATCAAGGGCCTAATGGCGACGATTCACGAGTACGGCCACGCGAGCTACAACCTCGGGTTGCCACAGGAGCACTTCGGCTCGCCGCTCGGGCTGTCGCTCGGCTCCGGCGTTCACGAGTCACAGTCGCGATTCTGGGAGAATCACGTCGGGCGGTCGCGGGCGTTCTGGGAGCTGTTCTTACCCGAGATGCAAGAGCACTTCCCGCACCTCGATGGGGTATCCGTCGACGAGGCGTACGAGGGCGCAAATCAGCTCTACCCGGAGAACCTCATCCGCGTGGAGGCCGACGAACTCACCTACCACATGCATATCATCCTCCGGTTCGAGACGGGTCGGGAGTTCGTTCGCGGCGAAATCGACGTCGACGAGATCCCGCACGTGTGGAACGACCGGATGGACGAGTACCTCGGCGTCGTCCCCGAAACCGACACGAACGGCTGTCTGCAGGACATCCACTGGACGGGCCGGTTCGCCGCCTTCCAGGGGTACACGATCGGGAGCGTACTGGCCGCCCAACTCGACGCCGCGATGCGCGAAGAAGTCGACGGCGTCGACGAAAAGATCCGCAACGGGGAGTTCGAACCGCTACTCGGATGGATGCGCGAGAACGTCCACCAGCACGGCATGCGGTACCCGAGCGACGAACTGATCGAGCGTGCGACCGGCGAGCCGCTCACCGCCGAGTACTTCATCGAGTACGTCGAGGAGAAGTTCGGCGAACTCTACGGCGTGTAAGGCGGATCGAACGCGCCGACGAAGCGCACTCGGCCATTCGTTCGAATATTTGATAGCTCTTCATCGCGAAAATTCCTCCGTTTGACGAAGATTTATCGTCCTCTTCCTATGATGGTTATTCGTGCGAGTACGACAAAAACAGGGTCAGGTGACGTTCATCCTCCTCACGTCGATCAAGTTCACTGGCGTGTTGGTCGTCGCGTTCACGCCGTTTATGGCGTATCACATCGACACACTTGCGTTCGAAGAGGCAGTTCTCCTCGGGGTCGCATTTATCACTTTTCTGATGGGACTCGTCTCGTGTCAACTTCTGAGTCAGGCGCAGCCACGGCGGTGAACGAACGCCCGCGGCGGCGTGGCGGTGCTGTGGTTGCGTCGTTCCACGAGTGGCGACGGTCGAGTCTCCGACGTGGTCCGTCACGCATCACCTGTCAGGGATCAACGTACATACGTTCGGACGACGAACGGTCATCATGGCAGACTACGACCTCCTCCTGTCTGAGGCGTACACGCTCGAACACGGCGAACCAGTCGATATCGGCATCAAAGACGGGTTGATCGTCGAGGTGGGAGCGCTTGGCGGGGACGCCGATCGCGTCATCGAACTCGACGGTGACTTCGTCTCGCCGGGGCTGGTCGACGCACACAAACACGTCGATCGGGCGCTCGTCAGCGAAGGCGACCGCGTCCCTCGGGGAAACGAGACGGCGTTCGACATGGAGCGCAGTCTCGAACACGAGCGGGCGTACTACGCGAACGCGACGGTCGACGACATCGCCGAGAACGTCGTTCGGAACCTGAAGATGGCGGTCTCTCACGGATCGACCTACGTCCGGAGCCACCTGACGGTGGATACCGACACACGCGGGACGGACACCGTAGCGGCCGCAGTTCGTGCTCGGGAGGAGACCAGCGATCTCGTCGACGTGCAGTTCGTGCCGAGTTCCTACGAGGACACGACACCGGAGGGGCGGGCCGTACTGGAGGAAGCGATCGAGATGGCCGATGACGGCAGCGTTCGAAACGCCGCCCTCCTCGGCGGCTCCGATCCGGCGGCTCGAACTGGCGATCTCGCGGGGACGCTCGATCTGTGGTTCGAACTCGCCGAAAAACACGATGTCGACGTGGATTTCCACATCGACGAACCACACACGCTGGGCGGGTACGTCCTCGAACGGCTCGCCGATTACGTCGAGGAGTACGGCTTCGAGGGGCGAGCGACCGCAACCCACGGCTACGGACTCGCACAGATGCCGGCGTGGCGTGCGAGCGAGGTGATCGAGCGCCTCGTCGAGACCGAGATCGGACTCATCACCTGCTACAACAGCGTTCGTCACGGGATGCCCATGAAGGAGTTGCTCACGACCGATGGACTGGCGTTCGCCCACGGGACTGACAACGACCGGGACTTCGTCCTTCCGCACGGAAACGCGAACCAGATCGAGGCGATGATCGTCCTCGTGAACAAACTGCACGCCGCTCGGGAGCTCGCCGGACCGGATGCCGAGTACCGCTGGCTCGAATCGAACCCCGGTCTCGCCGCTCTCTGGGAACTGCTCACCTACGGTGGGGCACGGATTCTCGGTATCGAGGACGAGTACGGAATCGAGGAGGGCAATCCCGCGAACCTCGCGGTCTTCGGAAGTCCATCACCACAGTGGGCGATCTTCGATCAGGAAGATCCAACCCACGTCGTCAAGGATGGACGAGTCGTCGCCGAGAACGGAGCGCTGGTCTGACATCTGCCCACGAGCAAGCGCAGCCGTCGTGGCGGATAGTTGACCTGAACGCCATCACCGCCGATGTCGGGCCGAACGAGGCGACTAACCGGTGAGTTAAGTCGATTGAATTCCGCGATACTGGACGAGAGGGTAGTCTACATTTTAGTGTTCCCTGTGCGTCACCCCGTTCCATGACGGACACCCCGAACCGAGGCTGGGACGTGATCCTGAAGGCGACCGGAGCGTCGACGGCTGATGAGAACGGCGATATCTCGCGTGAGGACGTGATCGACGTGCTCGTCTGGGGGCTGATCGGTGTCACGCTCGGTGCGGGATTGCTCGCGCTCGCGACCGGATGGCCCGCACAGGGAATCGTGAGTTGAACGGCTCCGGTGTCGGATCGCGCGACCGGAGGCGAGCGCGGTTTCGCCGACCACTCCATCGACACTCGCTCACGCTTCGCTTCGCACGACGAACACCGGGACGGTTGCGTTGTCGACCACGCGCTCGGAGACGCTTCCGAGGGAGGTAATCTTCTCACGTGGGCTTTTCCCGTGTGTTCCGAGTACGATCAGGTCGATCCCTTCCTCGTCGCTGTATTCCAGGATGGCCTTCCAGGGCGTCCCCTGGCGAATCCCCTTGACGGCATCCAGTCCCTCGTCCTCGGCACACTCGGCGACCGCAGTGACGGCTTCCCTGCCTTCATCCTCGAGGGTTTCCCGGACGTGCTCCCGTGTGTCGGCGTCAGCGGCGAGGGTGATCCGCTGATCGACGACGTAGAGGGCGTGGACCGTCGCGTCGTTGGTCGCGGCGATCGGGAGAGCGTGGTCGAGCGTCTCGAAGACGGTGGCGCTGCCGTCGGTCGGCACGAGAACGTGATCGTACATACCGATCTCTTGCTCCGCGGATTATATAAACCGTACAGCGGCGGAAGCCGGGGGAGAGGTCTCCACGGAGACAATCTCCAAGTGCGTCAGCGAGGAATCTCATAGGGATCAGCATAGATTCTCATAGTTTTCCGTATGGCAGATAGTGGAGGTGTTGAAATCGGCGTGCAAGTTGTAGAGCATGAGTGCAGCACGGTGGGAACGTTCTATTCATGCATATCTAACGTCGATTTTGTCATGTCGAGGTCGTCATTCGGCTGGAGTAGTTACCAATCAGGTTCAACCGGTATCTCCTCAGGGAAGGGTTGCTCGGCCCATCCCTCGTCGTACGGGGTCACATAGGTCGGATCGAATGTATATTTCGAGAGTTTCCACTCCCTATCGACTCGGCGGAACTCGTGTTCGTACATCCCGAGTATCCATTCTGCTTCACCGTCAGTCGTGAGGATGGGGATCTCACCATACCACTTACCGGTGGCTTCACCGCCGTCGATCTCGATGAGACCGTTGTGCAGCATGTGTCGACTGAATTGAAACTCCGCAAAAATCCCCTCAGTCGTTTCCCGAAAGTCGTCTTTTCCCTCTGCACTCCCAAACGGAGTTTCCGCAATCACGTCGTCGGTAACGAGTTCGAATTCCGCGTTCCAATCGTTTTCATCGGATAGATACACAAATTTGCGGATCAACTCACTGATTGCTTGCTTGTCCAGTAACTCCTGTACTTCGGGGGGAACTGTATCTGACATCAGTGGTTCACCCACATTCCACTTTGGGAAACACTCACATAGCTTCATCTCCTGAAAAATCTGCAGGTGTTTACCAAGGATCGTCCATTGACCCATTCGCGCCCTGTCTCTTGCACGGTGCTTCTGACAAACCACAGATGGATCTGCTGCAAAACTACGGACTGCTTCGATGATCCCTATCACTGACGCTGAAAAGTGCCCGGGGAGGGCTTCGAACCCTCGATCTCCGCATGTCCCAGGTTCGAGGCTCGGCGGGCCTCGGTCGGACATGGGAAACGCGCCGTCACCGAACTCGAAACCCTATGAGTGCGGCGCTATGTCCAGCTAAGCCACCCGGGCTCGATTCCGAGTTGGCCGGTAGCCCCCTTTAACCTTCTCATTGCCACCGACTCACCGCTCCTCGGCGAGCGGGAACGAGGCCAGCCGAGCGGCCGCCATTCCCGTCAGTCGCGCCGAGAGCGGGGCGTACGCCATCCCGAGTTCGAACGCCTCGTCGGATGCCGTCCGATCCCCGAGCGGCACGAACGTCACCGTCGTCCCTTCCGGACCGAACTCGATCACGAGGTACGCCTGCGGGAACGAACACGTCGACGGCGCGGCGATCTCCCACAGCGGACCCTCCCGGCCGACCATCGGCATGTGAATGTGGCCGGAGAGTGTTAGCGGAACGCCGTGTTCGGCGAGGAGTTCCGTCAGCGGGTCGGGATCGCGCATCAGCGGCGGCATCCGCATCCCGTCTACGGTGTCGTCGATCTCAGCGCGGATCTGTGAACAGACCGGCGAGAGGTTGTGATGGACCATCACGACCGGCTCCTCGAGATCCGGAAGGGTTTGTGCCAGCCAGTCGCGTTGCTCGTTCGAGACGCAGCCCTCGTGTGTGTCCCGGAGTTCGCCCTCGGGCGTGGTCGCGCTGTTCAGGCCGATCAGGTCGATCCCGCCGACCTCGACGACGAACGGCGGTTCGTCGGGAGCATACCGCCCGGCGAACGCGGACAGCGAGAGTGAGTCGTGATCGTCGGCGGCCTTCGGGACGTCGTGATTGCCCGGTACGGCGTGAAACGGTACGTCAAGGCCGTTGAGGATATCGTCCACCCGTTTGCCGTTCCACGGTTCGCCGTCGTTGGTGAGATCGCCCGTCGAGACGACGGCGTCTACCTCCCTGGTGTTCACGTCCCGGATCGCCTCGATCAGCCGTCGTTCGGTCGCCTCCGAAACGTTTGGTCCTCCTGAAGCTCGCGTGGCGACGTGAGGATCGGCGAACAGTGCGATCCGAGTGCGTCGAGCGGGCGTCGGGGCCGGGAGTCTGGCCATCGTCACACCGGAGCGGGAGTCCGGATCGTCCGTTGAGTTGATCATGAGGGGAGAGGTCGGTCGACGTGCATGAAGCTTTGTACCGACGAACGCGAGAACGGGTCTCAGAGCGGGATTCACCCCGGTGAGCCGGGCGTCGTCGGTTCGGGTATCGGTCGTCGGTTTTATGCTACGGGAGGGGTAGTGTAGCGACAATGAGTCATCCGGAGATCGTGGAATCCTCCTTAGACGGCGAACAGGTCGCAGCGGAGGTCCCACTCGGTGGCGAGGATCGGCTGCTGGTGACGCCGAAGCGGACCCTGATCTACCGCGGAGAGGGGCTGTTGAGCGACGAGTCCGTCGAGGAGTATCCACACGGGGCTGAGCGCGTCGACGTCAACGAAAAGCGCCGGAAGGCCGAGATCGTCCTCGACTACGGCCTCGACGGAACGCGGTCGTTTTCCGTCCCGAACGATCGCATCGACGACGCGCTGCATCCGGTACTTGCGGGCGTCCTCAGCGCAGCGAACGTCACTGATGCGGGCGAGACGGTGAAGCAGACGTACCGGTTCAGCGAGTTGACCGTCGTCGTCACCAGCCAGCGACTGATCAAACACATCGGTGGAGCGGTCTGGGACGACGAGTACCGAAGCTTCCACTACGACGACGTGATCGGGCTTGATTTCGAGGAGGGGAGCGTCGCGACTGGCGTCGTTCTCGAAACGGAGGGCCGCCCCGAACGAATCAAAGCCCCCAACGAGCAGGCGCGCGATCTCCGCGAACGGCTCGAAAACGCCCTGTTCGCATATCACGACGTCACTTCCCACGCGGAACTGAAGGCAGCCGTTGGGGGAGACGAAGACGAGGACGCACCGAGCGAACACGCGGAGGTCGCATTCGACGAGGGGATCGATCCCCTCAACACCGGCTCGATTGGCGCGGACGACGACATCGAAGCCGGCGGTGACTCCCCAACCGAATCCGACCTCACCGGGGCCGACGGAGCGACGCATGAAGTCCCCGAGAACGAGGCCATCGACGGGGACGCCGAATCCGAAGCCGATGCGGTGGTCGATCGAAGCGAGGGACGGTCGGTCGACGACGGGCGTTCGAGCGTCGAAGGGACCGGAGCCGAGATGACCGCGGCGGACGTACTCGGCGATGAACTCAGGGCGATCGGATCGGACTCGTCGTCGTCCGGTTCCGACGCCGATAGCACAGAACCCGGCGAACCCACGGAAGCCGGTTCGACGGACGCCTCGGGATCTGCAGCCGAGACGACGACCGACGAGGACGGTCGTGCCGACGCGGCAGTCGAGGCGCGTCTCGACGAACTCACCGAGACGGTCGAGCGTCAGACGGAGGCCATCGAGCGACAACGGCGAACGATCGAGAAGTTGATCGAGGAACTCAGTCGCGGCCGGTGACCTTCCGGATACAGGACGAGCCGAACGGCCCAAGTTCTCCGTGTTCCAGTTTAACGAAGTGCCCGTTCGACAGCCCCGCCCCGCAACGGCGGCAGTTGAACTCCCCCTCGCGAATCACGATCTCGCTTTCGAACCGAAGGAAGCTGCCGCCAGCGGGTCTGACGACGCCGCCGTCGCGTTCGATCACCCCGCGACGTTCCGCTTCGTCGAGCACTCGGCGCGTGGCTCTCGGGTGGGTCGTCACCAGTTCGATCCGATCGACGACGTCCTTGACCGACAGCTCTTCGTGTTCGAGTTTCGCGAGTAGATCGAGCGCGAGTTCGACCGGATCGTCCGGGCTGTTCGACAATCGGACCACCAATGGACTGAACTGGTCCCGACCACAAAGCGTTTATCCCGGTGACGAATACCCGCGAAGGATGCTCCGTCGGCTCCCACGACGGCAGATGGCCGGGATGGGGCTGCTCGTGCTTCTCGTGGCGGTTACGTTTTCGAGCGCCCCAGAGCCGACGCTCGGGCTCGTCGAGCGAACCGTGAGCGATCCGGCCGCGTTCGCCCTGGCGCTCGTCGGCCTGTATCTCATCCGTCCGGTACTGGCGATTCCGACGATGGCGGCCGCCGCGGTCGTCGGCTACGGGTACGGTGTCGCGGTCGGCGTCCCGGTCGCGTTGCTCGGAACGACGCTCTCTTCGATCCCTCCCTACCTCGCCGGACGGTATCTCCGCTGTACGGACGGGCTACTCGGCCGTCTCTGTGCAAGCGGCGAAGCGTACTTCGAGGTGACAGGCGACGTTCGAGGCGTGCTCGCCGCGCGGCTGGCCCCGACGCCGTCGGATCCGATCTCCTACGCGGCCGGACTCTCTCGGGTCCGACCCCAACCGTTTCTCGTGGGAACGGTCCTCGGTGAACTTCACTGGACGGTTCTGGCGGTCGTCGCGGGTGCCTCGGTCAGGGATCTCTCGGCCGGGGCGCTCCCGTCGGTCCCGATGACGGTCATCGTGCTCACGGCGGTGGCCGCACTCGCCGTCCTCGCCGGGCCGGCCTACAGAAGCGCGCTCGACCGCCGAACGGACGGCGTGGAGAGTTGATCGGGGACAGGACTACTGCGTCCAGAACGTGTCTCCGCAGTCGTAAACGACGCCGTGGTTCGGACAGACGTATTTGCAGTGTCGTTCGATCATCCGTTCGCCACAGAGCGGGCAGGGACGCCCGCGGACCGCCTCGGTGTCGTCACTCATGTTCCGTAGCCGCCCGGCGACGGGTCAACACTCCGACCAGCCACAGGATTCACACGACTTACAGCCCTCCGAGTAGTACAGCGTCAGTGAGCCGCACTCGGGGCATTCGGGGTTCTCACCGTTGGCGATCAGATCCTGGGTGTCGTCGTCCTTGTCGTCGGATTCCGTCGCATCGTCTTCCTCGGACATCGCCCCGCCGTCTGTCTCCCGCTCGGCAGCCTCCTCGATCTCGTCTAAGTGCTGTTGCTGGGGATGGGCCTTCTCGACATCGCCATCCAGATAGCGACGCATCGCGGTTCCGATCGCATCCGGGATCGAGTTGACCTGCTCGCCCTTGTCCCAGGCGACTTTCGGCGAACGGATGCCGGTGAGTTCGTCGGCAATCTCGTCGGGATCGACCCCCGCCCGGAGGGCGGTCGAGATCGTCTTCGCCAGCGCCTCCGTAAAGGAGTTGGTGAAGCCACCGGAGTTGCCGATCGTCGCGAAGAGTTCGAACGGCCGGCCCGTCTCGTCTTCGTTGATGTTGACGTAGAGCTTTCCGTAACCGGTGTCGATCCGTTGGGTCACGCCGTAGAGCACGTCGGGACGGGGGCGCACGGCCAGGTTGTCGTCCGCTCCACCGGTGTCCACGCTGGCGAGCGCATCGTCGACAACGGCACTGACGTCAGAACGGGCGAGGAACTCGCCGAAGCCGCCGAAGATCGTCTCGATCTGTTCGACGATCATCTCTGCGGCTTCGGCCTCGTCCATTTCGGCGAACTCCGCGTTCTGTGCGCGGGTCGTGAGCACCTGCTTCGATCGCGTGCCGTCGCGGTAGTAGGTGACGCCCTTACCGCCGTGCTCGTAGATGTACTCGAACACCTCACGGGCGTCCTCGACCGTCGAGTCGTTCGGCGCGTTTACGGTCTTCGAAATCGCCGAGTCGACTCCTGCCTGGCAGGCACACTGGACGGCGGCATGCTGTTTGGCGGTGATCTCACTCGTCGTGACGAACAGCTCCGAGATTGAGTCCGGCACGGATGGTAGCGACTCGACGCCCTCGAACTCGTTGTTCGCCATCTGCTCCTGTGCCTCCTGCTTTACAGCCTCGACGTCGATGTTGTTGGCTTCAAGCGTCCTGAGGAAGTAGTCGTCGAACTCGACGAGCATCTCGTCGCCCTGTACGTCGTCGGAGACGTTCTTGTAGTACGCGACGTTGAAGATCGGCTCACAGCCGCCCGTCGTGTTTCCGACCATTCCGGTCGTCCCCGTGGGAGCGATCGTCGTCGTGTTGTGGTTTCGGATCGGGAAGCCATCTTCCCAGTCGTCGGCGTCCTCGCCGGTCTGGTGTTCGAACCACTCGCGGTAGCGGACCGGATCGGCGTACTTCGACTCGTCCCACTGCGCGAAACTCCCGCGTTCCTGTGCCAACTCGTGGGAGGTCCACTTCGAGCCGTGGTTGATGTGGGTCATCACCTGGCGGGCGATCTCGTTGGCCGGATCGCTGCCGTACTGGACGCCGAGTTGGACGTACAGCTGGGCCAGCCCCATGATTCCCAGCCCGATCTTGCGCATCTCTCGGACCGTCCGCTCAATTTCTGGGACCGGGAAGTCCGACATCGTGACGACGTTTTCGAGGAAGCGGGTTCCCATCTCGATCCGGTAATCGAGTTCCTCGAAGTCGATCGCCTCCGCCAAGAACGCCTCGATCGCTTCCTCGGTGGAGTCGTACTCGGCGGCGTGACGCTCGCTCCAGACCCGCCAGTCCGGCGCGTCGAGGTCGGCAACCGTCGAGAGGTTGATGTGGCCGAGGTTGCAGGCCTCGTACTCTTCGAGCGGCTGTTCACCACAGGGGTTTGTTGCAAGAATTCTATGGTTGGAATATTCTTCCACGTCGAACGAGTGTTCCTTGTTCACCCGTTCGAGGTAGATCACGCCGGGTTCGCCGTTCTCGTGTGCGCCCTCGACGATCCGGTTCCAGAGTTCCTCGGCGGGGATCGAGAGCACCTCCCCGACCTCGACGTACTCGCCGAGGTCGAACGTCTCGTAGAGTTCCTTCGTCTCGGGGGTCGCGACGTGAGGCTCGTCGGTTCGGGGGTTGATAAACGTGAACTCCTCGCCGTGTTCGAGCGCCTGCATGAAGTCGTCGGTGACGCCGACGGAGATGTTGAAGTTCGAGAGGTGGCCCTCGACGGCGTTCCGGAGGTGTTCGGGCACCCGCCCCTCTTCGTCGATGAGTTCGCGAGCCTCCTCTAAGGCCTCCATGAAGGAGTTGTGCGTGAAGTCGTCCGGGTCGTTGAGCCGCAGCGAGTGCGCCAGCGAGACGTCCTTGTTTTTCGCGTGGATGAACTGGATCACGTCCGGGTGCGTGACCCGCATGACGGCCATCTGTGCCCCCCGGCGGGTGCCGCCCTGTGCGATCGTCTCACAGAGCTGATCGTAGGTGCGCATGAACGTGATCGGCCCGGAGGCGATCCCGCCCGTGCTGCCGACGGCGTCCCCGTAGGGGCGAAGCTGCCAGAACGCATAGCCGACACCGCCGCCGCTGTTGTGCGAGACGATCGAGTTTGCGACGTACTCGTGGTCTTCCTCCACGGTCACATCGTAGACGGTCGCCGTACCGGCGTCCTCGATGGACGTGATTTCCTGTTTCCACTCGACTCCATCGACGATCCGGCCGCGCTGTGGGTTCCGACACGAGGTCGTTTCGAGCGTCTCGCACAACTGATCCTGCCGTGCATCGACGAAGCCGACGAGTTCGGCGAACGCCTCGAGTCCTTGCTCGCCGACCGGACCCAAGTTGTAGTACTCCCGCTCGTCGGAATCGAGTTCCCACCGTGCCGCCGGAATGCCGATTCCGAGCAGTAGCTGCTGTACGTCGTCGATCAGTTGCCCGGATGCGCTCCACAGTCGCGGATACTTCCCCTTCTGGAGGCTCCCATCGGTCGAAAAGAGTCCCCGAAGGAATGCACCGATCTGATCGTGACCCGCGTTCCAAATACAGTCAGGAACCGAGGCGTCTGGGGCAAGTGGTTTCGCGTCTCCGAAGTTCTCCAGCCACCATCGCTTGATCTCGTGGCTGTGAATGACCGCCTCGTAGCATCCCCCAGCCCACGTCCAGTCGATTCCCGTGTCGAACAGCTGTCGAGACAACCGATCGATGTGCTCGAGGGTCTCCTCGCGCTCGATATGGAATCGGATGCCGTTTTCGTGCTTCGAGCCGTCACCGACCCACATGCCTACGAGTTCCGCAAGATCAGCCGTGAGGTTCATCGGCTGAGTGACGGTTTTGACCGCTTCACCGTTCGGTTGGAGCGAGTGTTTTTCGCGATACCGCCTGACGGCTGCCGTACTCACCTCGAGATCGGACGCGATTTCGCTGTCGGTGTGTCCCTGCTCGTAGCGGTCGATAAGCTGTTCGCCGTCGAAGCTCGGGCCAGCCGGACGGCCACCGGTACCGTTGGGAGGGAGGCCGAGTTCGTCGGCGCGACGACGCTGAACGGTCGACGGGGAGCAGTCGAGTTCCTCGGCAATCTCGTAGTCGTTGAGACCGGCAGCGTGGAGGGTGGCAATCGATTCGTTTTCGACAACGCGAGTGTCGGCCCACTGTGGTCCAGCAGAGACCGTTTTGAGCGGTGGAGACGCATCGGTATCCGGGAGCCACCCGAGTCGGAGCGTGAGTTCGTCACCGGGCGAAGCGTCTCCGATCTCGGTCCACTCGTCGTCGATCAAGAGTCGGTGGGTTGGTGTGCCCGTGATCTCGATTCCGCATTCGGTGACCAGCGTTCGAACCGGTGCATCGTCGTATGCGTGCGTCTCTGTTACTCGCCGCGTCCGATGATCGTCGCCGCTCCGCTGGACGATCCGGTCACCGGGCTCCACGTCGGCAATCGAGATGATTCCCTCGTCCTCAACGTACGTCAGCGTGTCGTCGGTTAGGCACTGGAACACCTCTGCCGCCTCTTTAGCCGTCTCGTGGATGTCCGTGAGGTCGTCGTCGGGACTCATTACGAAGCACGCCGAGAGCTGCTGGAGTTCTCCGCCCGCGTTCATGAGCGTCGGCGAATTTGGCATGAAGCTGAGATGTTCCATCATCTCCTGAAACTCCTCGGTGATGTCCTCCACATGGTCGCGGACCTCGTCGGGAAGCGCCGGGACGATCGTATCGAACGCGAACTTCGTGACGTTGTACTCGGTCAGCGTGGTTTCAGCGTCCGAATCGGCGGTGACGCCAGCTCCGAACACCTCCTCGGCGAGTTCGTCCCGGCGGGGGTGATCGGGCTTGAGCTGGTCGGGCGTGACCGTCACCTCCACGTCGCGGCGCTCGGCTTCGAAGACGGCCTCGGCGAGCGCGATGTTCTTCGCGACCCGCTCGAACAGTTCCTCCTGTTCCTCGACGACCTCGCCATCCCCGTCCTTCTGGAGGTACCGCGCCGGGAGGATGTTGTAGTAGGCGTTGTCGGTCAGCCGCTCTTCTACGGTCTCCCCGTCGGTCCGCTTGATCGGCAGGGTTAGCTCCTCCGCAGAGAGATCCGCGCGACTCATCGGTTCGTTCCCCCCACGTACGGGGCGTGACGGTCGGTTCCCGCACTCCCCAGTGACCGGTCGATTCGTGACATTTGTGACGACCAAGGGTACCGATTGGCTACCAAATGAATCTTTCCTTGTTTATTTTCAAGTGTACTTGATTTAGCAGTAGCTAACGGAATCATCGTTCCCCCCTCGCGTTCACGGTCTGACCGCAACCACGAACGATAGAACCATAAACGTGACCAAACCCCGTAGTGAAACTGAAAGTAACGGACGACGAGGTCAGAGGCCACGGGGCTCAACCGGGTGCAAAGTGAAAGTGGAGTCGTTGGTCCCATCCCGTCGAATCCTCCATGTCCAAGAGGTGCCGAACGGTAAAGCGCCCTTCCCTCTGGTCGGTATCTGGTACGTAGCTGAAAATTGCCCACAAACTTATCCTCTGTAGCGTGCATACATGGGGTATGGACTCGATCATTCCGTTGCTCGTTCCCGGTCTTGAGGGACCGATCGGACTCGTGTTACTCGGGCTGGTGGCGATCGGGCTAGTCGTCTTGATCGCTCGGGTCGTCCTCAACATCGCGTGGCGACTCGTCAAGATCGCGACGGTCGCGATCGCGATCCTCTGGGGACTCGTCGTGCTCGTGCCGCAGCTTGGTCTCTGAGGAACCTTCTATAGAATACGCATCGTCCACATTCGCCGGATTCTCACCTGTCTCGCACGTATTGACGACTCACGCCAAGCCCTGGACGATCGTCAAACCACCAGACCAGCAGGCCGATGACGAAGATCATCCCCTCGAACCACAGTGTCGTAACTTCGACTCCCCATACCGTTCCAATCACTTTCACACCGGAGTACGCTGGCATCTCTGTGACCGGCCAGAGCAGGAATCCAAGTTCGTCGTAGTCACCAGCTAACACGTGCCATGGAATATCTGCCACGAGATGCGAAACGTAGCCGATCGCAAACGCGATACCGAGATCGGGACGACCGTGCTGGCGAGCGAGAACTCCGATGACACCAACGAACAGGATGGCCCCGAATAGGGAGTGCGCAACCGTCCGCCCGACCGGTGTTATTCCGACGAGCCACAGCGGCTGATCGATCAGATCCGGCACAATTGCGGCAAAAACAGCGACGACTGTTGGCTCTCCTCGTGGCCGAGTTCCATGCCGAGTGCGCGTGTATCCCGCATAGCAAAGATAGCCGACGACGGGATGAACGATCGGCTGCATCGATCCCACACAACACGGGGTGTTGCTAAAGAGTACGGATTCTGTACGGTGGAGCCCCCAGAGCCGCGTATTACTGTAGCTGGGTCAGGAAGTTTCCGACAATCCGTCTCCCACCCGCCGTGAGGACGCTCTCGGGGTGGAACTGGACGCATTCGATCGGGTGCTCCCGGTGTCGAACGCCCATGACGAGACCCGCGTCGGGAGCGGCGTCGTGTGGAATCTCCGATGCGTTCTCCGGTCCGCCGAACGGGGTGGAGGCCGTCACCTCGAAACACTCGGGAACGGTTGTCGCGATCAACGAGTGGTACCGACCCGCGCGAAAGCCCTGCTCGAGCCCGTCGTAGATCGGGCTGTCGTCGTGGTAGACCGGAAACGCTTTCCCGTGAACCGGGTCCGGGGCCCGTCCGATCTCCCCGCCATACGCGTAGACGGCGGCCTCTAACCCGAGACAGACCCCGAACGTCGGCACCGTCGGGGAGACCTCTCGAAGCACGTCGACGGTCACGCCCACGTCCCGGTCGTTTTCGGGATGGCCCGGACCGGGACTGATCACGATCGCATCCGGATCGAACGCCCGCACGTCCGCGACCGTGGCGGTGTTTCGGACGACTTCCACCTCCGCCCGGACGGTTCCGTCACCGTTGGCCGATTCGGTCGCGTACTCGACGAGGTTGTACGTGAACGAATCGAAGTTGTCCACGAACAGCACGCGCGGAACGTCGTCTGTTTTCGTCGCCTGAGCGAGGCGATCACTCATCCGTCGCACCTCCACGTACGGGAACGGGATCCCGTTCGATCCGCGCGAGCGCGGCCAGTACGCCGTCCATCTTCTTTTCGGTCTCCTCGTACTCGGCGGTCGGGTCGCTGTCCGCCACGATCCCTGCACCGGCGCGCACGGTCACGCAGTCACAGGCATCACCGTGCTCGATCGTCGCGGTTCGGATCACGATCGCCACGTCGGCGTCGCCGCTCCAGGCGTAGTAGCCGACACCCCCGCCGTAGAGCCCGCGCGGCTCCTCTTCGAGGTCGTCGATGATCTCCATCGCACGAATCTTCGGCGCGCCCGAGAGCGTTCCCGCCGGAAACGTCACCCGCGTCGCGTCGAAGGCGTCGTACCCCGACACAAGCCGTCCGGTGACGGTCGATTCGATGTGCTGGACGTGGCTGTACTTCAGCACGTTCATGAACTCCTCGACGCGGACGCTCCCCGGCTCCGACACCTGCCGAACGTCGTTTCGTGCGAGGTCGACGAGCATCGTGTGTTCGGCGCGCTCCTTGCCGTCGGCGAGCATCTCGCCGGCCAGTCTGCGATCCTCGACCGGACTTGCACCCCGTGGACACGTCCCGGCGATCGGATTCGAGACGACCCGTCGACCCTGCACCGACACGAGCGTCTCCGGACTCGCCCCGACGACCGTGTGATCGCCGTACGAGAGCAGATACATGTACGGCGACGGGTTGACCTCGCGCAGCGAGGCGTACAGTCCGAGCGGATCGACGCCCCCGTCGATCCGCCTGGTTCTCGAGATCACCCCCTGATAGATGTCGCCGTCTAGTACGTGTTCTTTCGCGCGTCGAACCGATCGTTCGTACTCCGCTTTCGATCCGGCGTGTTCGCGATCGCGGACGAATCCACCGGGGGAAGGATCATCGGCTGACGCCAGCAAGCGTTCGACGCGTTCAACTTCCGCGACGAGGTCGGCGTAGATCGCGTCCGGATCGTCACCCGGTCGAACGAGCGGGGTGAACGTCAACTCGACTCGCCCGTCAACTTCGTCGAAGACGAGCGTCCGGGTGGTGAGCGCGAATCCGGCGTCCGGCATCGGCCCATCGGGGCGGTCGACGCCGACCTCGTCCAGATGGAGATCGTAGACGGCCTCGTAGGCCAGAAAGCCGACGAGCCCACCGTCGAGGAGCTGGCGGTCGCGGTCGGGAAATCCACGCCGCTCGACGTTCGGAAGCGTCCGACGAAGCCGATCGAGAACGTCGTCGTCCTCCTCTCGCTCCCGTTCGATCAACTCACCCCATCCCTCATCTCCGAGGACCGTTACGGACGTGCCATCGGGGTCGAGCGTGACGAACGCCTCCGGATCGTACCCGACGAACGAATACCTGGCGTGTCGCTGCCCGTCGACCGACGGACGAAACGCCCCGTCCGGGTCGCTCGATGCCACCTTCTCTGCGCTCTCCAGGAGGAAGGCGTACTCGCTCCGATCGGCGTCGGTCGTCCGGCCGGTGAGGGCCGCGTACGCCGACAGTGGCGTCGGATCGGCGTCGATCGCCGCTGTAGCGTACACAACGGCCGGCCCGTCGACGGACGCCAACTCGCGAAATCGATCCCGAGTCACGGTGAGGTCGGTGTCGCGCCGTGTGGCGTCGCTTTCACGCTGTCCCTCGTCGGTCACGCTTCGACCCTCCTCGACGCGTCACGAGCAGCCGCGACGAACGCCCGGACCGCATCGTGGTCCTTCTCGCCGCCGGAATGCTCGACGCCGCTCGCAACATCCACCGCGTAGGGCTTCGCAGTGATGATCGCGGTTCCGACGTTCTCCGGGGTCAGCCCTCCCGCGAGAACGACCGGAGTGCTCGCCTCGCGAACCACCTCGCGCGTTCGGTTCCAGTCGTGGGTCCGACCCGTTCCTCCACCTCCGTCCTCCCTGACCGAATCGACCAGCAACCCATCGGCGACGCCGTCGAACCGCCTCGCGTCGGTCGGGTCGGTTGCGTCGACCGCGCGGATCACGGCCACAGGGACGTGTTCGCGGAGTTCGGCCACTTGCTCGGCGTCGAGTCCACCGTGGATCTGGATCGCGTCGGGCGCGACACGATCGACGAGGTCGACTGCCGCTTCGACGCCGTCGGGCATGGTCACCAGGACGGTGCTGACGAACGGTGGTGCCTCGGAGACGAGCGTCGCGGCCCGATCGATCGCCACCTCCCGTGGTGTGTCCACCGGTACGTCGGTTATCACGCCGAGTGCGTCGGCTCCGGCATCGACCGCGGCGTGGAGGTCGCGCTCGCGGGTGAGCCCGCACACCTTCACGCGGGCCGTTCGTCCCATCTCACGCCACCGCCCGTCGCATTCCGGCGAGGGTCGCGGCCGCCTCGCCCTCCTCGATCGCGTTCAGTGCGATTTCCGCGCCTTCAGTCAACGAACAGGCCGCGCCGGCGACGTAGAGGGCGGCTCCCGCGTTGGCGAGAACGAGATCGCGCTTTGGACCGTCGATCTCACCCTCCACGATGCCGCGGAGGTCGGCGGCGTTCGCCTCGGGGGAACCGCCCGCAACCGCGTCGATCGGAGCGGGTTCGAGTTCGAAGTCCGCGGGTTCGACGGTGAACTCATCGATCGTCGATCCCCGAACCTCGGCTGCGGTCGTCGTCGAGTGAAGCCCAATTTCGTCGAGACCGTCACCGTGGACGACCAGCGCACGTTCGACGTCCATGCGTGCGAGTGCGCGGGCGACCAGGCCGACCAGTTCGGGATCGTAGACGCCGACGACCTGCGCGTTCGCGCCCGCAGGGTTCGTCAGTGGGCCGAGGACGTTGAACACGGTTCGCATGCCGAGTTCCTTCCGTGGGCCGATCACGGCCTTCATCGCGGGGTGGAAGACTGGTGCCAGCATGAATCCGATACCGTCCTCCTCAATCGCGGTCTCGACGGCGGGAGGTTCGGCGTCGACCGCCACGTCAAGCGTCTCCAGCACGTCCGCGCTGCCGGACGAGGAGGAGACGGAGTAGTTGCCGTGTTTCGCGACGGAGACGCCGGCCCCGCTCGCGACGATGGCGCTCGTCGTCGAGACGTTGATCGTGTCGTAGTCGTCACCGCCGGTGCCGCAGGTATCGACGAGGGGGTCCCGATCGGGGTCGATCGTGCGCGCGGCGTCACGCATCCCTTCGGCAAACCCCGCAATCTCGGGTTCGGTTTCCCCCTTCGCGCGGAGGGCCGCTAGCAAGGCTCCGATCTGGGCCTCCGTCGCTCCCTCGAAGACGGCCGAAGCGGCCTCCCTGGCCTCGGTCTGCGTGAGATCGACACCGTCGGTGACGCGTTCGATGTACTCCTGCATGGTAGGGCACCAATGGACTGTTTCGTGTTATAGTGTACACGATAGCACATCTATTTAAGCATGTCGCCGGGCCATGGAGCGGTCGGCCGAATCGAAACCTTCAATTGGAACCGGAGAAAATGGACGACTGCACGAAGGCGACTGGGTTCGTGGTCTAGTTGGTTATGACACCTCCTTGACATGGAGGAGATCGGCGGTTCAACTCCGCCCGAACCCACTGAGTTCTCGGGGCACAACGCGACGAGCGTAGCGTGGAGCCTGTGCCCCGATCCGAAGGACGTGAGGGCGAGTTGAAGCAGGGAGCAGCTTCGCTGCGACCGAGGTTCAACTCCGCCCGAACCCACTACGATTCTGCGACGAACGGACGTGAGGGGCGAATCGTGACGTTCGGTGGATTTGAACTAGACCGAGATTCTGCGCGTCACGCCCTCGATCTCCTGAGCGCTTCAACCCCACAAGGGTTCGTCTGTAACCCTGGACCAAGCGTCCCCTCCTCATAGGCCTCCATGCTTCAACCCCACAAGGGTTCGTCTGTAACGCTCCGAGATCGGGACGGACACGCTCACGGAAAATGGCTTCAACCCCACAAGGGTTCGTCTGTAACGCGGGATCGCTTCGATCTGTGTCTGGGCAGGTCAAGCTTCAACCCCACAAGGGTTCGTCTGTAACACCACCTCCACATCATCTGGCAACGTGTCATGCGGCTTCAACCCCACAAGGGTTCGTCTGTAACAGTGGCATCAAACGGGGTTCGATCCGGGGTGAAAGAGCTTCAACCCCACAAGGGTTCGTCTGTAACGGCGACCTCACCGAGCCAGTCGGTCAAATCCACCTCGCTTCAACCCCACAAGGGTTCGTCTGTAACCGTTCCCGAGAGCGGACGACGAAACGGGTAAACTGCGAGCTTCAACCCCACAAGGGTTCGTCTGTAACGCTGACGACTACGAACCCGAGGACGCCGACGAGGATTGGCTTCAACCCCACAAGGGTTCGTCTGTAACAAGGGCCGCCTCAACTACCTGCGGGTTCGACGCGAGCTTCAACCCCACAAGGGTTCGTCTGTAACTCT
>SKSS01000006.1 GCA_007122875.1 Salinarchaeum sp. | reverse complement strand
TGGGATACATCGGTGTCTTCTCGGCCGTTCACAACCACGCGAGACGGACGCCAACGATCTCAGTCTGGGGTCGCTGACTTCACGCCCACGTTCGTTGGGTCGAGTTCGAGCAGCCGGGTCTCACAGTCCTCGCAGGTGAACCCGACGACCTGTCCCTGCCGACAGCAGGACTCGACGGTGCGTTCGCTCACGGTTACCGCGCCGCTGCAGGTGGGACACTCGTCGAGGAACGAGCGAAGCGCCTTGAGCACGTCGAGTCGCTGATCGACGAACACGTCGCCCCACGTGTCGGATCGGTCCGCGATTGCGGCGTTCGCCGCGAGGTCGGCGACGAGTGCCTCGTCCGAGAGCCACGGTCGGACCCGCGTGTACGTCCGATCGACGGCGAACGCCGGATACTCGCGTTCCTCTTTGATCGAAACGTCCTCCGGCTCCGCGTCGAGAAGCGCGGCGATCGGTTCGATCGCCATCGGATCGTCCCGGTACGCGTCCATGTGCTCGCGCCAGTCGGCCGCGAACTCGTCGGTCGGACAGAGGTCGTCGACCTCCGCACACGGCTCGACCGCGCCGATCTCGCTGAGAAACGGCTCCGGATCGATCTGCTCGGCCTCGCGCCGGCGCTTGATCGATTCGAACTCGTGCTCCGGATCGTCCGGAGCCTCGTCCGGGACGCCGATCTCGGGTCCTTTGTCGAATCTGGCGAGCACGCTGTCGGGAAGATAGCGCTTCGTGAGCGTCGGCGTCCCCGGCACGAGATACCCACGGAGGTAGATCGCCGCGAGCGAGCCGATGAGGACGGCACCACCGACCGGCGGCGAGACGAACCCGATCGGTACGCTGATCGCCACCGCGATGAGTACGTTGACGATCGTACACGGTAGACAGCGGTTCTCACCGGTGTACTCCGGCTGTCGGAGACGGTCGAGCGTCGTCGGCGTGGCCCCGCTCATACGTATCGATACCCGACACGACAGCTAAAGCCTTCTGGACTCCGTTCCGACGGGGATCGACTACCGGCAGTCCCAGCATGGTTGGCAGTGTTTTTATTGCCACGCCGTCAGCATTCGCACCATGCGAGTCGCCATCCTGGCCCACGAGAACTTCCCGGGCCGAGCGAAGACCGCGATCGGCGTCCTGCGATACGGTGAGCAGGAAGTCGTCGCCGTGTTGGACCGCGACCGTCCGGGCGAACGCGTCCGAGACCACGTCCCTGATCTGCAGGACGCGCCGATCGTCGGAAGCATCGACGATATCGACGAGGACCTCGACGCGCTGCTGATCGGGGTCGCCCCGATCGGCGGCGGCTTCGACGAGAGCTGGCGCGACGACGTCCGAGCGGCCATCGAGCGTGGCTGTGACGTGATCTCCGGGCTGCACTACTTCCTCTCAGAAGACGAGGAGTTCGCCGCGCTCGCCGACGATCACGGCGTGGAACTCTGGGACGTTCGCAAGCCCCACGACGACCTCACCGTCAGCAAGGGCGTCGCCGCCGACGTGGACGCGGAAATCATCCTGACCGTTGGAACGGACTGCTCGGTCGGGAAGATGACCGTCTCGCGCGAACTCTACGAGGTCGCGCGCGAGCAGGGAGTCGACGCGGCGTTCATCCCGACCGGTCAGACCGGAATCATGATCGAGGGATGGGGGAACCCGATCGACCGCGTGATCAGCGACTTCACCGCGGGAGCCGTCGAGGAGATGATCCTCGAGAAGGGCAACGATCACGACTACCTGTTCGTCGAGGGGCAGGGCAGCATCCTCCATCCCGCCTACTCGGGGGTGACCTGCGGGATCCTCCACGGCGCGATGGCCGATCGACTCGTGCTCTGTCACGTCGAGGGAAAGGAGGCGATCCGCAGCTACGAGGACACGGTCCTGCCGCCGATGGACGAGTATGCCGCTCTCTACGAGTCGCTCGCGGCCCCGGTCCACGAGAGTGAAGTCGTCGCGGGCGCGCTCAACACCGCCCACCTGGAGTCGGACGACACCGCGCGGCAGGCCGTCGACCGCTTCGAAACCGAACTCGGCGTGCCCGCGACCGACCCGATTCGCTTCGATGCCGAGACAATCCTAGAGGAGACACTATGACACTGACCACCGACTTCGAACGACACACGTTAGACTTAGAGTACCCGTTTACGATCGCCCGCGGAACGCAACTCGACGCCGACATCATCACCGTCACCGTCGAGGACGACGAGGGGAACGTCGGCGTCGGCGGTGCCGGCCCGTCAGCACACTACGGCGAGTCCGCAGACACCGTCGAGGCCGTCCTCCCCGACCTGCTCTCGGTCGTCGAGGAGGTCGGCGACCCGCACGCCCTCGCGGAGATCGAGCGCCGGATGAAGGCGACGATGAACCTGAATCCGGCCGCCCGATGTGCGGTCGACATCGCCGTCCACGCCCTCGCCGCAAAACAGCTCGGCGAGCCGCTCTACCGGTACTGGGGACTCGACCCCGCGGAGAGCGTTCACACGACCTACACGATCGGCATCGACGACGTCGAGACGATGCGAGAGAAGACCGAGGAGGCGCTCGACCGGGGCCACTCACATCTGAAGATCAAACTCGGAACCGACCGCGACGAGGAGATCATCGAGACGATCCGTGACGTCGCGCCCGACGCCACCGTTCGGGTCGACGCCAACGAGGGATGGACGCCACGGGAGGCCGTCACGAAGATCGACGCCCTGACCGAGTACGACATCGAGTTCGTCGAACAGCCCGTCGCCGCCGAGGATCCCGAGGGCCTCAAGTACGTCTACGAGCGCTCCGCGCTCCCGATCGCTGCCGACGAGTCGTGCATCACGCTCGAAGACGTCCCCGCGATCGCCGACAAGTGTGACATCGCCAACGTGAAGCTGATGAAGTGTGGCGGGCTTCGCGAGGCGATCCGAATGTTCCACACGGCACGCGCTCACGGGCTGGAGACGATGCTCGGCTGTATGTCCGAGAGCAACGCCTCGATCGCGGCCGGCTGTCAGCTCGCGCCGATGCTCGACTACGCGGACCTCGACGGCTCGCTGCTGCTCGCCGAGGACCCCTACGAGGGCGTGCCGATGCCGGACGGATACATCGACCTCGACGCCGTCGCGGATCGACCCGGAATCGGAGTTCGGTAGATGGCCGACGAGCGCGTCGAGATCGACGCCGACCGTCTCCGCGAGACGTTCGAGCGCTACTCGGCGATCGGCGCGACCGAAGACGG
>SKSS01000022.1 GCA_007122875.1 Salinarchaeum sp. | reverse complement strand
GGGTAGCCAAGCCCGGCCAACGGCGGCGGACTCAAGATCCGCTCCTGTAGAGGTTCAAGGGTTCAACTCCCTTCCCTCGCACTGTCAAAGTGCGGCAAGACGGAGCGTCTTGCCCTCGCAACAACTTCTGACGGCGAACTCAAGACGCCGTGCTCCGTATCCCTGAAGAGGACTCAACCAAGAACCGGGATAATTGGCGTGTGAGTATCACCGAACGGACGGCGGAAGCACCTTGCCAGGTGGATTATCGAACGACGAAATTACGAGCGGTACACGACACTGACGCCCTCTGGTTAACCCGTGAGGGGAACCCGCACCGCTCTAAGCAATTACGGCGACTATTAGTCAAACTCTGCAATGAAGCCGTGATAAATACCGAGAATCGAAGTGTCTCGTGGTACAGTATCCGTCACTCGGCCGGCACCTACATGACGCGAAAGGAAGAGTTAGCCGCTGCGAAGGCCCAGCTTCGTCACAAGGCCGTACAGACGACAATGAAGTACGGCCAAGCCCCGGTAGAAGACAGACGAGACGGCTTGAGTCAATTGGGTTAACACACGGCGCGAGCAGCAACTCAACTATACACTGTTTTCGGTCAGAATGATTAACAATACTGGGATCCCAACATACGTAACATGAAGTACGCAGATGGAGATGACGAGACAAATAACAAACACCTTGCGGAAGCTATTGACGTGACGAGAGAGGGAAGTATGCCTGCTGACGGGACAAGCGGATACGACGACCCAAACGGTGCTGGCCGGGATTTCTCCCTGCGTGACTCTTGTTTTCACGTGGCTATTGAGGAGTTGCAAAAGATTAGCACTGCACCGAAGGAAAGCCAAGAGAAAATAGACCGTGTGATAGGGATGCTTCAAGAGGCACAATACGAGGATAATCGTCGTCGTGCCCAAGTCATGGCAAATGCGCACGAAATTCTACAAGACGTGTGGGTGCCACCGGAATAGTATGCATTTATAGTGCCAGGGTGTTGTGAAATTTACAATTGCTGAATTCCAGTTATTTCCCAGCAAAAATCGCTGAGCGGAGCCCTACATCTACCAGCGATAGGGCCGAAAGCATATAAAAACGCACGCTTGGGCCACCGGGTGGCTATACTCACTTTGTTACACAACTTGCTTACAGACGATTTCAATCCTTACTTCGACCAAGGTCGTCCTCCTGCGGCCGTTCGCGCTGGATCACCAGCACCGGGCCGAGGAACCACTCGGCGACCTGCGCGACGCGCATGCCGAAGACGAACGTCACCAGCGACGGGTCCGACTCGCCGACGACGAGCGCGTCGAACTCATCGGCCGCGGCGACGATCGCATCCTGCGGGGTACGGTCGCGCTCGATTTGGAGGTCGATCGAATCGGGATCCATCCCCGCCTCGGTCAACCTGGCGACGACCCCATCGAGCAGCGTCCGAACGTCCTCGTCGGATTCGTCCTCGGCAACGAGGTGATACAGCGTCACGCCGATGTCGGTGCCGGCGAACAACCCCGCAACCACGCGGACGAGGCGGTCGAGTCCGACGGTGCCGCGGATCGCCACGAACACGTTCTCGGGTGGGCTGGTCGCGTTCGGGACCAGCACGGCGAGACAGCCGTGTTCGACGCTCACTCGGTCGATCGTTTGCTGTTCGTCGTGGGTGAAGACGAGTTGGGTTTCGACGCTCGCGCCCGCGTTCTCGAGGATCGTCTCGAACTCGTCGAGACGGCCGAGCGCCCGTTCCTCGAACTGGAGTCGCGCCTGTCCGGTCGCGGTCTGTTCCGGAACGACGTGATAGCCGAGGACGACGACGGAGGCGTTCGCGAGGAGTTCGGGGACGCCCTCGGGGATCGACTCCCCTTCGAGCACCTGGATCGGGACGAGCACGGTCGGTTTGTCGGTCATCGCTACAGCGCTCCCTTGAGTTCGACGGCCTGGGCGTAGTACCGGTACCACAGATACGACAGCATCATGACGAGGATACCGATGACGATGGACGCCGGCTGCATAAAGGCGACCAGTCCGAAGCTGGCGATCGCCCCGACCGCCGGCAGCAGCGGTGAGCCAGGCATCCGGTAGCTCGGGTCGTACCAGGCCGGATCACGGCGTCTGAGGACGATCACCGCGATGCAGATGAGTCCGTACATGAGCAGGTGCAGGAACGAGGCGACCTCCGCGAGCACCTGTACCCGGCCGGTGGCGACGAGCAGGAGAATCGGAACACCCGCCGCCAGCAGCGCGACGTGCGGCGTCCCGTACCGGAGGTTGATCTCGCTCGCTTTCTGTGGCAAGAGCGCGTCGCGGCTCAACGCGTAGACGGTCCGGGACGCGCTGAGAATCGACGCGTTCGCGCTCGAAAACGTCGCTAACAGCCCGGCAAATAAGATCGCGACCGCCCCAGGGAGTCCGACGAACTCGCGGGCGACCTCGACCATCGCGGTTTCGCCGAACTCCTCTAGTTGTGTCGCGCCGTAGACGCTCGTGGCGACGAAAATCGTCAGCACGTAGAAGACCGTCACGACGACGACCGAGCCGACCATCGCCAGCGGGAGGTTTCGGCTCGGCCGCTGGATGTCGCCGGCAACCGTGGCAACCTGTGCGAAGCCGAGATACGAGGTGAACACGAGGGCAGCGGTGCTCAACACCGGAAAGTAGCCCTGCGGGAAGAACGTCTCCGGCGTCGTTTCGCGCCCGAAGACGCCGACAGTGTCGAGCGTGCCGTAGGACAGAAACAGCGTGAGGATGACGAGGAGGATTCCCACGACGAGGTTCTGGAGTTTGGTCGTGTTCTCCGTGCCGGCGACGCTCAACCCAACTAGACCGACGCCGAACACCAGCCCCAGCGGAACCACCGGGCTGACCGACAGCGCAACGCCGACTTCGGCGAGCACCGCGGCCACGTAGTGGCCCAATCCGACGAGGTAGAACGCGGAGGCGAACACCAGCCCCAGCCACAGCCCGAGACCGACGATCGATCCGTACGCCGTCCCCATCGTCCGCGAGACGAAGTAGTAGCCGCCACCGCTTCGTGGCATGGCGGTCGCCAGTTCGGACGCCGGGAGGGCGACCAACAGCGCGATCACGCCGCCGATGGCGAACGAGAGCGCGGCCGCCGGGCCGGCGTTCCCCGCGGCGAGTCCCGGAAAGACGAAAATCCCCGCGCCGATCATCGTCCCGATTCCGATCGCCAGCCCGCCGACGAGCCCAATCGTCCGTTCGAGTTCGACGTCGTCGTCGTGAACGGTAACGTCCTCGGAGACCGATTGCACCCCCGTTTCGGGAGTCTCTCGATCGGAGGGTTCGTCCGGTCCGCCAACCGCCCCATCTCCACTCGTCACATCGACACCTGAATCTGCGTATCGGAACGTTCCCAAATAAGCATGGCGGCGGTCGGGGTGGGAGCTTCACCGGAACATTGCGCTGTAGAGTGAGAATCCCGTCGTCTCGAACGGTGCTCACGACGATCGGGCATCGTTCGTCTCGAACGGGTCGTCCTCGAGATACTCCGCGCGAATCACGAGAATCGGATCGCGCGTGCGCTTGGCGATCCGTTCGACGCGGTCCCGAAAGATGTACCGCTGCAGCGATGGACGGCTCTCACCGGCGACGATCAGGTCGTGATCGGCAGCGGCGTCGACGATGGCGTCAGTGGGCGAGCGGTCGACGACGATGTCGGTGTCGATCCGGTCGCGTTCGACGCCGTGTGCTTCGAGCGTCTTCGCTGCATACTCGATCGGTGCTCGCCCGCGTTCTCTCCCCTCCTCAGTCGACGCCACGTGAAAGAGCGTCACGTCGATCGTCGTGTCAGCGAGAACCGCCGACACCAGTCGAGCGATGTGATCGACCGCGACGTCCCCACGGATCGCGACAAGAATTCGATCGAGGAGCGGGGCCGGGTTCGTCAGCAAGACGGCGTCGCACGATCGTTCGATCGCGACCCGTTCGAACGTCGTGAATCGGTCACGGGTGAACACGAGCTGCGTGGTGACCCGACAGCCGGCGGCTTCGAACACGGTTTCGAGTTCTTCGAGCTCCGCTCGCGCCCGCTGTTCGTGCTTCGAACGAGCCAGCCCCGATGGCGTCTGATCGGGAACCTGGTGGTATCCGAGCAGGACGACCGGAACCGACGCGAACGCCTCGATGATCGTCGACGGAACGCTCTGGCCGCCGAGAACGTCGACGGGAACGAGAATCCGATGGTCGTCTCCATCAGCCATTGCCAGGTGATACCCCCCTACGGGTACGGTCCCGAGCGGTATCAGTGGGCGTGATTCGAGATCAGACGTATCAGTCGGTGTGATTCGAGATCAGACGTATCAGTCGGTGTGATTCGAGATCAGACGGGTCAGTGATATGGTTCGATACCAGCTCTGGATCGAGCCGACACAGGAGGTGATGGCTCGAAGCCGAAACAGGAGGTGATGGATCGAAGCCGAAAACCCGTCGTTCGTGCCTACCGTTTCACGCCAAATCCGATTCCGTCGTCGATCGGCGTGATCACGGCGTCCAACTGGTCGTGGTGAACGAAGGCGCGGTTGAACTCGTGCAGTACTTCGGTCTCCTCGTCGGCGAACTCCCCGGTCGCTTCGGCCTCGGGAACGCGGCCGCCCCAGAGCGCGTTGTCGACGAGGACGATCCCACCCGATCGAAGCATCGGAAGCGAGCGATCGAGATACTCGGGGTACTCCGTCTTGGCGGCGTCGAGGAACACGAGGTCGAACGGTCCCTCGATCTCGTCGAGCGCAGGCAGGCAATCACCCTCGACGAGGTCGATTCGATCGCCGACACCCGCGCGCTCGATGTAGTCGGTCGCGTCGGCGATTCGCTGGGGATCGCGTTCGATCGTGACGACCTCCGTGCCGGTCTTTGCGACCTGAATCGTGGAGTAGGCAATCGCCGTCCCGAACTCCAGTGCGCGGTCGGCGTCGGTCGAACGGGCGAGTCCGGCTTGAAACCGGGCGACCTCGCGCGCGGCGATCGGGATTCCCTCCTCGGCGGCCTGGGCTTCCTGTTCCTCGACGAGGTCGTCAGCCGGCGGTTTGACGGTCGCGAGATACTGGTCGGTTAACTCCGATCGGATCGGTGGCATGGGACGCACTACCCGTGGAGCGCCCCAATACCTTCGGGTCGAGGTGGATGACGGATCCGGCGTGGATCGGGCGGGAACGAGTAGTCGAGTGAGGATGCGGTCGAATCGCTGGATCATCGACGAGAACGCTAAGCCGACGCGGACGAACTCTAGTCCGATGGGACACGGTTCGTCGAAGCCGAGCGTCCTGCGGACGATCGCAGTCTCCACGGAGGATGTCGTGACCGCGCTGGAGGATCGGATTCGTCGGGATGGGGACGCCGTCCTGCGGGTCACCCCGCCCTTTCACGGCCGGATGCGCGCTCGACTTCACGTGACGACGCCCGGCGAGTACGACGACAGCCCCCAGCCGGTGCACATCGATCCACGAGCGCTGGTCGATCCGATTCCGCCGTATCCAGAGCCGACGGAAACCGAAGATGCGATCAGGGCGGATCCCGACCTGGAGTACTCCCCGTCGCTCCACCGCGAGCGCCACGTCGCGGCCGTCGAACGCTGGCGTACGGCGGTCAGAGAGCGGATCGTTGACGAGGTCGAGATCGAGCCGTGTACGGGACGATTTCGGGTGGCCGTTGTCGTGTTGGGATGACCGTCGACGTTCGCACGCGTGAAGGCGCTCGAAGGACCGTACGGTTCTTCCCTCCGGAACGAGACGGCACGGTTCTCCCCTCGGGGACAAGACGTTTACCGCGTGGACACCTTCGTGAGTGAAGGGGTGGATGCGGATCGCCACGGACTGTATCGACACGATAGTGGATCGACACGGCAGCCGTGCGGCTACGCACGTTACGAACGCATGACTGATCCAGACGATCACGCAAGCGGGGCAGTTTCGGGGCCACGCAGCGACCGGATCGACGTGGTATACGTCGGTGATGAAACCGCCGCCGCAGCGCTCGCGGACGAACACGAACTGCTGTCGGTCGGTTCCGTCGAGACGATCGACGAGATGGGCGAGCGGTTGTCTTCATCGGTCGACTGCGTCGTCAGCGAAGTAATTCGCCTCGGCGGTGGGCGGACGGTTGACGTGGCCGTCAGGGAGCGCCGACCGGAGGTTCCCGTTGTCCTCTACGCGGGCAGCAGGGACGACGCTCGATGGGCCCTCGAACGCGACATCGCAGTGGTTTCGAGCGACGGTGCGGCCGGACCGGTCGGCCTCGCCGATCGGGTCGTCTCGGAGGTTCACTCTCGCCGGAAAGCGGATGCTACGCTCCCGACTGAGGCCTACTACACCCTCACGGAGGCGGCGTCGGACGCGATCGTCACGATAGATGAAGAGGGCGTGATCCGGTATGCGAACCCTGCTGCCGGGGCGCTCTTCGGATACGACCGTTCCGATCTGATCGGACGAGCAGTGACGGCGTTGATGGACGATGAGACGGCGTCGGAACACCGATCGGCGTTCGATCGGTACCTCGAACGAGGCGAGCGGACCGTCGGATGGAATCGCGTCGAGCTATCGGGTCGGGACACCGACGGGAGCAAACTGATTCTGGACGTTTCGTTCGGGGAGTATTGTTACGCAGGCGACCGGTACTTCATCGGAGTTCTCAGGGACGTGAGCGAACGCCGGGAGATGGAAGAGGCCCTTCGCGAGCGTGAACAGCAGCTTTCGACGTTGTTCGCCGACCTCCCTGGAATGGTGTATCGCGCACGAAACGAACCGGACTGGCCCTTCGAGTTCGTCAGCGAGGGAAGCCACGAACTCGTCGGCTACACGCCTGATGAGTTGACCTCCGGAGCGGTGTCCTGGGGCGAGGAGATACTTGTACCGGAGGACCGCGAGCGGGCGTGGGTCGAAACCCAGTCGGCACTGGAGGCCGGCGAACAGCTTTCGATCACCTATCGGGTCGAGACGAACGAGGGCGAGCGACGGTGGCTCAAAGAGTGGGGTCACGGTGTGTACGAGGATGGCGAACTCGTCGCGCTCGAGGGATTCGTCACCGACGTGACCGAGCGCAAGCGGTGGGAACAAGGGCTGGCGGTGCTCAACGATGCCGGCCGGGAACTGCTGGAGACCCGAACTCACGACGCGATCGCCGAGATCATCGTTGAGGCGATCGAGGACGCGATCGGACACAACATCGCCGTCACAGCGCTGTACGACGACGTGGGCGGCGGACTCGATCCCAGGGCGCGAACCTCGACCGCGGTCGGTCTCGACGCCGATGAACTGTTGCTCTCCGGATCGACGGATCTGGGATGGCAGGCCTTCGCCGGCGGCGATCCCGTCGAGCGTTCCGGACTTCCCGACGACACGCCGCTGTCGAGTGTGCTCGCCCTGCCACTCGGTCGACACGGCGTCCTCGTCGTCGGGAGCACCGATGATCCGTCGCTGGCGACCTGGAAACGCGATCTCGTCCGCCTGCTGGTGGCGACGGCCCGAGTCGCGTTCGACCGGGTCGAACGCGATCGGGCCGTCCGCGAGCAGGAGCGTCGGTTGTCCGAGCAGAACGAGCGGCTCGAACGACTCGCACGCGTCAACGCGGTCATCCGTGGAATCGACCGTGTGCTGGTCGATGCGACGACGCGAGCCGAGATCGAGCGCGAGGTGCCCGAACGGTTGGTGTCGGTCGACCCGTACGCTGTGGCGTGGGTCGGGACGCTCGACACGGCGACGGGTGAGATTCAACCCAGGGAGTGGGCTGGCGGGGACGCCGCACTCGTCGGCACACTCGCCGACGCCCCGCCCGTCCGAAACGCCGTCGAGTCCGGAGACGCCACGACGTTCGACGTGTTCGACGATCCACCGCTCTCTGAGTGGCGAGAGGAGGCACTGGAACGTGGGATTCGCTCCGGGATCGCCGTCCCGATTGCGTACGACGACACGACGTACAGCGTGATGGCCATCCTCGCGGATCGTCCCGGGGCATTCGACGAGATTGAGCGAGAGGTGATCGCCGAACTCGGGAGCACGATCGGCCACGCGATCAACGCGATCGAACGAAAGCACGCCCTCATCACGGACGAGGTAACCGAGTTGGAGTTCGAGATTGGCGATGACGTGCAGTTCGTCCGGGCGGCTCGCGAACTCGACGCCGAGTTCGAGTTTCTGAGCGTGGTTCCGGCGGATGACGAGCTTCACGGATTCTTCGCCGTCACTGGAGCGGAGCCGGAGACGGTGTTGACGTACCTTGACGAGGAGACGGCAGCCGGAGAGGTGGCGCTGATTTCGGAGGATGCTGACCGGTGTACGTTCGAATACGCCACGCCGGGGGACGGGCTGTTGAGAACGGTCCTCGACAACGGGGGTGTCCCACGCGCGATGCGAGCGACGGCTGCCGGTGGACGGCTCGTCGTCGAACTGGCGGCAGACGCGGACATTCGCCGATTCGTCGAGTCGTTACAGACGAGCTACGACGGCACCGAGCTCGTCGCCCGACGGCAGCGCGATCGGCCGCTCAAGACGCCGGCAAGCCTCCGCGGTGTGCTCAACGACCGGCTCACCGATCGTCAGCTCGAAGCGCTCGAAATGGCGTATTTCGGTGGGTTCTTCGAGTCACCCCGGAAGCGAACCGGGAGCGAACTCGGCGAGTCGCTCGGGATCACGCAGCCGACGTTCAACCAGCATCTCAGAGCGGCTGAGCGGACTGTCTTCGAACTTCTGTTCGAAGGCGGCCGAGTCTAGATGGATAGTGTCCAGTCCAGGACACAGGTGATGAGAATAGGTGCAACTCCCATACGTCCGCCACCAGTACGGACCTTCATGAACGACCACCCGACGATCACTCAGACGCCGCCTTCCCACCACGATGTGCTCTCCCCCAGCGAACTCGTCGTTCGAGCCGTTTCCGATACCCTCGGGGCTGCTCCCACGGAGATCCCACCACTGTTCGAGACGCTCGATCCGGACGCGTTGGACGCTCTCATCGAACACGCGACGGATACCGCCGTGACGATCGCGTTCGAGTATGCAGGGCTTCAGGTCACCGTCGATGCCGACGGAACGGTCTCCGTCGACGGCGATCGAACGGCGACTGCCGACGACACCGCCGTTCTCTCCGGCGAGCGAGCGGATCTCGACTCCCCCGCTCGATCGGCAGACCACTTCCTGTGATCACCGTGTCCGACGTCACGGATCCAAACCGGTGTGTCCACTGTGATTCGCCCGTCAGCGGCCACGAGTGGCATCCCGCCGTGGGACAGTCGGACGATGACGGACGATTTACCGTTTACGTCTTCTGTGACGAAGGCTGTTTGCACGACTGGAAACGGACGACCGACAACGACCGAGACGACAGATGACAATGAACGCCTCCCCTCCAAACGAACTGCACTACGAAGAACGACCACACGGCGATGACACGCTCGGCGTGATCTACGATCCGAACGAGACCGACGCCTGGATCTCCTCGTCGGTTACCGTCGAGGTCGGCACCTCGACGGGAACGGGAATTCGAGACGAGACCCGCTACGATCCATCGACCGGCGCGTACCGGACGTTGATCGACCTGATCGACGTCGAGCGACTGTGTCTGGCGGTCGTTACGGTCGTCGCCGACATCGCCGAGGTGGACCCAGTCTCGCTCGATCCGATCAGCGAGGCCGCTGACGAGCAGGCCCTAGCCGAACTTATCCACGGTGACGAAACCGCCCCGCAGGCCGTGAGCTTCGAGCTGGGGGGCTACGGCGTCACCGTCTCCCGTGACGAAATTCTCGTTCGAGCGCCGGACGCCACGTGAGAGATCGGTGGGTCTATTTGTCGTGCCCGCCGCCGAACGACCATGAACACGGACGCATCTCGACGGAAAGCGGTCGCCGAGCGGGCGGCTCGGGCCGGAGCAGCCGTCGCGGCTGCGGGGTTTCGCGCTGGACTGCCAGTCGAGACGAAATCGGGCAAGACCGACGTCGTCACGTCTGCTGATCGGGACGCACAACGGCGCGTGATCGAGGTTCTCGCCGACGAGTTTCCGGCCGACACAATCGTCGGCGAGGAGGACGACGAAGCAAAGGTCGTTCCGGACGACGGAGCGGCCTGGGTGATCGATCCGATCGACGGCACCAACAATTTCGTTCGCGAGATTCCGACGTGGTCGACGAGCGTGGGTGCCGTGGTCGACGGCGAAGCGGTCGCTGCGGCGTCGATACTTCCGGCGATCGGCGACAGCTACGTCTCCGGTCCCGACGGCGTCGAGCGCAACGGCGAACCGATCTCGGTGAGCGACCGTTCCGACCCCGAGACGTGTACAGTCTGTCCGACGATCTGGTGGAATCTCGACCGCCGGGACGAGTACACCCATGCGGTCTCGGCGATCGTCACCCGGTTCGCCGACCTCCGACGGGTCGGCTGTGCGCAGGCGGCCCTTGCGCTGGTCGCCGCCGGATCGCTCGACGCGACGATCACGAACGTCGACGCCAACCCATGGGATACCGTCGCCGGCGTACACATGGTCCGAAAAGCGGGCGGGACCGTCACAGATCTCGACGGTGAGCGCTGGCGACACGACTCCCGCGGCCTGGTGGCTTCGAACGGCCTGATCCACGACGAAGCGCTCGCTGCGGCGCGCAGCATCGACTGAGGCCGATCGGATCGGCAACTCACGGCGTACCGAGACGGACCTCGGACGGGTATCGTTTTGAGGGCGGCGATCCCGATACTGGATATGGACGCCGACCTCGACGAGATCGACCGCGAGATTTTGCGGTTGTTACAGGAGAACGCGCGAACGCCGTTCAGCGAAATCGCCCGAACAATAGAGATGTCGAGTGCGACCGTTCACGACCGGGTCTCCCGATTGGAAGCGACCGGGGTCATCGAGGGCTACCACGCGCGGGTGAACCCGAAGGCGCTCGGGTGGGGGATCTCGGCGATCGTCGGAATGCGCGTCGATCAGGGCCAGGAGACCGAGACACTCAAACAGTTACAGGAACTCGACAACGTACGCGAGATTCACCTGACGACCGGCCAGTGGGACGTGATCCTCAGGGTGTACGCCACCGACGCCGACGCGCTCCGGAAGCTCATGTTCACCGACATCGCGGAGATCGACGGGTTCGACCGGACCCAGACGATGGTGATCCTCGGAACCGAATACGAGAACGAGCAACTGCCGGTGCCGGACGCCGACGCGTGAACACGCGCCCGGGCTATCCACCGCTTCCGTCACAGCTGTGCGTTGAGCCGCCGCTTCCCTCGCGGATGTGCGTCGATCGCTCACGGAATCGGAACGCTGAAACGGTGTGGGTTCGGGGGAGAGAACATGAACGAGGCGCTCGATCGAACGGATCCCGTCCGGGCGTGGATTGCCAGTGTCGTGGGGCTGGCGCTCGCGCTTGCAGGCGGTGTAGCGCTGTTCCCTCAGCAGGTTTACGACGGCTTCATCTGGAAGTACTTCTGGGGCCCGGTCGTCGCCGACGCCCATGGCCAGGCCTGCGCCCAGCGCATCGGCGGCGAGACCGTTCTCGACGGCGACTGTACGACGGGAATAGTCGCCGAACCCGGCTACACGACGATTTCGACGGCCAGCTACGCAGTCATCCTGCTGATCGCGCTCGTCGGCGTGATCTTTTTGCTTCGACGGCTCGACGTTGGCGACGATCGGGGACTGTTCTTCGCGGTGATTCCGTTCGTCTTCTTCGGCGGGGCGCTTCGGACCGTCGAAGACGCCAACATCGTGCTGTTGAACGCCGGCGACCCCGCGATCGGGTTTCCGGCGAGTGCGCTGTTGATCAGCCCGCTGATCTACGTCGTCGTCTTCGCCGTGACGCTGGCGGCGCTGGTCGGTTCCGTCGCAGCGACGGACCGCGGGCTCGTCGAGCGGTACGAGTATCCCCTGTTCGCGACCGGGGCGATCCTGCTTTCGATCACGATCGCCTATCTGGCCGGTCTCGCGCTGACGATGGAGGAGATCGGTTTCGAACCGATGGTACCGATCATCACGCTCGTTGGAGCGACCGTCCTGGCGGCGCTCGCGTGGGTGCTGACCGAACGCTACGCCCCGGAAGTCAACCGTGGTACGGGCTACATGGGGCTCGTCATCGTCTGGGGCCACGCCGTCGACGGAGTGGCGAACGTTCTCAGCCTCGACTGGCCGCACGCCTTTGGACTGCCGCAGTACGAGCCGAAACACGTCGTCAACGCCGCGATACAGGACGTCACCGAAGTGATCCAGCCGGCGTGGCTCACCGACCTGATCGGCCACACGTGGCCGTTCATTCCCGTGAAGGTCGGCGCGGCGCTGTTCGTCGTCTGGCTGTTCAACGACGAGATGTTCGACGAGAGTCCGACGTACACGCTGCTGTTGCTCATCGCCGTCCTCGCCGTCGGTCTCGGTCCCGGAACGCGTGACTTCCTGCGTGCGACGTTCGGGATCTAAAGGCGATCGAGCGCTTTTTCGGGGTAGTACCGACCGCCACACTCCGGACACTCGGCGATCGTGATGTCGCCGCGAACGTCCGGCACGATCCGCGCGGCCGGGACGGTCGTCGGCGACAGGTCACTCCCACAATCGGAACAGCCGAGGTCGAACTCGGTGATCGTCGGATCCGTACGCCAGTCTGACATCCCGTGATTCAACGACGACAATCATGATAAATAATTTGGATCGTTTGGCGGTCGACGACGGTAAGAACATCGTCACCTCCCGCTCACGGGAACGGGTGTAGCTCCCGATCGAGCCGCGGCTCGAAGCCGAGTTCGGCGGGAACCTCGCGAGCACGCTCGCCGAAGTACGGTTCGCGGACGAACAACGGCTGGGCGGCGGGGACCACCACGCGAACCGATTCCAGCCCGATTCGGTCGAGGTCCCGGGTCGTGAGCCGGGCCGCGTACGCTTCGAGGCCGGCCGCGCGGACGCGCTCGACGAGCGCTTCGAGCGCGTCCGCGCCCGTCGGCGACTCCGCCGGCCCGACCGTCGCCGCCGGGACCGCCGCATCGATATCGAACAACACCGACACCGGTCCCGGTTCGGCGGCGTATCGCCCGAATGCCCCCTCGTCAGCAGCGGCGTCGGGGCCGAGTGCACGTAGCTCCATCCAGTTCTGGAGCGCCTCGGCCAGCGCGCTCCGTGCGGCCGCAACCGGATCGAGCGCGGCTGCACTGCCAAGTGCGAGCCGCGGCCACTCGTCACGTTCGACCACGGCGGCGATGACCGGGATATCCACGTCGCCGGTAAGCAGGACGGTACTCACCGACAGCTCCTCGGCTCGGGCACGGCGTACGAGTTCCCGATAGCCGTCGTCGTCGACGGTTAGTCCGACCGGCTCGTACGTGGAATACCACGCGAGCATCGACGCGTCGCGCTCGAGGACTTCGGTCAAGCCGGATCGAACCGCGTCGATGGTCGAACAGCCGAGCCCTAATCCCGTCGTGATCGCCGGACGGATGCGCCGTTCCGGGGGCGGAAAGTGAACGAGTTCCGCGGGCAGGTGGACGGCCGTACCATCGACCAGGCTCACCCCGCGAACCCACGGAATCGGTTCGTCGCGGGCGGGAACCTCGCCGGGAGCGACGACGGTGTCGGGTGCGACCGGAGCGTCGAGTTCGTCTGCGGTCGCGGTCACGAACTCGTCCGTCCGGTAGACGCCGGCCGCGTACCGTTCAAGCGCCTCGCCGAGCGCCTTCATGAAGGCCGCATTCCAGTCGACATCGACCCCGGCAGCCTGGGTTGCCGCCGTGGCGTCGCTGAAGCCTGCCGTGTCCGCGAGCGTCGAGAGGTAGTACGGCGCTGGGAACGAATCCGCTTCGCCCACCGTCACGACGGGGCCGAGTCGTTCGTCGAGACCCCGCTCGGCACGGGCGAGCGCGTCGTCGAGGGTGACGCCCTCGTAGTTGAGGGGGAGCGAACGGTCCCGGGTGTCACCACAGGCGGGACAGCCCGGAACGGGAAGCAACTCCCGTTCGATCCAGGGCAGTTCGAGGACGCGCCCTCGGATCGCGTCGTCGCCGGCGAGCAATCCCACGAGGCGATGGCCGGCGACGGCCCCAGCGAGCCGTGCGGTTCGGCGTTCGACGCCTGGATCACCGTCGTCCGGAACGCCCGTCGCCGTCACCCGTGTTTGTAAGCACTCATAACAGCCGTACTCGGGGCCGAACCCGGCGACACTCGCCTCGACGGTCCCGCTCTTTCCGCCGAGACCACCGAGTTCCACGGCGATCCACGCGGTTTCGCCACGTATCGCGGCGTCGTTCACCCGCGAGAACGTCGATTCGCCCACGACGTCGCTCACGACCGCGACCGTTGCGTCCTCAACCGAGTCGGGACCGCCCCGTTCGGTCTCGACGCCAGCGTCCGCGAGGGCCGCCTCGACGGCGTCGAGGGCGGGACCGGTCCCGACGGTGCGAAGTTCCATGGCTGAACGCACGCGTGGGGCATCCGAAAAGCCCGCGGTTCCGGGTGACCGCGGATCCACAACGGTGGCAATGGATTGCCATGGTGTCGAGATTTGCCGGTGAATCAGTTACTGACAAACAGTGTTCGATCTGAATGAGAACCAATCGCAGTGAAAACCGCACGACTGAACGCGGTGTTCAGTGGAGGATCGACTGTGCGACGCTCGCGAGTTGGTCGCTGTCGGCGTCCTTCAGTCGGTCGTCGCCGAGTTTGAGGCGGAGCCGTGGACGGCCAACGTCGATCGGCACCTTCTCGGTGTCGATCAGGCCCATGTCCTCGAGCTTCGTCTTCGTTCGGGAGAACGTCGCCTTGCTCGCGATCCCCACGTCCTCACCCCACTTGCTGATGTCGTACAGCAGCGCCTCGTTCTTGGCTGCGACGAGCAGACTGATGGTCACCTCGTCCAGACCATCGCCGTCGCCTCGGGCGGTTTCCATGGACGCGAGCACCTGATTGAAGTCGTCTTCCGCCTCCAGCCCGATCTCCTCTTCGAGCGTTTCGCGGACGCGCGTCAGCGGCGGCGTGCGGAGGTTGAACTCGTCCGCCTCCTCCCAGTCAGTCCCGTAGGTTTCGTTGGCGGTCGCGACGAACTCCTCGTCGTCGGAGACGAGCCCCGCGACGTGCTCTCCAGCGCGAACGATGGCGATCACGCGGTCGTCCGTCACGGCGAGCGAGTTTCCGGAATCATCATCGACGGTGCGGAACTGGAGTGCTCCGCTGTCGATGAGGTCGG
Organism: Salinarchaeum sp.; assembly: GCA_007122875.1. Classification (GTDB taxonomy): domain Archaea; phylum Halobacteriota; class Halobacteria; order Halobacteriales; family QS-1-68-20; genus QS-1-68-20. The sequence continues at coordinate 17,127 of SKSS01000022.1, read as the reverse complement.
CCGCGTTACTGGCGACGATGAAGTCGCCCATAACGTCCTTGAGGGTTCGTTCCTGGGCCAGCATCCGCATCTGTGGCAGCTCGTCGTCGTGGTCGATGGCGACCTCGATGAGCTGTTCGATCGCGTGCCCGGACGGGTTGATAACCAGCAGTTCGTCGCCCGCGTCACGAATGATCGTCGCTAACATATCGTCGGTCTTGACGCCGAGTAAATTTGAAGGCATCTCTCTGTCGCTATAAACGCTATGTATGTATTTAATTTTAACGGCCCCGGCGAGACTCTTCCGAGTATATAACTCTTGTGGATCGGCATGGTGGAACAGGGTTTCCATGTTATATGGACAGTTATCTGTGAAAATGTTAAGATGACTTGCGGTTCGGAACCGAACGCCGCGCGAAACGATCACAGGCCGTCAAGGCGGAACCTCGTGACGTTAGTCGTGGGCACATGACGTGGCAGGCGTGAGTTCCGTTTCGAGCAGCTCTTCGGGCCAGCGAAACGCCCCCTCGTAGATTATCGGCCCTTCGGTGATCGCGAGCATGTCCCGGAGCTCGTCTGCCGTCAGTTCAGTGACCGCCACAGTGCCCGACAGATATGACTTCCCGTTGTCCGGGGTGTGCACCTGATAGTAGCTGCCGATCTTGGTCGGCGAAAACGTGTCGACGGTCAGTCGGTACCGTCCCCTCTGGATAGATTCGAGCGTTGTCTTGACGGGTGAAGAGCTCGACTGCGTGAGCGAGTGCGTGCCGTCCCCGACGACGGCGTAGTCTTTGCCCATCATGATTCGACGACGAGCCAATCCCAGCGCCCGCTGGAAGCTGAATCCGTGAAACAGCAGTCGGACGAACGTCGTGCCGACCGTCACCGCGTGTTCGTTGAGTACCTTCGAGAACGTCACCGCGCCGGCGACGCTCCCTTTCCGAACGAGTTCACGTCCTTCGTAGTACGATCCACAGGCGTTCAGGAAGAACGTCTGGGTGTTGCACGAATCGAGCGTCTCGATCGAGAGCGTGCCGTCGGGACATCGCAATCCCCCGTGTTCGCAGTGACCGATGTAGTGGACGAAGTCGTTTGGTTCCTCGAACACCCGCGCCAGCCGGTCGCGGGTGAGAAGTCGCTCGATTGTTAGGTCGATCGGGAGCGTCTGCGCCCGTTCGCGATAGAGACGCTCGGCCTCGTCGAGCTCGCCGTCCATGTCTTCGTCGTTGAGAACGACACAAACACACACGGAGTCACGCCCCTGGGCGAGATGCTCGAGGCGGTTCTCGAACGACTCGTAGCTCGCTTTGAACACGTCGATCGGCGTTCCGTCCGCGAGCCAGCCGTGCATCCGTCCCGCCCTCAGGTCAGGATCGATTCGCTCGATCGATGGCACCGACCCACCGAGCGGATCCTGCCCACCCCATCGCCCATGTGAGCGGTAGAAGTCGTTGAGCGAGCGCTCGATGAGCGCTCGACCGGTCAGCTCGGACGAACTCGGCAGGTACACCAGGCTCAACCGATCGAGAAGGTACGGAAGACACTTCGCACGTCCGAGCGTCGGCTCGACGTACATCGAGAGGTGCCAGTCCGGCAGCCGGTGTTCGACCAGCTCGTCCGGGACCGAGAGGTAAGTATCGAGGCGCGCCGCGGGCGAGGAGTCGTAGACTGTCGCCGGATCGAACGGGAGGTCATCTACGACGTCGGCTTCTGCCAGCGACGTCGGATGTATCCCCTCGTTCCGGACGAGACAATCGAGAAAGAACACCTTCCGGAGGGTCGAGGCGGCGTCCGACTGGAGTTCGAGTCCGGACGGGAACTCCCGTTCGAGACCGACAGCCGGAGCACGAAGTACCGACCGATCACGCTCTTCTACCTCCACGTTGGCCTGTAGATAGTACGCGAGTGGGGCGAGAACGAACAGATCGTCCAGTTGTGGCCGTGTCGCGAGCGTGATTCCTGTCTCAGCGACCTCCCGTCGTACCGCGTCGGGAACGTCCGTCTGCTCGTCGATCCGAAGCCGTGGCGGGTGGTTCCGAAGCGTGGGATACGACCGGTCCGGCGTCGTCATCTGGACGCTGGCGTGAAGCGTCGACAGCGCGGTGGCGACTCCCTCGGGGGTGGGTTCGATCGCGATCGTCTCGGTGGGAAGGTCGCTGAGATCCCGAAATCCGAGCGTGCTCGATGTCCGCTCCGGAAACGAGAGTTCGACCGTCTGGTAGTCGGCCGACTTCCGAATCGTAGCGGCTCCGTCGAATCGAACGTACGTTTGTATCGGCAGGGAGAGAAGCACCAGATATCGGCTCGATGGGAGTGTCAGTGGGCCGATCGTGTTTCCGAGTTCGTAGGTCGTTTCGTCGGTCAAATCCATCACGCGAACGATCGCCGGCCCGAACTCGAGTGAGGTGGCAGTTCCCGAAACGGTCATATCGACAGGGCGAGAGATGTCGAGGGCGTCCGTGCCTGACGACCAATCACTGGCGGAGATCTCGACTTCGTTTCCGCCTCGACTGAGGACGCGAAGCCCCGATCCAGTCGATTCCCAGTCGATCATCCGGTAGCAACGTCGGTGCTCGGGGTGCTTATATCTTTGTCGGCATACAGATACGACCGCCGCGATCAGCAGGCTTTATCGGCCCAGCCACCGGGGATCACCCATGAACTACGATCGGGTCCGGTCGATCGATCCAGATGCAGCGGACGCACTGGCGGGCGAACTGAGCCGCCAGCGGTCGACGCTCTCGATGATCGCCAGCGAGAACCACGTCAGCGAGGCCGTACTGGAGGCACAAAGCAGCGTTCTGACCAACAAGTACGCCGAGGGCTATCCCGGCGCGCGCTACTACGCCGGCTGTGAGTACGCCGACGAGATTGAGACCCTGGCAATCGAGCGCGCGAAAGCGCTCTGGGGTGCCGATCACGTCAACGTCCAGCCTCACTCCGGGACGCAGGCCAATCAGGCCGTCTACTTCACGATTCTCGAACCGGGCGACAAGATTCTCTCGCTCGACCTCGATCACGGGGGGCACCTGAGCCACGGCCACACCGCCAACTTCACCGGACAGCTTTACGAGGTCGCCGGCTATCAGGTCGATCCCGAAACCGGCTACATCGACTACGAGGCCCTCGACGAGCGGGCCCGCGAGTTCGAGCCGGACGTGATCGTCTCCGGCTACTCCGCGTACCCCCGGACGGTCGAGTGGGAACGCATCCAAGAGACCGCCGACGCTGTCGGCGCGTACCACCTCGCGGACATCGCCCACATCACGGGGCTCGTTGCTGCCGGGGTCCACCCCTCGCCAGTTGGCGTTGCCGACTTCGTCACTGGTTCGACGCACAAGACGATCCGCGCCGGTCGGGGCGGGATCGTGATGTGCGACGAGGAGTTCGCCGACGACATCGACCGATCGGTGTTTCCGGGCGGGCAGGGCGGGCCACTAATGCACAACGTCGCCGGGAAGGCCGTCGGATTCGGTGAGGCACTCGACCCCGCGTTCGAGGGGTACGCAGCGCAGGTCGTCGCCAACGCGCGGGCGCTCGGTGACCGACTCACAGAGCACGGGCTCTCGCTCGTCTCCGGGGGGACCGATACCCATCTCGTGTTAGTCGACCTTCGTGAGTCCCATCCCGACGTCAGCGGTGGCGATGCCGAGGACGCCCTCCACGAAGCCGGGATCGTCCTCAACGGCAACACCGTCCCCGACGAAACCCGATCGCCGTTCGATCCGAGCGGCATCCGCGCGGGCACGCCGGGCCTCACGGCACGCGGCTTCGAGGAGTCCGAGATGGAGACCGTCGCGGACCTCATCGTCCGTGTCCTCGACGCATTCGAGGACGGCGAAGCCGATCCCGAAGTCGTGAGCGCGGTGGGTGACGAGGTCGACGCGCTGTGTACCGACCATCCGCTGTACGAGTGAGCGCGTGATCTGGGGACCGTGTACTCTGGCTGCAGTCCCGCAGATTGATTAGGGACGCTCTCTCCATCTCCAGCATGGCCGAGATCATCGACGGGGAAGCGGTTGCAGCGGAGATCCGAGCGGACGTACGGCGCTCCGTAGAGACGCTTCGCGAGGAAGGAGTCGTCCCCGGATTTGCGACCGTCCTGATGAGCGACGATCCCGCAAGCGAGACGTACGTCTCGATGAAACAACGCGACTGCGAGGAGGTCGGTATCGAGGCGATCGACGTCGAGATCGACCCGACAGCACCCGAAACCGACCTTCACGACGCGATCGACGAGCTCAACGACGATCCTGCCGTCCACGGGATTCTCGTACAGCTTCCGCTTCCCGATCACGTCTCCGAACAGCCCGTTCTCGAACGGATCGATCCCGAGAAGGACGTCGACGGGTTCCATCCGGAGAACGTCGGTCGGCTGGTGACGGGCACCCCACGGTTTCTCCCGTGTACGCCACACGGCGTCCTTCGATTGCTCGACGCGGCCGACGTCGAGACCGAGGGGGCGGACGTGACGATCGTCGGTCGCTCGAACATCGTCGGCAAACCGCTGGCGAACCTCCTCATTCAGAAGGGACCGCTCGGCAACGCTACGGTCACTGTCTGTCACTCCAGGACCGAGAACCTCGCCGAGAAGGTTCGACGGGCCGAGATCGTCGTCGCCGCCTGCGGCGTTCCGGAGCTAATCGACGGCTCGATGCTCGCCGAGGGGGCGACGGTGATCGACGTCGGGGTCAACCGCGTCGAACGCGACGGCGACTCGATCCTCGTCGGCGACGTCGCGTTCGACGACGCTCGCGATGTCGCGGGGGCGATCACCCCGGTCCCTGGCGGGGTCGGGCCGATGACTCGCGCGATGTTGCTCTACAACACGGTTACAGCCGCGAGCGAGCGAAGCGGTGTCGACGTCGAACTTCCGTAGCTCCGCGACGGGACGCCGGGCCAAACGCAGTGCCCCGGAGTGGAACACCGCCTTTGAGCCTGTTTGACGACGACCTGTCCCACCAGGATGAGATCAGCGCCACGGGCAACGTTTTCGCTCACCTCACCGTTCTCGGGGTGAGACGAACGGCAAAAGCATGACCGTCTGTGGCAGTGACGGGTTAGGGAGCGTCGGACCGAATCGCGTCCCGCGCCCGGTCCGTGATCGCCTCCCGCAGTCGGTGGCTCTCGCGGGAATCGAACGGCACCTCGATCACCTGTGTCCCGCCGTTCTCGACGGCCCCTCGGAACGCCTTCCGAAACGGCTCGCCCGCTTCGACCCGTTCGAAGTCGAGATCGTAGAGGTCGGTCGTTGGGGCAAAATCGAGACCGTGTGGCGTCTTGAACTGCTCGGTGAACGGGGGATCGTACCCCTCGATCGGCAGCATGTGGAAGATCCCACCGCCGTCGTTGTTCACCACCACGATCGTCGCGTCGATCCCACAGCGTTCCAACGCGAGCAGTCCGTTCATATCGTGGTAGAACGCGAGATCCCCCGTGACGAGCACGAGCGGGTCGTCGGTGGCGCTGCCGGCTCCGAGCGCCGTCGAGATGATCCCATCGATGCCGCTGGCACCCCGGTTCCCCAGCACCGTCACGTCGGCGTCTCGGGGACGGCCGAAGCGATCGAGATCCCGAACGGGCATGGAGTTCGAGACGAACAGGGTGGACGGATCGGGCGACAGCGCGGCCACGTCGGCGAGGACCGATCCCTCCATCGCGGCCGATCGATCGGCGTCGACGATGTCCCAGTATCGGCGTTCGGCCGCCGCCCATCGGTCTCTCCAGCCGTTCTCGGGGGACGCTCCCGTGTCCTCGATCCTTGCTGTTAGGTTCTGGGTCAGTCGGGTCGAGTCGGCGACGACGAGGTCGGTGGCCGTGAACTCGGCCTCGCGCCAGCCGCCGGCCGGATCGACCACGACCTGCCTGCAGTCAGCATCACGGAGGGCGTGTCGTAGTGGCTTGGAGGTGGGAGAGGCCCCGAACCGAAGGACGAAATCGGGATCGGGGAGGCCGGAGATGTAGGCGTCGTAGCCCCCACAGACCGGAACCTCCGTGACGCGGTGGCCGAACCGGTGGCCCGAGAGCGGATCCGCGAGGAGGGGCGCATCCGTCACCGCGACGAGGTCCGCGAGCGCGTCCCGAGACGGTGTCGGGCCGTCCGCTGGCCCGGCGACGATCAGCGGTCGGGTCGCAGCAACGAGCGCGTCCGCGAGCGTCGCTATCGCAGCCGAGTCGGGAACCGGCTGTCCGGGTGTCGTTTCGACGAACGGGCCCGGCCGACCCTTCGATGCGAGCGGGTCAAGGTCGTCCGGAACGTCACCGGGCACGTCGACAGGTTCCAGCGGCTTCCGGAACGGGACGTTGAGGTGGACGGGTCCCGGTAAACTTCCGGTCGTGGTCGCGACTGCGCGGGCCACGTCGGTGCGGAGCCGTCGGAGTTTCCGGGGATCGGCCTCCGGTTCGGGAAGGTCACGGTACCACCTGACGGCGTCCCCGTAGAGCTTCTCCTGATCGACGGTCTGGTTCGCACCGCTGTCACGGAGTTCTGGGGGACGGTCGGCTGTCAGCACGAGCAACGGAACCCGCGCTTGGTCGGCCTCGATCACCGCCGGGTGGAAGTTGGCGGCCGCGGTTCCGGACGTGCAGACGACCGCTGTCGGCCGGCCAGTTCGCCGGCCACGGCCGAGCGCGAAGAACGCCGCCGAACGCTCGTCGAGATGCGAGCAGACGTCGATGCCGTCGTGATCGGCGAGCGCGACAGTCATCGGCGTCGATCGGCTGCCGGGAGCGACGCACGCACCGTCCACGCCAGCCGCTGCGAGTTCCTCGGCGAGGGCGCGCCCCCAGAGCGCGTTTCGGTTCGGATCGGTCATCGGTTCATGGTTCGATTGTACACAGTCATCGATTCATGGTTCGATTGTACACGGTCATCGGTTCATGGTTCGATTGTACACGGTCATCGGTTCATGGTTCGACTGCATTCGGTCATCGTTCCAGCTCTTCGAGAACGGGGCGGAACTTCGGCTGTACTTCCTCCCACTCCTCGTCGGGATCGCTATCGGCGACGATTCCGTTCCCTGCGAACAGCGTCACCCGATCTCCGCTCGCCACCCCTGACCGGATTCCGACCGCGAACTCGCCGTCGCCGTCGCCGTCGAACCAGCCGATCGGAGCGGCGTACCATCCCCGATCGAACGACTCAATCTCCTCAATCGTCGCCAGCGCCTTCGACAGCGGAAGCCCGCCGACGGCGGGCGTCGGATGAAGCGCCTCGACGACTTCCAGCACGTGGACATCCGTATCGAGACTGGCACGGATCGGCGTGTGGAGGTGCTGGATGTTCGCCAGCTTTCTGATCCCTCGGTCACCACAGCGTACGTCCGCGATCGGTTCGAGTTGCTCCCGAATAGCGTCGACGACCAGCTGCTGTTCGTGTCTGATTTTCTCGCTTTCGACCAGCGCGTCGGCAAAGCCGTTGTCCTCCGTCGGCGTCTCACCCCGTGGCATCGAGCCGGCGAGCGCTTCGGTCTCGATTCGACTCCCCCGAAGTCGGACGAGTCGCTCGGGAGGGGGACCGAAGAACGCGGCGTCGTCGGTCGGCTGGACGAGAAACCGGTAGCAGTTGGGATACGTCCGTCGGAATCGCTCCAGCGCGGCCGGAATGGTGAGTTCGGATTCGAGGTCGACTTCCATCGACGTTGCGAGCGTGACCTTTCGAAGGGCTCCGTCCCGGATCCGGTCGACGGCCCGTGCGACCTGTTCGGTCCACTCCTCCCGTGGTGCCGTCAACCGCGTGGCGAGCACGCCGGGCGGATCGGACGTCGGGCGGAGCATCGGCAGGTCAACGACACGCTGTCGGGATCGCTCCAGTTCGGTTTCGATGTCGTCTGTGTCCGGTTCGTCGACGACTTCGGTAACCGTCAGCCACGTCGTTCCCTCCGCTCGGGTGAGCGTCGTCCGGGGAACGACGAACCCCGCAGCCGGAAAGCCGTCCCACGGGGAGGCCGACTCGTGAGCATCGCCGAACGACAGTCCACCGAACGCTCTGGGACGAGCCACCTCGGGTCCGTCGCTGTCTGCTTCCTCGAAGAGTGTCACCGCATCTCGCTGGAGCGACCCGAATCGATCGGAGCCCGACGCCGTCACCATCGCAGCGGCCCCGACGCCGACGACCTCGAATCCGTCCGGGGTCGCCCAGTAAATTCGCGGCGCGCCCCGTCCCGACAGGAACGCTCGATAGGAGACATCGGGCACCTCGCAGGTGCGACTCACCAGCCGGCCATTCTCGGTGACGACCGCCCCCTCACTCAGCGTTTCCATTGACCCCCCCTGCGGGTCGTTTCCTCTTTAGCCTGACTATCCAAGCGAGGAAACGGACGCTCGACGAACGGGTCGTTTTCCGCGTTCATGCGTACCGTTCTTCCTCCCACGGGTTCGCGGTCACTGAGTAGCCGCGTTTCTCCCAGTAGCCCGGCTCTGACTCGGTTAGAAACTCGACGCCGTCGACCCACTTCGCCCCCTTGTAGGCGTACCGGTGTGGGGTGACGACCCGAAGCGGTCCGCCGTGTTCCGGCGGGAGGGGCCGGTCGTCGTACTCCCAGGCGAACAGCACTTCCCGCCGGTCGCAGTCGGCCAACGGGAGGTCGGTCGTGTATCCGTCGAGCGCGTGAAACATGACGTGGTCGGCCTCGTCACGGACGCCCACTAGATCCATAATCTCCGGGAACGGAACTCCCCGAAACGCACAGTCGAGCTTGCTCCAGCCGGTTACACAGTGGAAATCCTGTTGCTGTGTCTCGGCGGGAAGTGCCGTGAACGCCTCCCAATCGAGCGTTAGCTCCTCCTCGACGGCACCCCAGACGCGAAACTCCCACGTCTCCGGATCCCACGACGGCGTGTCACCCTTCGAGAGCACGGGAAACGCTGAGGTCTCGCGCTGTCCAGGGGGAAGACGCTCATCCCCGAACTCCTCGTACAGGTCGGTAACGTCCCTGACGGTCATTCTGTCGGAACGTCGTGCCCGAGGAACGTATGGGTACCGGCACCGGTTGGCTACGGTTGGAACCTGTATTACCCGATCGAAAATATTACTGCCTGATTTCGAAAGCCATCATCTGATATGTGGAGAAATAGTTTCGAACACCGAGTTTACTCCCCGTCAGGCTTAAATACCCCTCTACCGAAGGCCCACGTATCCGATGCCCAAGGTAGAGATCACGATCCCCGAGCACCTCGAGATGCAGATTGCCCAGATGATCGACCAGGGGGAGTTCGTCAACCGGGAGGAAGCGATCGAGGAACTGCTCTCCACGGGGCTCAAAGCGTACAAGACGAGTGGACCAATGGGCGGAGAGAACGCCGAGCCAGGCCTCGAAGACGACGGTCTCATGGGACACGAAGACGAGTACGTTTTCTGAGTTCGTCGGTTGCCGCTGAGCGATGGCTCCTGTGACAGCCGAACCCTTATCTCGGGTGCCTTCCTACCGATCGACACATGCATAAAGACGAGCTTCTGGAGCTTCACGATCGGATGGTGACGATCATGGAGGCGTTCGAGGATTTCGACGACGTCGACGACGATCTCTTCGAGCCCTACCATCAGCTCAGCGTCGATCCGTCCCACGTCCACAAATCCAAAAGCGAACACAAGCACGCCGTGTTCGTGCTCGGAAACGCGCTCGCCACCGCCATGAGCGAGGACGAGTTTTCGAGCGCCGGCCGAATCGGAAAACGAATGGAGGAACTCGCCAACGATGCCGAAAGCAAGCTCTGAGGTGGGCCGGAAAGTATTTCACGGAACTCCCTCCTTGCCAATAAATACATGAGCACGCGCATGGAGGACCACATCGACCGGTGGGATACCCGGCCGTTTCCGGGTGGCTTCGACGCGCTCGCCGACCTTGAGAACGAGACGTTCTCGGGTGCGGTCCGCGCGGGCGGCGCTTGTCTATTGATGCTCAATGGACGAATCGTCGGCGTCGTTGAGGGAACGATCGACGACTTCGACGGGGTCGCGGGCACCGCTCACGAGGCTCCCCATCCGGCCCTGCCGCTGCTCTTCGCGATGACGGACGTAGGTGGTACCATTCAGGCCCGCTACTACACCGAGGATACGCCGCTGTCGGAGGTCGAAGAGACGCTGACCGACGCCTCGTTTACGGGGTACGTCGAACTGAGCGAGAACGTCCTCAGCGGGGACTACTATCAAGTGTACTATGGCGGTCGTTCGATGAACGTCGCGTTCGTCGGCAACACCGAGGAGCTGTTGACCGACGACGAGGCGGTCGAGCGAACGACCGACGAGGTCGGCATCTACGAGGTCATCGACGTCGACATCGAGATCGTCGACATTCCCGGCCAGGACGACGAATCGGACGCATCGAGTGAGGAGGCCGCACCGGAGACATCGGACGAACAAGAGGAATCGGGAACCGCGAGTGAAGAGATCGAACCGGACGTATCGGTCGAAGATGACGAACCGGAGGCGGGGGGTGAGGAGGAACCCACCGCCGGCGATGGGTTGACGGCCGAACAGTTCGACGGTCGAGACGCCGACCCAGCGCCCGGTTCGGAGCGGCCGAAACGGGCCGCGGAGGATCCACCTCCGGCAGCCGAACGCTCCGGTCCGGAGTCCCAGCCGGCCCCGGAGACGGCGGCTGGCACCCGCCCCCAACGCGAGCCTCCCGAGTCACGCCACGACGCGCCGCACGCGCCCCACGAATCCCACGGCGCGACCGATGCCACACAGCCAGCACGTTCGCCGGCGGATCCCTCGCAATCGACGCGTGAGCCAGTCGACTCGACTCGACGCGAACGGGCGGGGTCGACTCCTGAACCGAGGGAGCCGACCCACCGGACGGCCGCCGACCCGACCGCGCCGAACGACCGAGCGCCCCCGGAACGGTCTCGACGGGCCGAGCAAGCACGCCCCGACGACCACGCCGACCAACGGTCCCCACCGTCTGACACTCACTCCGACGCTCGATCGGAGGACGGGCCCACACCTCCGAGCGCACCTCGCGGACGATCGCCGAACGACAGGAGTGAACCCAGCCACGGTCGCGAGAGGACCGGCGGTTCGGAGCCCGAACGTGGCGCGGACGCTGCCGTCGACTCCACAGAACCACCAGCCACCGACCGTTCCGGACGGGCGATCGAGTCCGACGCCGACCTCCGCCGATCGGACCCGGTCGACGCCACCAGCACGGGCACTCCGACCATCGATACACCATCGGGGACCACGGAGACGGCCGCGGCGGAACCAGCCGTTACCGAACCGGATGGGACCACCGCACACGCCGAGGGGACATCGCCATCTCCCGCCGAACTCGACGATGAGGGTGGTGATGAGGACGATGCTGGAACCGATGAGGCGGACTGGGTCAAGTCCGAACTCGACTGGCAACAGACGCGACAGATTCCCTCACTCGATCCGGAACTGACCGGAAGCGATCGTCCGGTCGATCCACTCGGTGCCGTCGACGTCTCCGAGGCGGAGACGATCGACGAAGACCGATCCGATCTGGGAGCCGAACTGCTCGAACGTGAGGGGCAGATCAAACACCTCAGCGAACGGGTCGCCGAACTCGACGACGAGAACGACGAGCTCAGATCGGAACGCGAGGAGCTTCGATCGACGATCGAGCGACTCGAAGCGGAGGTCGAACGACTCGAAACCAGGTTGGCTGGAGGCGGTGACAACGCCGTGAGCACACGGGAGGCGATCGAGGGATCGAACCTCTTCGTTCGGTACGGATCGAAGGGCGAGGCGACGCTGGAGGACGCACACGGCCGGAATGCGGACGCCGACGAGGTGAACGCGAACCTGCAACTCGAACACCACACCCGGTTCGACGCCGACGAGGTGGAAGTCGAGGGCCAATCGTACGGCGAGTTCATCGAGGACACGATGGAGTACGGGTTCGTCGAGTGGCTCGTACGAGAGCTCCTCTACGAGATCGACGAAACCGGCAACCGGAGCGAACTGGCGGACCTCTACGGTGCGCTTCCGGAGATCGATCGGGTGGATTTCGGGGGCGAGGTCACCGTCGAGTACGTCGAAGACGGCGAGGAGTACCGTGACCGGCTGAAGTTCGACGTCGTGTTGCGCGACCGGATGGGCAACCCGTTGATCGTCGCCACCCTCAACGACGCCCGCAATCCCGCGACCGAATCGATGATGACCTCGCTGGTCGAGCGCGCCGAACGAGTCAAGTCATCACACGACGAACTCGGGGCGGCGTTTCTGGTGACTGCGAGTTTCTTCGACCCCGACGCGCTGGCGGTTGCTGCCGAGGCGACGAAAAGCGGCTTCCTCGCCGGCGGATCGAAGGAGAGCTTCGTGAACTTGTCCAGAAAGACCGGCTACCACCTGTGTCTCGTCGAAGCGCTCGGTGGCGAGTTCCACGTTAACGTGCCGGAGCTCTGAGTGTCTGCCTGCGGAGCTCTGAGTGTCCGATCTCGAAGCCCTGAACTCACGACAGCCGACGTGGCTCACCCGTCGAGCGGTCAAGGAGAACCTCATGTTCTGTACTATCGGTTGCACATCAGCCGCTGCGTTCCGGATACTCACCGGACAATCGGTTCGAACCTTATCAAGCGAATTAGGGCGGTACAACCTCGCGCTTCAGCGCGGGGATACAGCGCCCGCCCGTAGTGTTAAGATCTTCTACAGCGTACTGAAGGCTAACCGAGGCGGTCTCTCCGCCCGATCCCAATGAGACACTATCGGGATTCACCCGTTCGTCGTGGAAGGCACCCCTTCGATCAAACGAACAGGGTGCAACGAAGCCCAAGATACCCCTGAATCCCTGTCTCAGGACGGTGGATAGGGTAGTAGCGTGGCACTGCCAGCATTCCTTCGGGGATGTAAACCGTAACTCTCCCAACCCAGCAAGCCGTCGCTTGTGGGAAGCTCCGCCGTTTACGGCCGAGCGGATATCACCCTTCGATCTCGTCGACCTCGTCGATTTTCATCTCGTCTAAATTCGCGACGATCTCGTCGATCTTCCCGTCAAGGTCGTTGACAAACTGTCGGGTGTGTTCGGTCGTGATCGCCCCCTGACTCGACGGCTCGATCAGGTTCTCCTCTTCGAGCACGCGAAGCGAATACCGGACCTTGTGATGTGGATACCCCGTCTCGTTCGACATCTTGACGATTCCGATCGGCTCGTTCCCGATGACCATCTTCAGCACCTGCAAATGCCGCTCCAGCATGTCGACTTCCTTCTCAAGTCGGTCTATCATGGCATTTGTTAACTTGTCTTTCCGCCTTTTAAAGCTTGTCCTCAGCGGCGATTTGATCGGTAGAACTGTCGACAGTAGATACGGCGTGTGAGTAGTTAACGTTGGTGGTCCCCGGTAATTTTGTCAGGGTACCCTGGCGGTCTTCGGTGATTTTGACGGGCCGTCTCAACCGATCAGCCGGCCGTGCGATAGACGACATCGTAACCAGTATAGCCACCGACGGAGAAGGCGGGGCTGTTATGACCGTCACCATCGTCGGGGCACAACTCGGCGACGAGGGCAAAGGTGGCCTCGTGGACGTCTACAGCGAGGATGCCGATGCCGTCGTTCGCTATCAGGGCGGCGACAACGCCGGCCACACCGTGATCCACGACGGCGAGGAGTACAAACTGTCGCTCGTTCCCAGCGGCGTCGTCCGCGGCAAAACGGGCGTGCTCGGAAACGGGTGTGTCGTCAACCCGTCCACGCTGTTCGAGGAGATCGAAACACTCCGTGATCGCGGTCTCGACCCGGACGTGCGCGTCGCGAGGCGTGCGCACGTCATCATGCCGTATCACCGCGTGATCGACGGGATCGAAGAGGACGCAAAAAGCGACGGAAACCTCGCAGCCGGTACGACCGGCCGCGGGATCGGACCGACCTACGAGGACAAGGCGGGTCGGCGAGGCATTCGAATCGGGGATCTCCTTGATCCAGCGGTGCTGCGCGATCGACTCGAGTACGTCGTCCCGACCAAGCGAGCGCTCGTCGAGGACGTGTTCGGCATCGACATCGAGAACGCCACGTTCGGAGCCGGGGAGATCGACCCCGTCGAGGCGTTCGACGTCGATGCCCTCTACGAGGAGTACCGGGAGTACGGGGATCGACTCGGCGAGGACGCCATGACCGTCAACGCCGGGGAGTTCCTGTCGAGGACGCTCGACGACGGGGGAACGCTGATGCTGGAAGGCGCACAGGGAAGCTCACTCGACATCGATCACGGCGTCTACCCGTACGTCACTTCGTCGAACCCCACAGCCGGGTACGCGGCGACCGGAACCGGACTCGGCCCGGCCGTGATCGGCCAGGGCGAGATCGTCGGGATCGTCAAGGCGTACCTCTCCAGGGTCGGCACCGGTCCGCTGCCAACGGAACTCGGATTCGTCGAGGGACAGACCGAGCCGGACGGGGGAAGCGACGACGAGGAACTCGCGACGTACATCCGCGACGAGGGCGGCGAGTACGGGACCGTCACGGGCCGTCCGCGCCGGGTCGGCTGGCTCGACATGCCGATGCTGCGACACGCCGCCCGGGCGAGCGGCTTCACCGGTCTCGCGATCAATCACATCGATGTCCTTGCCGGCCTTGACGAGGTGAAGGTCGGACACTCCTACACGCTCGGCGGCGAAGAGATCGAGACGATGCCCGCGACGACCGAGCGATGGGGCGAGTGTGAGCCGAACTATCGGACGTTCGACGGCTGGCCGGACGTCGACTGGTCCGACGTCGCAGCAACGGGGTACGAGGCGATCCCCGAAAACGCACGCACCTACCTGGAGTACGTAAGCGACGAACTCGACACCCCACTGTACGCTGTGGGAGTCGGACCGGGCCGGACGGATACGGTCGTCCTCGAACGTCCGTTCTGAGTTCGGTCGGGTCCGGGTTCCAGACCCCGACGGTTCGACCGACCCGTCACGCTTTTGGGACGTGCCCGCGGGAGTTGTCACATGAAGGAATCCCTGCTGGAGATCGTGTGCTGTCCGATCGACAAGGCCGACCTCGACCTCGAAGACCCAGAGCGCGAGGACGGAGAGATCGTGTCCGGAACGCTCGTCTGTACGGAGTGCAGCGAGCGTTACCCGATCGAGGACGGCATTCCGAACCTCCTGCCGCCGGACATGCGCGAGGAGACGGCCGCGTAGGTGCGTCGTCGTGGCTCCGGACGACTCGCTTGGGATCGATATCCATCGGTCCGAAGCGACAATCCAGCCGACGGTTGACGCGTTCGAAACGGCCGGTTCGTTCACGCTCGTCCTCCGAAACCACGGTCCGACCACACGCATCCATCTCCGCCCGAAGGGGCCGCTCGCCACTGTCGTTCGGGTCGACGATCAGAACCCGCTCATCGAAGGCGGAGACGAGCGAACGATTCCCGTCTCGATCGAGGGACCACTCCCGAAGCGAACGGACGGTGAACGGTCGATTGAGGGCGGACTCACCGTCTCGCTCGGGTACGGACGAGTTCGAGAGTGCGTCGGCGTCCGTGTCTTCGAACGCGCGGCGGGTCCCACCGTCGCTCGCGATCTGGAAGGTCGGACGATCGGCTCCCGGACGATGCTCGTCGGGGCAGCGATCGGCGCGGGCCTGATCGCAGTCGTCGCTCACGCGGTGGGATGGGCCCCGGAAGTCCTGTTGGCCGTGGTCGGCGGGATCGTCGGCGCACGACTGACCGGGTAACGAACGCTGTCGGGAGCCGGTAGCGGTTCTCGTACTCTGCGATCGAGGTCTCCGCGAGGGTTTTGTCCGACCGGAGCCTACTCCTCTCCCATGAACCGGCTTCTCATCGGTGTCGCGGCCCTGATAGTACTGTTCGTGCTGGGTACGTTCGTCCTCGGGGCCGTGATCGGGACACTCCTGCGGTTCGTCCAGATCGCCGCGCTACTGATCGTCATCCTCCTCGCAGGGTACGTCCTTCGGGAGGTGCTGACGGGGTGGCGACGGGCGGCGTGAGCCTGTTTCCGACGCTTTCTTGTTCGGTCCCGACAACCCCGAACCGATGAGCCTCCAGGTGACGAACTCGCTCACAGGCGAGCGTGAACCGTTCGAGCCACAGGATCCCGACGCCGTTCTCCTCTACTACTGTGGCCTGACGGTCTCGGACGACGCCCACCTCGGACACGCCCGCGCGTGGGTTCACGTCGACGTGATGCACCGGTGGCTTACACACCTCGGCTACGACGTCCGCCACGTCGAGAACTTCACCGACGTGAACGAGAAGATCGTCGCCCGCGTGGGAGAGGTCGGAGACGACGAACGCGAGGTCGCCCGACACTTCATCGCCAGCGTGTTAGACGACATGCGCGCGCTCAATTTGAAACGCGCCGAGGTCTACCCCCGCGTCACCGAACACGTCCCACAGATCGTCGAGTTGATCGAGACGCTCGTTGAGAACGGCTACGCCTACGAGTCGAACGGCTCGGTCTACTTCGACGTGACGAGCTTCGATGAGTACGGCGCGCTCTCGAATCAGGACGTAGACGAGATCGAATCGCAGGGCGATCCCGAGGAGCGAGGCGAGAAGCGCCATCCCGCGGACTTCGCGCTCTGGAAGGCCGATGGCGTCTCCGCCGAGGCGATCGCCGAACACCGCGACGGCAAGGTACCCGACGACCCGCCCGCCGGCGAGACGTGGGACTCCCCGTGGGGCGAGGGTCGACCGGGCTGGCACGTCGAGTGCTCGGCCATGTCGATGACCCACCTCGGGGAGACGATCGACATCCACGTCGGCGGCGAGGACCTGATCTTCCCGCACCACGAAAACGAGATCGCACAGAGCGAGGCGGCGACCGGCGAGCGTTTCGCCCGCTACTGGCTCCACGTCCGGTTGCTGGAGACCGGCGGCGAGAAGATGTCGACGAGCCTCGGAAACTACTTCTACGTCGACGATGCAGTGAGCGATCTCGGAACCGACGCCGTCAGAACGTTCCTGCTGTCAACGACGTACCGCAGCCGACAGGACTACAGCGAGGCGGCCGTCGCCGAAGCCGTCGACCGATGGGAGGGGTTCGAACGCGCCTACGAGCGCGCCGTCGCCGCTGCCGACTCCCCCGACGCGACCACGACCGTCACGGACGCGAGGCTCCGGGAAGCCGTCGACGCGACCCGAACGTCGTTCACCGAGTCGATGAACGATGATTTCAACACCCGGGGGGCGCTGGCGGCGCTGGAGACGCTCGCGGGGGCGATCAACACGCACGT
>SKSS01000096.1 GCA_007122875.1 Salinarchaeum sp. | reverse complement strand
GATTTGATGCTTCGGGTCGTGCGGTTTTTTTTCGTGATCCTCAGTCACCGTCCGCGGAGTCACTCACGTCACGAGTCACTCACATCAAGAATCGCTCGGTTGCACCTCGTCGACGAGCGCGGCTGCGAGTCCGGTGTAGCCGTCGGCGGTCAACGCCCTGAGTTCCGCGCGTACGTCCTCGTCCACGTCGAGGTCGGCAAAGAGCGCGTAAAAGTCGTCGATCGTCACCTCGCGGCCGCGGGTGAGTTCCTTGACGCGCTCGTAGGCGTCGGGTTCGCCCTCCCTGCGGAGAATCGTCTGGACGGCCTCCCCGATCACGGCGGGATTCGAATCGAGGTCGTCGGCCATGACGTGCTCGTTCGGGACGACCGTCCCGAGTCCGTCACGCGCCTTCGTATAGCCGATCAGACAGTGGGCGAACGCTGCCCCGATGTTCCGCTTCACCGTCGAATCCGAGAGGTCGCGCTGGAGCCGCGAACTCGTGACGTAGTCGGCGAGAAAGCCGAGATCCGCGTTCGCCTTCGAGAGGTTCCCCTCGCTGTTCTCGAAGTCGATCGGGTTTACCTTGTGGGGCATCGTCGAGGAGCCGGTCTCGCCTTCGGTCGCCTCCTGACCGAGGTACCGATCGCTCACGTAGAGCCAGGCGTCCAGGTCGAGGTCGAGCAGCACGCGGTTCACGCCACAGAGCGCGTCGAAGACGCTCGCGAGATCGTCACAGTGGTTGACCTGCGTGGCCAGCGGTGCGTGTTCGAACCCGAGCGAGGCGACGAGTTCTCGAGAAAAGTCGGGCCAGTCGACCTCGGGATAGGCCGCGTGGTGGGCGGCGTAGGTGCCGCTTGCCCCAGCGAGCTTTCCCTCCAGTCCGTCGACTGCGCGCTCGATTCCGGCGATGGCTCGTCCGATCCGGACGGCGTAGACGGCCATCTCCTTGCCGAACGTTGTCGGAGTGGCGGGCTGGCCGTGGGTCCGAGCGAGCATCGGGAGGTCGCGGTGTTCGTAGGCCAGGTCAGCAAGCACGTCCCGTACCTCCCGAAGCGCCGGCAGCAGGACCTCCTCGACGGCTCCGCGAACGAGCAACCGGTGGGCGAGGTTGTTCACGTCCTCGCTGGTGAGCGCGAAGTGGACCCAGGGGTGGTACTCCTCGGGAAGTTCGGTCCGCAGAAAGTACTCGACGGCCTTCACGTCGTGGTTCGTCGCCTCGTACTCGCCGTCGCCCTCCGTCTCGATTCGCTTGATCAGACGGGCGTCCTCGGCATCGAACCCGTCGTGGATCGAGCGGAGCGATTCCCGGGCGTCGGCGTCGATCGAAAGCGGCGTGGCGTCGAGGTCGGACAGCGCGATCAGATACTCGATCTCGACGCGGACGCGAGCACGCATCAGCGCGGCCTCGCTGGCGTACGGAACCAGCGGTTCGGTCCGACTCGCGTACCGGCCGTCGAGCGGCGAGACGGCGTCGAGGGCGTCCCGTTCGGTCATGGTCGAGTCTGCCCCGCCCCGGACGAAAAGCGTGTCGGTCGACGGATGGGACGACCGTGTATAATAGGAGCGCATTTTATCGGGGGTGGCGGCAAATCTATGCACAAGATTGCATACGTTCCCGATTCGGACCGCAATCCATTTGGCCTCCGCGACCGCGACATCGGGTATGAAGATCGCCGGTATGGCGGGCAATCGCGGACGGAACCTGTTGCACCTCGCCGACCTCGCGCCCGGCGGGGCGGAGCTTTCGGTCGTCCTCACCAACCGTGCTTCGGCTCCGGTGCTGGCGGCCGCCGAGGAACGCGATATTCCCACCGAAGTCGTCGAGCGAGCCGACGGGGAGGATCGACGAACGCACGAGCGGCGGATCATCGACGCTCTCTCGTCCTATGAGTACGATCTCGTCTGTCTCGACGGCTACATGCGGATCCTCTCGGATACTTTCCTCGACGCCCAACCGACGACGCTGAACGTCCACCCCTCCCTCCTGCCGGCGTTTCCGGGAATGGACGCCTGGGGGGACGCCCTCGACGCAGGCGTCTCGGTCACGGGCTGTACCGTTCACGTCGTCACCGACGCCACCGACGACGACGGAACGGTGATCGAATCCGAGATCGACGCCGGCCCGATCGTCACCCAGGAGCCGGTTCCCGTCTACGAGGACGACGCCCCAGACACCCTGAAAGAGCGCGTCCTCTACCGGGGCGAATTCCGGGCGTATCCGCGCGCAGTCCGGTGGTTCGCGGAGGATCGCGTCGAGGTCGACCACGAGACCGGAACGGTTCGCGTCGACGGGGACGACGACGGAACGCTCCCTGTTCGAGCGGTCGAGACGGCCGATCGGATGCGTAAACTCCGCTACGGCGAAAATCCTCATCAGGACGCCGCGCTGTACGCCGACCACGCGGCCGGTGCGGGCGGCGTCGTCCGGGCCGAGCAGCTAAACGAGGGGGCGAAGGCGCTGTCGTACAACAACTACAACGACGCCGACGCCGCGCTCGGGTTGGTCCGCGAGTTCGACGGTCCCGCGGCCGCGGTGATCAAACACACCAACCCTGCGGGCTGTGCGGTGGCCGGATCGATCGCCGACGCCTACGAGCGGGCGCTCGCGACCGATCCGATGAGCGCGTTCGGCGGCGTCGTCGCGCTCAACCGCGAATGTGAGGCCGCGACCGCCGAGGCGATCACCGAATCGTTCAAGGAGGTCGTCGTCGCGCCCGGCTACGACGACGACGCGCTCTCGATCCTCCGTGAGAAGGAGAACCTGCGCGTACTCGCCGTCGACGACTTCGACGCCACGCCCGATCCCACGATCAGGAAGGACCTCGTCGGCGGACACCTCGTACAGGAACGCGACGACCAGCCCCTCTCCGTGGACGATCTGGAGATCGTCACCGAGCGCGAACCGACTGACGAACAGATCGAGTCGATGCTGTTCGCGTGGCAGACCGTCGCACACGTGAAATCGAACGCGATTCTGCTCGCCACGGGAACCGAAACCGTGGGCGTCGGCGCGGGGCAGGTCAGCCGGGTCGACGCCGTTCGTCTCGCGACGATGAAAGCCGACGAACACGCCGAGGGGAAGGGTCCCGAGGGAACCACCATGGCGAGCGACGCATTCTTCCCGTTCCCAGACGGGATCGAGCGAGCCGCCGAGGCGGGCGTTGAAGCCGTGATCCAGCCGGGTGGCTCGGTCAACGACGACGACGTGATCGCGACCGCCGACGATCTCGGATTGGCGATGGCGTTCACCGGACAGCGCTGTTTCCGCCACGACTGACCGTCGAACCGCAACCGATCACAGAGAGACAAGGAAGAAGCCCACGGCGTTAGCCGTGGGAGGAATCCGACTCCCGAACGGCTTCCAGCACAACTCCGTCCGCGAACCGGCCCCGTTCTCGCGCTTTCGCCTCCCGGCGCTCGTGGAGCGTCTCCGCCGAGAGTCCATCGTGCTCGCCGAGTGCGTACACCACCTCCAGCACGTCGGCGAGTTCGTCCGGATCCCCGTCCTCGAGGTACTCCGTCACCTCCTCTGTGAGCTTCTCGCGGAGTCGCCGTCCGTACTCCTCGCCCGACACGGTCCGCGTGATCGGCGTCTCCCCGTTCTCACGAATCACGTCGGGGATTCGGTCGCGAACGAGTTTGTCGTACCGTCGCATCGTGACGCCGCGATCGAACGCCGGATAGGTAAGGACGGCGCGATCGAACGCCGGATAGGTACGGATGGCGCGATCGAACGCCGGATAGGTAAGGACGGCGCGATCGAACGCCGGATAGGTACGGACGGCGCGATCGGACGCCGGGTAGGTACGGACGACGACGCGTGCAATCGTACGGTACCAACACGCCTAAGCACGCCGCGTTGGTGTACCGATTCATGGAGTACCACGAGGCTGTGAGCTTCTTGCTCGGGCTTCGACGGTTTGGCTCGAAGCCCGGAACGGAGTCCGTGGCGGATCTCCTCGAGGAGCTAGACGACCCCCACGAGGACGTCGCGTTCGTCCAGATCGCCGGCTCCAACGGGAAGGGAAGCACGGCCCGGATGGTCGAATCGATGCTCCGGCAGGCCGGTCTCGACGTGGGGCTATACATCTCCCCGCACCTCGACGACGTTCGCGAGCGGGTGCGGGTCAACGGCCGGAAGATCCCGAAACGCGAGTTCGTCGCGGGCGTCGAGGGACTCTACGACCGGGCGGTCGAACGATCTGCCCGCGGCGAGCCGCCGACGTTCTTCGAGGCGATGACCGCGATCGCGCTCCGACACTTCGGGACCGAAGACGTGGACATCGCGGTCCTGGAGGTCGGACTCGGCGGACGGCTGGACGCGACGAGCGTCGTCGATCCGATCGCCAGTTGCGTGACGAGCGTCTCGCTCGAACACACGGGCGTTCTCGGCGACACCGTCGAGGAGATCGCTCGGGACAAAGCCCACGTTGCACCCGACGACGCGCCGATCGTGACGGCCGCTACCGGCAGCGCCCTGGAGGCGGTCCGCGAGCAGGCCGGTGACGTGGTGACCGTCGGCGATCCGGCGGACGATCCCGACGTTGCGACGACCTACGAGGGGCGGACGAACCACGTCGAAGCGGGCATCTCGATCGAGGGACCGGACTGGTCGGTCGACGCGCGAACGCCGCTGATTGGCTCCCACCAGGCGCGGAACGCCGGGGTCGCTGCGAGCCTCTGCCGTCAGGTGGCGGATGTCGACCCCGAAACGATCGAGCGGGGGATTCGCGCCGCCGACTGGCCGGGTCGATTCGAGGTAATCGGCACCGAACCGCTCGTCGTCCTCGACGGCGCGCACAACCCTGGTGCGTGTGCGAGCCTCGCCGACTCGCTCGCGGAGTACGAGTACGACGACCTCCACCTCGTCTTCGGCGCGATGCACGACAAGGACGTTCGCGGCATGGTGGACGCGCTGCCGACGCCGGATCGCGTGGTGGCGACCCAGGCCGACACCGAACGCTCGGCCGACCGTGAGGTGCTCGCTCGAACGTACGAAAACGAGGGCGTTCCCGAAGTCATCACCCGGCGGTCCGTAGCCGGTGCGCTCGAAAACGCGCTGGCGGCGGCCGGGCCTGACGACGCGGTCGTGGCGACTGGCTCGTTGCTGGTCGTCGCGGAGGCGCGCACCCGCTGGAGCCGGGTACGGATTCCCACGAGAGTCGAGAATCTCGACGACGCCCGCCGAACGCTCGAACGCGCGGACGTGACGGCACCGGGCGTCTGGCGGATGCGCGGGAAGGCCGTCCACCGCGTCGTCAGGACGCGGGTCCAGCCACGACAGGCGCGCTACCTCAAAGAGGAGCTACTCAGCCTCGGCGGGGAGTGTTCGGTCTCCGGTCTCGCCGATCTCGACCAGGAGAACGTCGAGGTCGCCATGAGCGGGACGCTCGCGCAGTTCAACCGGTTGATCGACAAGCTCGACGGCCAGCCCTACGGGCTCTCGGTCGTCGGCGAGGAGATCCGTCGCACGCTCGGCATCCGGGTCGAAGAATCCACCCACGGCCACGCGTGGGACGACGGCACCGCCATCATGGGCATTCTGAACGTCACCCCCGACAGCTTCCACGACGGAGGGACGTACGAGCGAGTCGACGACGCGGTCGCGCGAGCGGAGGCGATGGTCGACGCTGGCGCGTCGATCGTCGATGTCGGCGGCGAGAGCACCCGCCCCGGAGCCGATCCCGTGTCGGCGGCCGAGGAGTGCGACCGCGTCGTCCCCGTCATCGAGCGACTCACCGATCTCGACGCCACGATCTCGATCGACACGAGAAAGGCCGCCGTCGCGGACGCGGCGCTGTCGGCCGGTGCGGATCTGATCAACGATGTTTCCGGGTTGGACGATCCGTCGATGCGTTTCGTGGCCGCCGACCACGACGTACCGATCGTCGTCACCCACAGCATCGACACCCCGGTCGATCCAACCCGCGAGGTGTGCTACGACGACGTCGTCGAGGACGTGATCGGCGACCTCTCAGAGCGCGTGCTGCTTGCTGAGAAGGCCGGACTCGACCGGTCCTCGATCCTCGTCGATCCCGGTCTCGGCTTCGGGAAGTCGCCGGCCGACTCGTTCGCGTTGCTCGATCGCATCGACGAACTGCGCGCGCTCGGCTGTCCGGTACTGATCGGGCACTCCCACAAGTCGATGTTCGACCGGGCAGACCTTGGCACGGACGACCGGGGTGCGGCGACGGTGGCCGCGACCGCGATGGCCGCCGATCGGGGCGTCGACGTGATTCGAGTCCACGACGTGGCCGAGAACGTCGACGCCGTACGGACGGTTGCGGCAGCGAACGGGCGAAACGACGGGTGACTAGAACAGGCCGCCGTCGTCGACCAATTCCCGGTAGCAGTCGACGTACCGCTCGGCGATCCGTTCGCGATCGAATCCTTCGAACGCCTCGTTGAACCCGCGACGTGGGAGCGACCTGGCCTGGAGGATCCGGTCGGTGAGTTCGCTGTCGCTCGTCGTCCGGAACCCACGCTGACGCTGTTCGATGAGTTCGTGCGCGCTCGACAGCGCCTGGTACTCGACGACGCCGACACAGCCGCACGCGAGCGCCCAGAGGAGGTCACGGGCGAACGCCTCACGGGTCGCCGTCTGGACGAAGACGTGTGCGCCCTTGAACAGCGCGACGCGCTCTTCGATCGACAGCGCCCCGCGGAAGTCGACGCGGTCGTCGATCCGAAGGTCGCGCGCCTGGCGCTCGTACGTCTCTCGCTCGGGTCCGTCGCCGACGACGACGGCCGTCCACTCCCGGTCGCGGATCTCGGCGAGCGCGAGAAACAGGATACCCGCGTTGGCGTCGTCGTCGAGTCGGCGGGAGAAGACCACGTCGACCGGCTCTTCGGGATCGGTCTCGCAGATCAGGTCGAGGTCGACCGGATCGGGAATGACCGTGATGTCACCGCCAGCGACACCAATCTCGCGAACGTGGGTTTTCACCGTCCGGGAGGGGACGACCACGGCGTCACCGGCCGTCGCGGCCCGGCGTAACAGCCGGCCGGAGCCACTCCTGTGCTCGTACCAGTCGACGACGAGCGGGGCCCGCGTGACCGAACTCCCGAGACTCGCGGCGAGCACTGCCGATGGGGGATCGGATTGGGCGTGGATCACGTCGGGTCGAACCCGCCGGAGTGCGCCCGGAAGCTTCGTGGCGAACGTCCCTTCGGCGCGGTCGGCGGTGACGGCACGGTAGGTGACGTCGTCGACCTCGACCTCGTGGTCACTTCCATCCCACCATTTCGGACAGAGGACGACGACCTCGTGACCCGCATCTCCGAGCAGTCGAATCGTGCGTCGCATTCGTCGATCTGACGGGGATTCACGCTCCTCTTTCGCCCGAAACCAGACGAATGCGACGCGCATACCCGGCCGGACGTAACGGGATACCAAAAACCCACTTCTTTGCGGCCGGGTCGATCATCATCGGCCACTCGGATTACCTCGGGTCCGGATATCCCCGTCTCCAGAGCGCCTTCAGGACGGGGACGGCGAACGGGAGCACAAACACGACGTACAACACGCCGACGAATGGTGCCCACGGACCGATCGCTAACACGATGGCCACGATCACGCTTCCGATGAGTGCAACGGTGAGCGCGGCGAATCGCCGGTCGATCGGCTCCAACGCCGTCGTTCGGATCGGCAACTCGAGCGCCTCGATGAGCGCGTCGGGATCGGCAACCGGCCCGAGGTGTCGGTTCGTCTCGTCATCGCCCCACCCCGTCGTCACGGTGATCGTCCGGGTGCCGAGCATTCGATCGGGGAGTCGGTGACGAACGATCTCAGCAGTGCAGAGTACGTCGATCGGACTCGACCACTGCGGCTCGTCGAGCCACACGTCGTAGGCGACGACGTGGTCTTCGTACCGGCGGTATTCGAGCGGGCCGTACCGCAGGTAGAACTCCCCGACTCGCACCACGACCAGGAACACGAACAGCCCGACTACGACGAGCAACGAACCGACAGTCATCGTCGTAGCGGGTTCCTCCCCGCCGAGCACCACGAGCGAAGTCACCCACACCATGAGAAACCACATCGCGTAGACGGGAGCATGGGTGGTGAGCGTGTGGAGTACGCCGGTGTACAAGACCGCCTGGTCGTCGGTCGAGATGCGAGCAGTCGGTTCGTCCCCCGGAACGAGGGGCGGGTCGGACGGCGCGGTTGCCGTCTCCGGTCCGGCAAGCCAACCGGAGAGCCGGCCACCGTCGCCGTGAGTGGCCCGGAACGCGGACCACTCGACGAGCAGTTTGACGAGGACGAAGACCACGAGGACACTAACCGCGCCACCGACCGCGATTCCCGGCGTGACGAAGAGCACGAACAGCAGAAAGAACAGCTGACGGGCCGGGGTTTCGACGACCGTGTAGGGTGAAACCGTCTCGTAACGGCCGCCACGGAAGTAGTCGCGCCAGCTCTCGATAGCTTGTCCTGCGAACAGCCCCACGACGCTCACCAAGACTTCCGGCTGTCTGATCGTCTCTGCGACCGAAAACGCGGTGGCGAGAACGACGCCCACGAAGATTCCAAACCACACCGCTGCGCCGACGACCGCGGTGGCGAACGGGATGTTCCGTGGGTAGATCGGTGGAAGCCCCGAGATTGGTTGCACACAACCCCGTTTCTGCGCGAGTTCGTTCGAGACGCTGATCACGCCCGACCCGTCCTCGTCGGTTCGTGGTGGCTGGTGAGCGAACAGCGCCTTCGCCGCTGCGAGCGGGAACGAAAGCAGCGCTTCGAGCGCATAGATGACGACCAGCGTCTGAGGATCCCAGCCGAACAGCAGCACGCCAACGAGCGGAATGACGTTAGCTAGCAAAATCGGCGTGAACCCCATAGGGACCGATCGCCGTTCGAGAACGGACGGGGAGGGCATCCGCTGTGTCGTTGTGTGTCCGGTTTCCAAAAGCGTATTGAACCCGCTTGGAACATCCACTTCGCTGACGGCGACCATATCAGGTGCCCACGACTACCGTCGTGAGTTTTCGCCTTGATTATCTGTGAGGGTCACAGACATCAGCCCATGCTCACGGGTCGGGAACGGCCCACCGAACCGCCACTGTCGAGGAGGTTGTGTTCTCTGCCGGTGTTGCAGTTTCATTGCCGTCCGGCGTTGCAGTTTCGTTGCCGTCAGGGGTCACCGTCTCGTTCCCTTCGGGCGTCGCCGTTTCGTTGCCGTCTGGAGTCACCGTTTCGTTTCCATCCGGCACGGCAATCTCGTCTGAGGTCGGATCGTCGTTCTCATCGGAATCCATCGGGCACGTACCGGAGAAGACGCGGACTGCGCCAGCGTCAGGGGCATCGAAACCGGCACCGGGGGAACCGACGACGATGTCACCGGTCCCGTTGCCGACCAGATCGCCGCCAGCGGCGACAGCGAAGCCGAACTGGTTGCCGCCGCTGGTTCCCCGGACGATCCCCTCGGCGTCGCCGAGGGACGATTCGGACGATAGCTCGTCGCCCGCTGCAACGTAGGCGGACCCCGCCTGTACACCACCGACGCTGTTTCGCGGGGCCCCGACGAGCAGGTCGTCGACGCCGTCACAGTCCGCCCCGTCGCTAACGGCGCTCGAAACCGACCAGCCCGCGGTGTCGAATCCCGACTCACCCCGAACGGTCGCGTCCGCATCCGTCGCGACCCGCTCGCCGTCGATCGCCTCAACGGCGAAGACGTAGGTTGCACCCGCGTTCTCGTCGGTCTCTCCGTTCCACGGCGCGCCGACGATCACGTCTTCGGTCCCGTCGTCGGTCAGGTCCCCGGCGGCGAGCGCCCATCCGAATCGGTCCTCCTCGTCCGCACCGTCGATGGCGAGAACGTCTTCCTCGTCGGCCGAGAGCGCCGTACCGTTTCCGAACGCGCCGTCACCGACGACGTAGGCCGCTCCCGAGTGCGTCTCCGTGCCGTTGTGAAACGGCGCACCGACGAGCAGCGACTCACCGTCACCGGCCACCTCAGCCGTTCCGAGTGCGTGTCCGGCGCGATCGTGGCTTGATTCGCCGGTCAGGATCGCACTCGCATTGGTGAGGGTGTACTCCCCGGTCAGCGTGCCCCCATCGAACAGCGCGACGGCCCCAGAGTCGTTGCCAACGCTGTCGTTGTGTGGTGCGCCGACGGCGACCGTGCCAGCCCCGTCTCCTTCGTCCTCAACGACCGCGACGGCCTGTCCGGTGCGATCCTGTCCGGACTCACCGATCAGGGTCGCGTTTGCCTCGCCGAGATCGCGCTCACCGTCGGGGAGGTCGCTGCCGTTGACGACGTACGCCGCCCCGGCGAGCGAGGCCCCGGAGTCGTTGTTCGGCGCGCCGATCACGAGGTCGTCGTGGCCGTCGCCGGTCACGTCCCCGGCGGCGAGTCCGGTGCCCGCGGCGTCACCGGCTTGCTCGCCGACGAGAACCGAATCGGCGTCGTCCGCCGTCAGCATCGACCCGTCGATCGGGCCGGCGAAGACGTACACCGCCCCCGCACCCTCCCCACCGCGGTCGTCACCGGGTGCGGCGACGACGAGATCGGCGTACCCGTTTCGAGTCACGTCCACGTCGCCGACGATCTCGGTTCCGAACGCCCCGTCGCTCGTTCCCCCGCGGATCGTTACGTCCGCGGTTCTGGCCTGCCGTTCGCCGGTGAGCGCCGCCACCGGATCGGTTGATTCGTTGGGTTCGGTCTGCTCATCTGTATCGTCTCCGAGCGTGATCGGGTCGATCGGGCCAATCGGCCCGAACGCGATTGCCACGATGACCGCCCCGATCACGACCAGGGCAACGACGAGCGCCACGATCCACGTGAGCGAGATTGAGCCGCGACTGGACGACGACCTCACAGGCGGGGAGCCACCGGCTGCCATCGACCGTCCGTACGGGCGACTACCGTTTTGTTATCGGGACCTTCAACCTCCGTACCGGAACGATTCGAGTCCGTACCCGCTGACCAACGATCGCAAGAGGGCGAGGGGTAGGAACCGCCAAACGGTGGAACGACACCCGTTCCGAACGCGACGAACGCACGTCACACGGCTGCGCCGACGGCAGTTGCGTTCCCGTCATCACCCGTCCCGTCACCCTCCGGTTCAGGCGTGGGTTCTGGTGTCGGCTCCGGGGTTGGTTCAGGCGTGGGTTCAGGTGTCGGCTCCGGAGTGGGTTCAGGTGTCGGCTCGGGCGTAGGAGTTTCCGTCGGTGTCGGCTCTGGCGTCGGCGTCTCGGTCGGCGTCGGCTCCGGCGTAGGCGTTTCCGTTGGCGTCTCAGTCGGAGTCGGCGTCTCAGTGGGGGTGGGTGTTTCGGTCGGCGTCTCCTCGTCGAGGTACGCGCTCGCGGGGTCGGTTTCGGCGCGGAACGGCTCCTCGAACTCGAAGCCGCCTTGGAAGTCGACCTCCCAGATGAGGCGTTCGTCGCCGTCGTCTGGCGTCCACGTGACGGTGAACTCGTCTTGACCGGGCGCGAGCTCCGACGGCGGTTCGTCGTCGGCGGTTCCCTCGACGAACGAACTCGACGCCGGGAGGAGGTCGGCGTCGTTCGGGTTGTCGTAGCCGAACGTCACGGCCAGCGTCTCTCCGTCGATTGGCTCTACATCTTCGACAGTGAGGGTCGGTTCGTCCGCGAGCATCTCCTCGTGACAGTCGTCGTACTCCTCGTTGTGGACGCTCGTCATCTCGTCCATCCCTTCGCCGTCGCGCTCGATGTGCGCGTCGGAGAAGGCGTTCGCGAAGCCTCCCGGGGCGGTCCGCTCGACGACGACCGTCCCGTCGTCACGCTCCTCGACCGTGTTCTCCTCGCCGAGCGTGAGTTCGATCGTCCCCTCCATCGGATCTACGTCCTCACCGACCCAGACGCCGGTCTCCATGATCGTGTTCCCGAAGAGTCCGTCGCCGTCGTAGAACCCGACGTCGGTCGTGAGCCGATCGCCGTCCTCGAACGT
>SKSS01000098.1 GCA_007122875.1 Salinarchaeum sp. | reverse complement strand
CCGCTCGACGAAAACCCGTTCATGCCAAAAAGCCGGTCTCGCTCCGCTCGACCGGTGAATCGCGCTTACTACCGGGTCCTTCGGACCGCTCGTTCGCGCGAATGCTCGTGTTCAGTTCGCACGTCTACTGATCGGCTGGTTCACCGTAGACCGCACGAAAAATGAAATCTCCGTTCTCACTATTCAGCACGCCAGTCCTCTCACCCACTGAGGAGTTCAACAGAGCCAAGTATTCAGCATACGACCGGGGACGCCAAACAGTGGACTCGAAGAAACGAGTCGGTCCATCGGGTGGAGACGGTGGCGAATCTGACCCGCTCGTCAGGCCGTTCGGATACGTCGAGGGGAGACCGATACTTCGTCGGATCGCGGACCGTGATCTCTATCTCGGCAATTGGCTCGCCGCCACCCAGGAACCGGACGAGCGGGAGTTCGACTTCGTGCTGTCGGTCACCGAGGATCGGTACCCGCTCACGACGCATCACTGTCCCCTGATCGACGGTCCGGGCAACGAGTGGACCGCGTTCGAAGAGGCGGTAGACACCGCTCGGTCGCTGTATCGGCGCGAAGGACCCGTGTTAATCCACTGCAAGGCCGGGATCTCTCGAAGCAGCACGATCGTCGCGACGACGCTCGCCGCTGAAGAGAATCGACGCCTTCGGGAGGCTCTCGAAATCGTTCAGGACGCCCGTCCGTTCGCGATTCCGAACCCCGCACTCCACGAACTGGCTGTCGTGTATTTAGCGTCAATACCAGCATGATCGCCGCCCAAAACGATCGCATGTCGTAACGGTTATTTCCCTGGCTGACTGACCGGTCAGTCAGTGAGGGATGAGCCGGGAGACGGGCGGTCCAGTGGCGATTCGGCGAGCGACGGCGTCGATGGTGAAGAATCGGCCGACGACGTCACCGCGCCGGAACGAACCGACAACGATCGGTCGGTGAACGTCACCGACGGTGCGCTGTTCGGGCCGCTGCTGTGGCTGTCGGCTCCGATCATGGCCTCGCAGGTGTTGCAGGTCGCCTACAACCTCGCGGACACCTACTGGGTCGGGCGGATCGGGCCGGACGCGGTCGCGGCGCTGTCGTACTCGTGGGCGATCGTCTTCCTGATGGTCAGTATCGGGGCCGGACTCACCGTCGCGGGAACGGTGCTGGTGGCCCAGAACAAGGGCGCGGGAAATCTCTCGCGGTCCCATCACGTCGCCGGACAGACGCTGGCGTTCGTCACCGTCGTCGCCGTCGTCCTCTCGGCGGCGGGGTACGTCCTCTCGCCGTGGTTGATCGCGCTCGTCGGCGCCACGCCGGGAACGGATCCGCACACCTACGCAGTCTCGTACACCCGGATCGTGTTCGTCGGAGCCGCGTTCATGTTCTGGTTTTTCATCTTCGATGCCCTCTCGCGGGGATGGGGGGACACCCGGACGCCGCTGTATCTGATGCTCTTCAGCGCCGTGCTCAACGTCGTGATCGACCCCTTCTTGATCCTCGGCTTCTCTGACAACCCGATCTTCGCGTGGGTCGGACTGGAGGCGCTGGAAGCGAATCTCCATGCCGCGACCGGCTTCGAGGGCTACGGCGTTGCAGGTGCGGCGGTCGCCACCGTCATCTCCAGGGGGACCGCCGCGGTCGCCGGACTCTACTTGCTGTTCAGCGGGCGAGTCGGGCTTCGTCCGTCGCTCGGGGACCTGTGGCTTCGTCGTGACACGGTAGGGAAGATCGTCGAGGTGGGTGTGCCGACCGCGGCCGAGATGGGGTTTCGATCGCTTGGACTCGCGGTCTTGACGGCCGTAATCGCCATCGCCGGGGACGACGCGGTCGCCGCCTACGGGATCGTCAACCGCCTCTCGTCGCTTCTCTTTCTGCCTGCGCTCGGTCTCGCCCGCGGAACCGAAACCGTCGTCGGACAGAACCTCGGCGCAGAGCAGGTCGATCGTGCGAAACGAGCGGTGTACCTGAGCTGTGGCGTGATCGTCGCGGGGATGACCGTGTTGATCCTCGCGGCCTACCCGTTCGCCGAATCGATCGTTGGATTCTTCCTCGATGCCGACGCAGAGGGAGCCAGCGACGTTGAGAGCGTCGTCGCCATCGGCGCGATGTACGTCTGGATCGTCGGGCCGGCATATCCGTTCTTGGGCGTCTTCCAGATCTTTCTCGGGGGGTTTCGCGGTAGCGGCAGCACTCGCACGGCGATGTACCTCTCGATTCAGGAACTCTGGCTGTATCGCATCCCGCTGGCGTACGTCCTCCTGACGGTCGTCGACATGGGCATCACCGGCGTCTGGTACGCGATGGCGTTCGCCTACGTCGCGAGCGCGATCACTACCGGTCTGTGGTTCCTCCGAGGAACCTGGACCGAAACAGCGATCGACGAACAGAACGAACGGGTTCCGGGTGCGGACGATTGAGGTACGGGGTCGAGCGCCGTCGGTCCGCGAACCGATTCGTTCCGACACGCACGCACTTTTGTCGGTTGCCACGGACGGGCCATCATGAACGTTGACGGCGAACGGCTCCAGGCGGATCTGGAGGCAAACGGTGAGATCGGCAGCATCGACGCCGAGGAGGGCCGCGGCCGGACCGTCCTCACCGGGACCGAGGCCGACCGGCGCGCCCGTGAACGACTCGTCGATCGACTCGAAGACGCGGGGATGGAGGTGCGCGTCGACGCCGTCGGAAACATTGTGGGGCGGTGGACGCCAGAGAGCGCCGATCCGGACGCCGCTCCCGTCGCTGCGGGCAGCCACCTCGACTCCGTTCCCTGGGGTGGTATCTTCGACGGGCCGCTCGGGGTGTACGCCGCGCTTGAAGCGGTCCGCGCGATGCAGGACGCGAACCTCGCCCCCGAACGGCCTATCGAGGTCGTCTCGTTCACCGAGGAGGAGGGCGGGCGGTTCGACGTTGGACTGCTTGGATCGTCCGTGGCGGCCGGCACTCGTCCACGGACCGATGCGCTCGCACTCACCGACTCCGACGGGACGACCGTCGATGAGGCGCTCTCGTCGATCGACTTCCGGGGCGAGGACGTTCTCGACGCGAGCGAGTGGGACGCCTGGCTCGAACTCCACATCGAACAGGACACCCGACTGGAACGGGCAGGTCGGCAGGTCGGAGTCGTCGACGCCATCGCCGGAATCGCCAACTGCCGCGTCGAGGTCGAAGGGGAGGCGAACCACGCGGGAGCGACGCCCATGGGTGAGCGTCAGGACGCGCTCGCGGCCGCGGCCGAACTCGTCCTCGACGTGGAGGCAGCGGCCACCGAGGTCGTCGCCGAAGAGAGCGAGACCGCCGTCGGCACCGTCGGCAAACTCGACGTGACGCCGAACGCGAAGAACGTCGTCCCTGGGGCGGTTCGAACGATCCTCGATGTCCGCGACGTGGACTACGACGCGATGTGTTCGATCGTCGAGGCCGCTCGCGAGAGTGCAGAGCGCCTTGCTGAGGAACGCCCCGTCCGAACCGAGTTCGATCGGTACCGCGATCAGCGTCCGAGCGTGATGAGCGATCGATGCGTAACGGCACTCAACGAAGCGGCCGACGATGCGGGCGTCAGCCGAACGGAGCTGTACTCGTCGGCGTTGCACGACACCGCAAACGTCGCCGAGGTGACCGACGCCGCGATGCTGTTCGCCCCATCGCGGGACGGCATCTCACACAACCCACTGGAGTGGAGCGACTGGGGGGACTGTACGTCGGCGACGCGAACGTTAGCGGGGGCGATGGCAACGCTCGCTGGGGCGTAGGGCTGTCAAACTGGCGTTTGGCTCCCACTACGTGACGGCTTTCATCAACGAGTGAATCTCCTCGCGGTAGCGGTCCGGCTCCATACCCATGTCGACATCGATCTCAACGTCGATTCCCGAACTCAACGACTCGGAGACGTTCTCTTCGAACGACTCTGCCGGGTGGACGCCGCCCGCGACGAGCGTGTCGTCGCCGTCGAACCAGACCGCGAGCCACCCATCTACGCTCACGTTGTCGGCGTCAATCTCGACGGCGTGATCGTCGGTGACGGGAAACGCGAAGCCGTCGAACGGAAAGACCCCCGTGAACTCGGTGAGGTCGGCGTCGACTCCGCTGTCGGTTTCGAGCGTCCCTTCGCCGACCTCCTCGATATTCTCGATGCCATAGGACTCCATCTGGACGCGAAAGCTGTCCTTCGAACTCTTCTCGACCTCCTCGAGGATCTGGCTTCGCCCGACTCCGCCAGGAAGATCGTCGATCTCGGGGGAAAACCCGACGCGCGTGGCAAAGAACGTCGCAAGCGGTCCCTCGACGAGGCCGAGCGTCCGTTCGGCGACGTCCTCGGTCAGTTCCCGGTCTTCGTACACCAGGGTATGTGCGCTCGCCGTCAACTCGATTCCTGCGTACTCCTCTTCGAAAACCGTCTCCTGTTCCTGGTCGATCTCTACGTAGCCCAGTTCGTCGAGGCGGTCGTTCGGAAGGGAGGGTGGACTGACTTCTCCACTTGCGGTCGAACAGCCGGCGAGGGTGACGGCTCCTGCCCCCGCCGCCGCAGCGAGAAATGCTCGTCGTCGCATGTATAGCCGGTAGCTATCGAACGGTTATGTGTGTACCGGTCGCGATAAATCATCGCTTACGGATCATAAACCGAAATCGATCCGGGGACAATCGAGGGGTCGAGCGAGTCGTTCACTCGTGTTGAAGGTCACGAAACGCGCCCACGAACTCCTCGTGCGTCGAGAGGTTCTCGATAACCCCGTCAACCTCCCGTCTGAGCCTCTCGATGCGTTCGGTCAATCGATCGTACTCCTCGCTCTCGGCGAGTTCGGGAGCAGGTTTCTCCGTATCGAGGACCGCCTTTTTCGAGACCAGCGCGTAGTACTCCCTGATCTTTTCGTCGTACTCGGACCGTTGGCGGACGAGTTCGACGGTTTCGATGAGCTCGTCCCGAGTGACTGGCTTGACGAGATAGTCGTCGAAGGGCATCTCGAGGATGTCGAAATCGGGGTCGATCGCCGTCACCATAATGATTCGACAGTCGAGTTCACGGGCCTGTATTTCGTCGAGTACATCGTCGCCAGACATTCCCGGCATCCGTCTATCGAGGAGGACGACCTCGATGGACTCGTCGACGATTGCGAGCGCCTCCTCGCCGTCGTTGGCGACCGCAACTGGCCAGCGGTCCTCTACCCAGGTGGCGAAGAGATCCGCAAGCCGTGGCTCGTCGTCGACAACCAGGACGGCTGGATTCTGTGTTTCCATGGTGGTCATCCCCCTTCGTTCGTCGCACCGAGCGAAGATCCACGCGTAGTTGGTCACTACCGGAATATAAAATCGCAGGGGAGATATCAGTCAGACAATATATGGTGGCAACGGCAACGGTTGGGGTGGAACACGATCGAGTGGTAGGTCGGACCCTCCACGTGTTCATCGATACGGGTGGGGAGCGCCGTATCGTGACACGAGTCGATCGAGTACGCGCGCAACCGTTCCCCTGTCGTAGGTCCAGATGCCGTAGTAGCGGCGAGGGTGGCGCTCCTCTGCGATCAGGGCACACGCGTCGTCCCCGTCGTTTCCACCGTCGAACACGACGAACCAGTGGCGCTCGAGTTCTCGGTCGTCGTCGACGTGAACGCGAACGTTCTCGGCGTTCCCAAGGACATCCCCGGCGGTGATCGCTCCGTCATCGTGAGACGTCGTGTACAGGTGAATCTCCAGGTCCGTACTCGCCAGTCGACGGTACACGTCCGATTGCTCGGAAAGCGCACCGGGACGTTGAAAGCCGGCGTGAAGCGCTCCACTTCGTGCTCGAAATGCCCGGTCTTCGATCTCACGGGACGCGGCGATCATCCCCTCGACCTCACGGGACGCGAACGTCTCCGTCGAGAGATGCGGTGACAGTCGATCCACCGGATGGAGTCGGTCGGGAGCGGGCGTCGACCGCCCGGCCAGGGCGTTGAGATCCGCGTTCGAAACGGTCACCAGCGGTTCGTCTGACCGTCGGAGGACCGCACGCGGTTCGCCCCCGGAACCTCCCGTCTCCCCAATGACCTCCACGTTGCGATCGGCGAACCGTTCCAAGAGGGAATCAAGGAACTCGTCGTCCGGTGGGTCGAGGACGTGAAGGGTCAGCGCGTTCGCCCTGACTCCACGTACGATCTCCGACAGCGACGGCATACGCGCAGTAGCGAATCCGGCGGTCTTAGCCCTTCCGACGACGTTTTTCGACACGTCACTCGGACAGCGAGATCGGATCGTAGCTGAACCCGGCCGTTCGGGGATCGACCTCGACGACTGCCCCGCCCCGGTACCCGGGGTTGAGGAGGTGCGTCCCATCGAGCAGGTCGTACTCCTCTCGGTGGAAGTGCCCACAACAGACTGCGATCGGCGATCGTTCCTCGAGGGCGAGTCGAAGCGCGACCGACCCACGGTGTGAGTCGCCAGCACCACGGCTCACGTCAAGGCCCGTGCCGAACGGAGGAACGTGCGTGCCGACGAGAAGCGGGCCGTCGACCGACAGCGCCGACGCGATCGGTCGGTGCCGTTCGAGGAGTCGTTTGATCCCCCGTCCGAACCCTGCGGGATCGGCGATACCGAGCGACTCCTCGACCGACTCCAGCGGCGCGTCACCCTGTATGTGAGCCGCGAGCGTATCGACGAACGCGTCGATCCGCGCCGGACTCACCGGAGCGGATTCGGGTTCCGTATCCCACGGGGGCGAGACGGCCGGCCGCTGGTCGAACTCCTCACATCCCCAGCCGACGATTCGGAGCGAGTCGTCCGCCCCCTCGTTCACCGGTTCGGCGCCTCGATCGACCAGCGTAATCGCGGTCCCGTGGAGCAACCGTGCGCCGTCAATACCCGACACGAGCCGACGGTGATCCGGCAGGTGATCGTGGTTGCCGGGGACCGACAGCACCGGAAGTCCGGCGTCCGCGAATCCTGCGATCACCTCCCGTCCGAGGTCGATCGAGTTTTCGTCGGTCTTGTCGATCACGTCACCGAGGAGCATAACCCCCTCGACGTCGTCGACCGTATACGCCGAGAGCCGCTCGAACGCCGGGGGTTTGCCACCGGGCGAGAGATGGAGATCCGACAGCACGAGGAGACGCATCGTTCCGTTGAGTGTGGCGAATCGTCAAAAAGCATCGTGTCGAGGTGCATCTTGGGAACGGCGGCCCACGAGGATGACTACAAGTAGCGTTTGATTCATGCAAATGGTTATTAGTGCGGAATATGAGGGGGGAGTATGCCTCCCGATCGAGCACGAGTCGTCGCCGTGATCGCGTTGGTGGTACTGATAGCGCTCGCCGGGTGTGTCGGTGGCCTCAGCGACGACGCGCAGGACGCAGACCAGACGTACGCTGCTGACGATGCGGCCGTCGACGACGCGGACGCCGATGCCGATGCTGACACCCGGCACGTGATCAGGACGGGTCACGCCGTCGTCGTCGTCGACGACTTCGAGGAGGCGCGTGCGAACGTCCGGTCGCTTGCCGAGGATCGAGGCGGGTACGTCGAAGCAAGCGAGCGTGACGTCCACCGGGAGGACAACCAAACGTGGACCAGCGGGACGCTCGTGATTCGGGTTCCCTCCGACGAGTTCGACGACGTTCACGAGGAGATCGGTGAGGAGGGTCTTCTGCTCGAATCCGCCACCGAAACCGAGGACGTGACCGATCAGATCGTCGATCTGGAAGCGCGACTGGAGAACCTCGAAGCCCAGCGCGACCGGCTCCGAGATCTCTACGAGGACGCGGATCGGACGGACGACGTCCTCCGGATCGAGTCCGAACTCTCGGCGGTCCAAGAGGATATCGAACGAACCGAGACGACGCTCACCACCCTCGAAGAACAGGTGCAGTACGCGACGATCACCGTTCACCTCGAAGAGCCGACACCCGACGAGGAGCACGCCGAGATGCAGGACGCGGACGCCTGGTACGAGGTCGGGTTGATCGAGGCGGTCACGACCTCGTTCTCGGCGATGGCGACGGCCGCCCGAATGGGCGTCGTCGTGATCGCGTACCTCACGCCCGTCGCCCTCGTCTTCAGCGCCCCGTTCGTCGTTGGCTACGTCGTGTTCAGCCGACTTCGGACGTGACGCGAGGGATGGCGTGCTGCCCGAGTTCGTCGTAGCAGGCGGTGAGTGGCATGGGGATCGATGCGGTCCGGCGTGAGTGTGGGCACGAGTGGCCGTCGAGGTCGCCTGGGCGATCCAGCGCGACGGTCTCTGGTCAGATGTCACCGTCAAACTCACGTCGACACCGCGCTCTCGGTGCAAGCAGGTGTCGATCCTGGGGCGTCCGTGATCGAACTCGAGGCCAGATTGTCGGCACGCTCGCTCAGCGGTACTCGCGTCGAGGTGACCGAACCGGCCGAAAGGACCTACAGCCCCAAGTAGCACACGGAGTTGCTGAGGGTCCGGTTCGGGGAACCCAACGAAGCCGCTGTGCCGAACTCACGCTCTGGACTCCGGTTACTGTTTACGAGCGCTGAGGGAGATGCTCTTGACACCGTATCTCTCACAGGCGTGTGCCGCCTGATCCGAGCGGAACTCGTACTGTGGGTTCTCCCGGAGTTCCAGTACCTCGAAGCCAGCCGTTTCGAGCAATTCCGTGTAGTCGGTGGCCTGCTCTGCACCCCCGATACACGCCGCCCAGAGATCCGCATCGGTTTTGATGCTCTCGGGAAGCCGCTGTTCGCTGATGATGTCGGACAGGACCAACCGGCCGCCAGATTCGAGTACCCGGTGTGCTTCTTCGAAGACCTGATCCTTCTCCGCGGAGAGATTGATCACGCCGTTCGAGATCACCACGTCGAACGACGCGGGTTCGAACGGGAGATTCTCGATGTACCCTTCACGGAAGGTGACGTTGTGGAAGCCGTTGTCCGCGGCGAGGCCATTCGCTTTGGTAACCTGTGCGGGCGTCATATCGACGCCCGTGACGGACCCGGTTTCGGTGACGTTCATCGCGGCGTAGAAGGCATCCAGCCCCGATCCGCTGCCGAGATCGAGGACCCTCTCGCGCGGTTCGAGAGCCGCCATGTCGAAGTAGTAGCCGACGCCCGCGAACGAATCGATCGCCTCGTCGGGGACGTAGGTGAGGGTGTCCGAATCGTAGCCGAGGCGTTCGGCAAGGGTACGCCCAGTCTCGAAGTGAAACTCGGCGTCAGTGGACACTGCGACGTCCTGGTACATCGACTTGACCTCGCGTTCGAGTTTCTCTGTGTCGAGTGACTCACTCATTCTACTCACCCTCAGTCGTCGCCCGCCACCTCAGCGGTCGTGTTGATGGTCATGTTGACGTCCTGATCGTGCGAGACGAGCGTGTAGACGGGCGCTCGTCGTGCCCACTCGTCGATCAGTTCTTCGTCGATGTCGGCCCCGTCGATCTCGATCTCGGCAGTCAGATTCTCGAAGACCGAGCCGGACTCGTTGAGTTCTTCGAGACTGAAGAGGACCGCCGGGTCGAAATCGGTTCGGACGCGCGTCTGGAGGTGCTCGATGTCAACACCGTTCGCTGCGGCGTTGATCGTGATCCCGACGTTGAGACAGGCGGCCAGCGCCGACAGCGCAACTTCGATCGGTTCCATCCGGTCGGTCGCGCCGACCCATCCACCGGCCTCTAGGACTTCTTTCCACCCACCGTATGGAAGGCTGTACTCTCGCGTTTCACGCGCGATCGTCTCGCCGCCGAGGTCGTAGCTGTCGATCTCTGCCAGACTGTGTGCGGCCGTCCCCTCGTAAGTCGCGGCGGCCCGGAGGCCGAGCTGGACCGCTTCGGGATGGTTGGCTGCGTGTTCGGCGAATCCCTCGAGCGTTTCGAGGTCGATGCCGTGTGCGATTTGCTGGTCGTCAGTCATGGTGTGGTCTCCCTGCGAGAGCGACTACGGAGCCGAGGATGGTGTAGCTATGTTGTGGCACTTCGGTAGTTCCTGCCGTTCTTGCAGCCCCTGAAACCGATGCAGCGGCTACAATCTGGGCGGGTCGTCACCGAACCGCGTGCCACGTCACCCTCCGCGGCAAAAGCTGGGTGAAGATTTCGCTGGCAGTATCACTCGACGAGTTGGTGGCGTTCAACCGGCCGAGCGTCGGACCGATAGCGTTCGTAGGCCGATTGCGCCCACTCGCGAACCGCTGGAACGTCGGTATCGATCACCGCTTGAACCACCCCACTGTCCTCCTCGTAGCAGCTAATGGTGACACGATCGTCGAGTAGACCGGTGCCGTATGGCGGTAGTTCGTCGTGTTCGAGCACTGTGAAATTGTCCCGTTCCAACAGTTCGACACTACGCTCCGGGTACGTCGAAAAGAAGTATCGATGGCAGTTCGGTCGGTCAATCACCGTCACGTCTACGCCGTCATCGATGAGTTGGCAAAGAACATCAAAACAGGGATCCATCAGGGCGACCTCAGGCCGAAGATACCGCACCGTAGTCGTCTTCTCGAGAAGTGACTCGAATCGCTTCACCGGCCCGTACGGAACGTCGGGATCCGCGACAGTAACGGACAGTTCCGACCAAATCTCGATCGGGAACTCGCAGATTCCGTCGGGGAGCCAGTGCCAGACGCCACGCAACCTTCGCTCGGTTTCGATCCGGTCGAGCAGGGCTTCCATTCCGGAGGCGGTCGCCTCTCCCAGCCGGGTTGCTACGTACTGGTAGCCGTCTTTGCGGATCCAGAGCCGGTTTTCGAACTCGTTCAACGTCCGTCGTATCGTAGACGAGGAAACGCCGGTCAGCTCACAGAGTTCAGAACGACTTCGGGGACGCTCTGTCAACGCAACGAGTGCCGGGATACGGTGTTCTGACCGCGTGAGATACGCGACGTCACCGATCGGTGAGTCCGGGGTTCGGTGTGTCGTGCTATCTACTCCCATGGATTGGGAACGCGAAGAACCACGAAAACAATTGTGTCAATTGGGTAATGGTGGAACCATGTCACGAACCGCCGTAACTGGTGGTTTCAGGATCGTTGCGTTGCACGGATCGGCTGTCTCAACGGATGCACGCTCGACAAGGGGGCCGAGCGAGCATGGTCACCACCCATTCCCAATATCAATTATGTTGAGATTATGTCTGGTGATAGAATGTCCCTCACTCGCCCACTCGGATCGCCTCGCCCGGCGTTTCCCCGGTCGGTTCGCCATCGCGGACCGCGACCGTCCCGCCGACGATCACGTGTTCGATTCCGGTGGGGAACTGCCGCGGGTCGTCGTACGTCGCGGGGCTCCCCACGAGTTTCGGATCGAACACGACGAGGTCGGCGTCCATCCCCGGCCGAATCACGCCCTTTCGCTGGAGTCCCATCGCCCGCGCCGGCAACGAGGTCATCTTCCGAATCGCCTCGGGGAGCGAGAGCACGTCCTCGTCGCGGACGTACGTCCCGAGCACTCGCGGGTACGCCCCGTACGTCCGCGGGTGGGGCTTCCCGCCGAGCAACCCGTCCGTACAGACCATCACCCACTCACGGCGCATGATCTCACGAACGTCGTCTTCGTCCATGATGTGGACGACCATCGACGCGTCGAGTTCCTCGGCGAGCAGAATATCACAGACCACGTCGACGGGGTGGCGATCGGTCTCCTCGGCGATCGTCGCGACGCTCTCGCCCTCCCACTCGCGGGTTTCCGGCGCGTCGAGGTTCGTCACGACGAGGTTCTCCCAGCCGGTTCGCATCCCCTGATTCTCCCAGTTGTCGACCCGCCACTCCTCGATGTCCCGGCGGATTCGCTCGCGCTCCTCCGAATCGGCGAGCCGTTCGAGGACACGCTCCGGCCCGTCGCCGTGGACCCACGGCGGCAACACGGCCGACAGCAGGGTGTTGCCCGCCGTGTAGGGGTACTGTTCGGCAGTGACATCCACGCCGCGGGCGCGGGCGGCTTCGAGGACGGCGTTCGAGCGGCCGGCCTGTCCGTGCTGGGCAGAGCCGGCGAGTTTGTAGTGATCGAGGTGAACCGGAACGTCGGCGTCGATGCCGACCGTGAGGAACTCATCGAGCGCCGCCCAGATGTCGTG
>SKSS01000017.1 GCA_007122875.1 Salinarchaeum sp. | reverse complement strand
CGCCGTCGGCCGTCTCCAGTGCGTCGCTCACTTGCCGTTCGAGAAACGAGAGCGAGGCGTCGTGTTCGAAACACAGGAACTCGTCGCCGTGGATGTGGGGATACCAGCGGTGTGCGCGCCGTCGGTGATACTCCGGGTCGTCCGCGAGTGCCGAGGCGATCCGCTCCTCGGCGGGGTGGATCGACTGGAGACACTCGGGGTGGTCGTCACGGAACGCGTCGGTCGGTTGCGCTCGAACGACGGCGACGATTCGAACGCCGAGATCGTCACCGCGGGTGACCATCGACGGCGTCGGATCGGGCACGACCAGCACGTCGAACCCCAACTCGGCGGCAAAGTCGACCAGTTCGCGCTCCTGCGTGTTGGTTTCTCGCGGCAGGTGCCAGTCCCACGCGATGGTGACTCGATCGCTCACGGTATCCGTTCTGTAGCCGGATGGAACTTCACTTCTCCGTTGTTGGTGCTGTTCTCGAACGGAGCGGTGAGCGACTCACAGTGATGCAGCGCGGAAGCCCACACTCCTTTAGCTCCCTACCGCATCGCGCGAGCAGTCGAAGAATCGACAGTCGGCTAGCTACAACTGGTGCAGAAATAATCCAGCTCACCATAGATATATATCGCCACAACGGGTAGGATACAGTACGGAGACCCTCACGCATGGATCTCACAGACATCCCTGACGATGCATACGACGGCGAGGAGTCACCACTCGATCTCGACGTGTTAGAATCACCCGAATCGCTCCTCAAGGGCGGGCCGATCCGAGAGCGACTTCTCGATGTTGTCGTCGGGCTTCGCACTCCGTCAAAGGTCTCGACGATTGCCGAGCGAGCCGACTGTGACACCGAAACGGCACGGGATTATCTGGAGTGGTTCGACGAGATGGGCATGGTTCACCGTCACGATGGCCGCCCGGTCCGCTACGAACGCAACGATGCGTACTTCCAGTGGCGGCGCATCGACCAGATCCGCACTGAATACTCCGAACAAGACATCGTTGACGCACTCGCAAAGACCATCGAACGGATTGAAGCATACAGAACACAGTTCGATGCAACGCATCCGGACGAGGTCTCGCTCATCGAAGCGAACCAACACCTGGATATGTCCACAGAAGCGGCGTGGGAAGCACTCTCCGAGTGGGAGACACTCGAACGGCGAGCAGCGCTCCTCGACACTGCCCGCCGCGATGATCCAGTCTCTGGCAGCACTCCACGGCGCATCGATGCCTGAGGATACGGCTGAGTCACCGAGTCGAGGCCCGATCGATACGGAGATTCTTGACCGAGTCGCCGCCCATCTCGCCCGGAGCGATCGGTTCGCCGACATCCAGACACGACCGTCATACGCGCCACATTCGGTCGTCGCTGACTACGATCTCGGATACTTCCCGAACGGCGTCACGCGTGCGTACCTTCGGATCCGCTGGTTCGAGACTGACGACTTCAGCATCCACTACTCCGAACAATACCGAACAGAAGACTCGTGGGAATGTCGATGGGACCGCCACCCGAATGATCATAACACCCGCGAGCACTTCCATCCGCCTCCAGATGCACCGACACCTGGAGCGGATGCTGAGTATCCCGACAATTGGCGAGACGTTCTCGCAACTGTGCTTACCCGTCTTGATGACCGGATCAAAGCGTTCTGGGACTAGTGAAGAGTATTGTCGGATTCATCCCCGTCGCCAGATCTCATCTGGCGGGCAACCAGAACGCATAGCGGTCTGGTGACGCCCTGAAGGGCGGGGCTTTCTCCTTGATTTTCCGTGAACAATCCAGCCATCTCAGATATCATGTGTGAGGAATCCAAACAGCTGTTTCGAAGATCCCGATAATTGTCAAGATGGCAATGAGTGCCGTCGTGAGGACAATACTCGCAGCAGGCGGATCAAGATGGGTGTCGGCGTGTGCGTACAGGACACGCTGAACGAATTCGCCAGCTAGTCCACCAATGAGTCCGAAGATTGCACCGATGAGCAGCGCTTGCCAGAGTGGAACTGCACTCGCTACCGCTTCCGGCGAGAGCTGTCCCATCGATAGGCCAGCAAGCGCTAGTACACCCGTGCTTGCTGGTAAAGTCATATGGTGGGTTACGGGGATTCCATCGACGCCCGCAACTAGGAAGACTAACGATGCAGCACTGATACCGAATCCGAGAAATGGACTTGCGGTCACATACGCAAGGTATCCACCCAATATTCCAACAAGCGCGCCGAGCAGAGCAACTCCATTCCAGCGATACATGTAGGGGAGCCACGGTTCAACCAGAGGTCGACCGCCATCTGTCGCAACTTCGTGCTCGAATGGAGACATATCGAACAGACTGGTTGATCGGATCTCTCCAATGAGGTCGTACCCAAATGCGAGGCGGTGGAGCAGCGCCGAGAGAACGACACCCATCGCAACGGGGTCCCAGGGTGCAGAGAGCATCACGGATCCGACCAGGAGAAGGTGTCCTGCAACCCCGAAGAGACCACCAACGATCAGGACATCAACACGGGAACCAAGCCCAACGGTGATCTCTTTGGCTGGATGATACGCCCCGGTGTCGAGGTAGCCTTTTCGAGCCGCGTACGCCGCTGCCGCAGCACCTCCTGCAAAACTGACGTGAGGCCCGAAAACGACCCCGAAGGCGATCAGGTCGGTAACCTGCGGAACCGATGCTTCCGGGCTGACGGCTCGCCGAACGATTCTCAGCGTCTCGCCTACAATCACTAGCACACCCGTAAACACGAACGATGGTAATGCTCCAATCGCAGCGCCGAACGCGCCACCTGCGAACGCAGCGACCAACAGCTCAATCGCTAACAACTCAGTAGCCATATGTCCTATCTGTCTCTGGGCATAACCCGATCCAGAAGGTCTGTGACACGCCGTTCGACCTCGTCACGGATCTCGCGAACCGTCTCTACATCCTTACCGTCGGGATCTTCGAGATCCCAGTCGTGAACGATGACACCCTCGGTGTCCAGCTCTAGCGTCGAACAGCCCATTGTTGCAACGTGATCGCAGGATCGAAGGTCTTCGTGTGAGATCTCTCGAGGCGTCCGGTTCGAGAGATCGATCCCCTTCTCGGCCATCGCCTCCACGACGACATCATGAACGTGTTCGGCCGGATGCGTCCCGCCAGTGAGAATCTCCACGTCGAGGTCTCGGCGGTCTCGTTCGCGTTTAGCGAAGGCCGTCGCCATCTGGCTTCGGCCGGCGTTTTGGACGCAAACAAACGCAACAGTCAGTCTCGTGGCATCCTTTGCGGTTCGATCGTCGTTGTCGTCAGTTTTCCTTCTCTGCGTCGATGTCATGTTTTCTCTTCCGTAAACGTCGAGTTCGGTTCTCGCATCGCTACTTGCAGGCCGGATTCGGCAATGTTGACCCCGTATTCAGCGGTTCGAATGATACTGTCTACAACCGTACCCAGTAGGTAGCCATCAGTCAACCCGAGTTCGTACAGGTCACGATCCAGCGCCTCTGCCTCCTCGACAACTCTCTCGGCATCGGCGACGACAGCACTCAGCGTATTCGGATCATCCTCTTCGAGTAACCCAGATAGTGCCCTACGAACCAGGTCGCGGGCTTGGTGGCCGAGCGCGTTGAGGTCCGAAGTCACCTCTTCAGGAGGAGTCTCTCCAATTCGTTCTGCGACCCCGGCGATCTTCTCGGCGTGATCGGCCACTCGCTCGAGTTGCCGGGCCGCCGCGTAATACTCGAAGGTTGTGAGTCCATTTCCACCCTGAGAGACGCTCACGTCGACAAGCGACCGCTGGAACTCCCGGCAGATCAATCCGAACAACCGATCGACATCGTCGTCCTGTCGTTTGACCCGTCGTCCAGTCTCGCTATCGCCGGTGAGGACAGCGTCGATCGCTTCTTCGTGCATCGTCAGGGTTGTCAACTCCATCTGGACCAGGGT
This sequence comes from Salinarchaeum sp., assembly GCA_007122875.1. GTDB lineage: Archaea > Halobacteriota > Halobacteria > Halobacteriales > QS-1-68-20 > QS-1-68-20. The sequence continues at coordinate 28,609 of SKSS01000017.1, read as the reverse complement.
CTGGCTAGGTGAGAGATCAGCTACGTCCAGCATGGTTCGGGCGACGATCGTTTCGGCAGTCTCCTCGTGAATCTCGATCCCAACTAGGCCGGAAACGGCGTCACGAATCGCCCGCCGATGCGCTGTGTCGAGTACGCCCTCGACGCGAATTTCCTCGCAACCGGCCACGTACGCTGCAGCGACGTGCAACGCGAGTTCTGGTGGATTTCGGCCGCCCGCTACGATTGTTGCAGACCGCCGGTCACGATCGGTTTGTGCCTGCGTCAACACCAGCCAGTCCCGACGGGAGTAGATGTGGACGGTGCTCCCCGGTTCAATGGCCTGGCTACTTGCCCACTCTTTTGGCAAGGATACCGTGTACGTCGAGCCTCCAGTGAGCTGCACCTTCCGCTCAACCGGCGTAGAGTCCTCAGCCATTGGATCCACCATCGGTTGGCGGTCGTATTGAATACGCCATGCTCAGTAGATCAGTCCGTCGTCGTTTTCGGCCATGTACAGCGTTCGAGCGCAGATGTTAACGGCGTGATCACCGACTCGCTCGATATCTCGAATCGTAAGCAGTGTCCGAGAAACGTCTGCCAGACGAGCTTCGATCTCGGTCCCCGACAGCGTTGACGGGTCGTCGGCGAGTAGCTGGCGAACGACCCGTTCGCTAGCCTCCCGGCAAGCCTGGTCCAAGTCGTCGTCTCGCGCCGCAATCTCCCACGTCATGTCGGCATCTTCGACCTCGTAGGCATCGACCGCATCCGCCACCATCGAACCGGCTCTCTCGCCGAGTTCCACGACTCCTTCCGGAGCCAACAGCGTCGTCGTCTCCGCTGCCCCGTATCCGGCGAGGTTCGTCGCCAGGTCGCCTATTCGCTCGAGATCGGTCACGATCTTGAACGAGGAAGCGACGAACCGGAGGTCACCGGCAACCGGCTGCTGGAGTGCGAGCAGTTCGATGCAGTCACCCTCCAAGTCGAGATAGCGCTCGTTGACCTCGTGGTCGCCATCGATGACCGACTCGCTGAGCGACCTGTTACCTGTTTCGTACACCTCGAGAGCGTCTTCGTACCGCTCCAAGACGAGGTCGGACATCGAGCAGACATCCGCGCGGAGTCGGTCGAGTTCTCGTTGATACTCGTGTCGTGCCATGGCTATCCGAACTTCCCAGTGATGTAGTCTTCGACGCGGGAGTCTGCAGGATTTTCGAAGACCGTCGCCGTATCGTCGTACTCCACCAGTTCGCCGCCGGTGAGGAACACCGCCGTCTTATCAGAGATACGAGCGGCTTGTTGCATGTTGTGCGTGACGATGACGACGGTGTACTTTTCGACGAGTTCGTCGATCAGGTCCTCGATCTTCGAGGCCGCTACCGGGTCCAGCGCCGATGTCGGCTCGTCCATCAGGAGCACCTCCGGATCCGTGGCGATCGCTCTGGCGATACAGAGCCGCTGTTGCTGGCCGCCGGAGAGATCGAGTCCTGACGAATCGAGCTGGTGACTGACTTCGTCCCAGAGTGCCGCCCCACGGAGCGCACGCTCGACTGCCTCGTCGAGGTCGACTTCATCGTCGCGCCCCTGGATCCGGAGTCCGTACGCGACGTTGTCGTAGATCGATTTGGGAAACGGGTTCGGCGCCTGGAACACCTGCCCGATCTTCCGACGTAGGGCGACGGGATCGACATCGTCGTCGTAGACATTCTTCCCGTGGAAGTACAGCTCGCCGTCGACCGCACAGCTTCGAATCCGGTCGTTCATGCGATTGATCGAGCGCAGGAACGTAGACTTCCCGCAGCCCGAGGGACCGATGATTGCCGTCACTCGGTTTTCGGGAATCTCGATCGTAACGTCGTCCAGGGCCTGCTCGTCTCCGTAGTTCACCGAGAGGTTTTCGCTTTGGAGTATCGCCTCGGTGTCGGTTTGCTCGTGGGTTCTGTCGGCCTCAACCTCGAAGCCGGTTTCGATCAGTGTTTCGTCGGGTGTATCTGTCATGTTACTAGACATTGGTGAGGGTTCCCTCCGCTTCGTACTGTTTCCGCAGGTACCCTGCGATGACGTACAGCACGACCAGGAAGATCAACAGAACAACAATTCCGAGGGCGGCAAGCCCGTTGAACATCCGGTCGGCTTGATAGGTCCAGTTGTAAATTTGGGTGGGCATCGCGCTGAACGACGCGAACGGGCCGTCCGGGTAGCGTGTCGCGTGGAGCATTGTTCCAACCATGATAAGCGGTGCGGTCTCCCCGATCGCACGGGCGAGCGCCAGGATCGTTCCGGTGAGGATGCCCGGCATTGCCTGTGGGAGTACCACGCGTCGGATGGTCTGCCACTTGGTCGCACCCATCGCGTAGGAGCCGTCCCGAACGCCGCTGGGAACCGCCCGAATCGCCTCGATCGAGGCGACGATGATGATCGGGACGATGAGCAGCGCCAGGGCGATCGCGCCCGCCAGGATGACCGACCCGAGGCCAGCGTCGTTGACGATCAGCGCGAGAACGAGTAGTCCGTAGACGATCGAGGGAACCCCAGCGAGATTCGCGAGGTTCGCCTCAATCAACCGGGTCATCCGGTTTCTCGGCGCGTACTCGACCAGATAGAGCGCACAACCCACGGCGAGGAAAAACGCCAGGATAGCCGTCAGCACCATCAGCCAGATCGAAGCGAGGATCGAGGCCCCAAAGCCCGCCCGTTCGGCGCGCGAGGACGACGGTTGCGTGAGGAACTGGACGAGGTCGATCTGAAATACTGTAAGCCCCTGGTAGGACTCCCACAGAACGTCGAGGATCAACAGCACCAACATCACGAGTCCGAACAGCGACGCCGCAACGAGGATGGCGTGGAAGGCGCGGTTGTGGAGCTTCTCACGCCGGAGATCGATGTCCGCAAAGAGTTCTTCACCCCGTCCCAAACTCATCGGTACACCTCCTGGAAGCGTTGTTTCAGCCGGTCGTTGAGCAGGTTCATCGTGAGCGTCATCAAGAAGAGTAACAGCCCGACCGCGAACAGGCTCTGATACTCGACGGTTCCGACCGCGCTGGTACCGCGGGCCATCGAGACCAGGTACGCGGTCATCGTCATGATCTCGGCGAACGGGTTCGCGGTCAGGTTGGCGTTGAACCCGGCTCCGAGCGTGACCGCCATCGTCTCGCCGATCGCCCGTGAGAGCGCGAGAATGTACGACGCGAAGATGCCCGAGACGGCCGCCGGGAGGACGATTCGCGTCGACACCTGATACTTCGTCGCACCCAACGCGTAGGCTCCGTTTCGGAGCTCGTCCGGAACTGCCTGCATCGCGTCTTCGCTGATCGACGAAACCATCGGTATTGTCATCACGCCGACCACGAGGATTCCACCGAGCATACTGTACCGGCCGACGGTGATGCCGATCATCGATTCGCCAGCTGCGACGACGGCATCACCGAAGTGTACCTCGGCGTTTCGGATCTCAACCGACCCGGGCAATGCCGTACCGACGGCGTGGACCCCGCGCCCGACGGGATCTACTAGGTGGCGGGCGATGCCGTCTACAACCACAGGTGTCAGAAAGGAGACGGCGAAGTAGCCGTAAACGATCGTCGGGATACCAGCGAGCACCTCGAGGATCGGTTTGAGCCTGTTTCGTGTCTCTGTTGAGGCGTACTCCGAGAGGTACAGCGCGGTCGCGGTTCCGATCGGGATCGAGACCAAGCCGGCACCGATCGTGATCGCGAGTGTGCCCCAGACGATCGGCAAGACGCCGTGGGCTGGCGTCGAGTGGTCGGGGGCCCAACGGGTGCCCGTAAAGAACTCGATGAACGTTACCGTCCGCTCGAAGGCGTCGCCAGCGAACAGAATCTCGCTCACCCGTGCGCCGAAGAAGTAACTCGCTGCGTTGTCGAACAGGACCAGAAAGATCGCGACGGTCGTTGCGACGGTGACCGCCGCACAGCCGAACAAGAGCCGCCGGATGCGTCTGTTAGCCTCGTGTGCGCTTTCGAGGCCGTCGTCGCCCGAAATTCCTGATTCTGATTGTGTTTCAGTACTCATGGTGGTGGTGAACGGTGATTACCGCTACAGTTCAGGGATCCTGTCGCTCGACGGTGATGTCGTCGGGATCCGCACCGATGTCCTCCAGGACCGAATCGAGCTGATCGTGGTTGTCCACGATGTCCTGGTCGGTGGCCCGGTAGAAGTCGACCTCCGTCGCGAACTCGTGCTGATTGTTGATGTAGAAGCGGGCGAACGAGGCAATGAGGTCCGTGTTCTCCTCAAGTTCAGCGTGGTTGAAGTAGAAAAAGAGCGGGCGGGCGAGCGGGGAGTACTCACCGCCTTCGATGTACTCCTCTTCTGGCGGGTAGAACTCACCGTCCAGTTCGCTCTCGACCTCGACGGTCTTGAGGGTACCGTCCTGGTCCTGAAGGCTTCGGAGGTGGCCGACACCACCCCAACCCATGGCGTACTCGTTGTCCTCTACAGCGTCCCAGATCTCGTCCGTCTGGCTCGTCGCGGAGTAGTCGTCGCGGATGTTGCCCATCTCGCCGTTGATGTGCTCGGTGAAGTAGTCGAACGTCCCTGACGCGGAATCGCGGGCGTGGAGTGCGATGTCCTCGTCGGGCCACTCGTCGCGAACGTCACTCCACTGCTCGACATCGGATTCGAACTCCCAGATCTCGTTTAGCTCATCGAGCGTGATCTGCTCGCACCAGTCGTTGTCCTCGTGGACACCCACCGCGAGCGTATCCTGTCCGACGGTGTAGTGCGTGTACTCGACATCGTGGTCACCACAGATGTCGATTTCCTCGTCCGTGATCTCCCGGCTTGCGCTCTGGAACGCGGAGTTGGCCTGACAGAACTCCTGAAAGCCAGCGCCGGTGCCTTCCGGTTCGACGTTGACCTGGACATCAGCGTACTCCGCCTCGAAATCCTCGGCAGCGACCTGGGTAATCGGTGCCACGGTATTTGAACCGGATGCTTCGATAGTTCCCGATACGCCACCTTCGTCACCGCCGCCCATGCAACCGGCAATGCTCACCGCCCCGATGGAGGCAATTGTCGTCATTGCAGTTCTTCGGGTGATGCGCCGAATCTCGGGGTCATGGCTTTGTGCCATCACCTGGCTCTACTGAGTTACGCCATAAGAAGTGTTCTAATAGCTATATATTCGGGAGTGTATCTATCTATCTCTGGGAATAGCCGGCCATATCGGGATAAGTGACTATATAGAACACACCCCTGATCGATGGGTCTCGGTCGGTTCTCGGCGGATTCGTGCCCCAAACGCTTGCGTCACTCGCGGCGGCGAATTCGGTCCAGTAGTGCACCGATTACGATGTCTAGTGCACCGAAGACGATCGCAATGCTAGCGAGAACCAGCGGTTCGATCCCCAGTCCGACGCCAGGCGTTGCTTCAATGAGCGCAATTGTGCCGACAGCTACCATACCAAGTCCACGTTGCGTTGTCTCGAGACGAGTACCGAATCCCAGTCTCCCAACGCCGAACAAACAGACGACGAGTGCTGCTACCCAAAACGGGACGAAGGCGACACTTACAGCTAACAGGACGCCACCGAGAATCACGCCTACACCTGATTTACCAAGGCGTGTAATGCCGCTCGGTGACTCTTCACTCATAATCGATGTTCCGTTCGCCAGCGAAAAACAGTTCGGATCTCTTGTCGGAGATCGCTCAACGAGCGTTTTGCTATCTATCTGGGTCTGAGTACTGAACTCTCACTTCGAACATCGACACACCGAGGAAGCGGCGCTCACAAACCAGACGTGAGGAGCGGAAGCCTAGGCCGGGATTTGAACCCGGGCTCTCGTCCTTACCAAGGACGCGCTTTACCGCTAAGCTACCCAGGCAGGCGACTGAAGATTGCACCCGAGGACTCTTTAGGCGTTTCGATTCCACCCCGGCCGTCGGGCGATCAGGGATCGGTCGCCGACCGTCGAATCGCCTCGTCCGGACGCGGCTCCGGGCCGCCGACCGCCACCTCTAATGCGGTCGATTTCGGCAGAATCTCCTCGGCCGGGGCCAGCGGCACGCCACTGCTCCGGCCGATTCGGGTCGCCTGTTCGCGCAGTTCGGGCGTCACCGATCCTCCGACGGCCGTCGTCCCCGCGATGACCGCGAGCTGGAGCGCGTTGAGTTCGAGCGCCCGATCCAGCCGCGGGGCGTCGTCACCCGCCTCGTGGCGGTGCGTCTGATCGCTGCCGAACGCCCGCACCATCTCGACGGATTTGTCGACGGCTGGCGTCCGGGCGAGCAACGAGAACCCGCGCGCGACGAGCACGTCCGCGACGAGCACGTCGAGGTTCGGATCGAGTTGCTCCTCATCGGTCACCCACGGTTCCTCGTGGACGAGCTGTCGGGTGAGTCGAAGCCCGTCGTAGCTGAGCTGGACACCCGCGATCACCTCGGCGAGCGCGTCGAGGTCGACGCCGGGGTCGACCGCACGGGCACAGCGGGCGGTCAGGACCCCCGGGGCCATCGACGCCTCGGCGAGCACGTCGTCGATCCGGGTCCGAAGCGGCTGCGGCTCGACGTCCCTGACCGCCTCGCGTGCCGCGTTCCGGCTCGTGCCGACCTCGTCCATCACGCCGCTCTAGCGGGGGCGTCGTCAAAGACTTTTGGAAACGAGTTCCAGGGCGAGCGCCGAGTTCCGGTTACGTCCGGTGTCCCTCAGAATCGGCGTCGAGGCGGCTGATCAACTCACGGCGGAGGTTTTCTATTTCGCCGTCGATGTTGCGTTTGAAGAACGACTCGACCCCCGGAACGCGTCCCTCGACGACGAAGCGGTTGCGGACGCGACAGCCCCGGTCGGTCGGCGACAGTTCGTGCTCGCCGGTGACCCGCATTACGCTGGCGTCACCTCGAAACCGGACGTATCGTGGCGGATCGCGTTCGATGTCGCGGGTGCGGACCGTCGCGGTCTGTCGGACGAACGGGATCGGCAGCTTCAGGTGCCAGGTTGCGCGCCCGTTTTCGACCTCGTACGCGGTCACGACACTGATCGCCGCCGCTCGTACCGCCGGATCGGCGATCAGCGTCCAGATCTCCTCGACCGACACGCCGATCTCGAACGTCCGCTCGACCTCGACGACCATCGACTGTAGTGACGGGCCGAGGCGCTAAAAGCCGCCGGGATCGACCTGGTGGACTCCGACGGGACCGGGCCACCGTACGAACCGGAACGGCACGTTTTTGGAATCGGACGCGAACAGCCACCTGTGCCCGAACTCGTCGAGCGAACCGATCCCGACGGCATCGATTACGGCTGGGTGATGCAGGTCACGTTCCTGCTCACGATCCTTCTGGGTGCCCCCATCGTTGCGCTGCTGTCGATTCCCGCCGATCTCCCGACGTGGGCCGATCGCGCCGAGTTCGCCGTCCGCGTCGGAGCCATCGTCTGGTTGCTCACCGGCATTTCGGTCTTTCTGTACGCCAGATGGCGTCTCGACGACGAAGCGGACTCCCCGTCGCCGGAGTAGCTCGGAAGACCGAACGAATCAGAGATCCGTCGGACCGTCTCCAACGTACGAGAACGGAACGCCCGCTCGCTCCGCAGTCACCTCGTCGGTTTTCGAGTCGCCGACGAACACCGTCCGTTCGGGCGAGGTGGGAAGCGAGTCGATCGCTGTCAACAACGGCTCCGGGTCGGGCTTTCTCGTCGACAGCGAGTCACGTCCGACGACGGCTTCGATTCGGTCATCGAGATCGTGTTCTCGAAGGGCGATCCGGCACGCGTCCTCACAGTTAAGCGAGCAGACTGCCGCCGGAAGCGCGAGTTCCGTGAGGTGATCCGCACCCAACACGGGATAGGAGGCCCGCGCACCAGCCTTCTCGTGGGGTGCGATCGTCTCCTCGACTCGCCCGAGGAGTCCCTCCTCGTCGGCGAGATCGATCATTCCCCAGAGATCCCTCCCGTCAAGCTCGAACCCGGCGGCGTCGAGTACGCTCCCGACCTCCGTTGCGACCGTCTCCCAGTCGACGCGGAGACGAACGAGCGTTCCGTCGAGGTCGTAGACCACCGCGTCGTAGTCCGTATCGACATCGATCACGCTCGCCGGTTGGAACGCGGACACAATAGGGATTCGGTTCGCGGGATTGGTCACGGAGTTCAGTTCGAGCAGTCGGTCACGGCTCGCCCAGCAACTCCCGGGCGATCACCTTCTTTTGAATCTCGCTCGTGCCTTCGTAGATCGTCGTTATCTTCGCGTCACGGTAGAATCGTTCGACATCGAACTCGGTGACGTACCCGTAGCCGCCGTGGATCTGGACGGCCTCGTTGCACACGTCGACTGCCGCCTCGCTGGCGAAGTACTTCGCCATGCTCGCGGCCATCGTCGGATCCTCACCCCGATCCTCACGGGCGGCCGCATCACGGGTGAGCAGACGGGATGCCTGCACGTTCGTCTGCATGTCGGCGATCTTGTGGCGGATCGTCTGGAACTCACCGATTGGTCGGTCGAACTGCTCGCGTTCGCCCGCGTACTCGATCGCTTCGTCCAGCGCGGCCTGTGCGAGACCGACCGCCTGGCTGGCGATGCCGATCCGTCCGCCGGTGAGAATCGAGAGGGCGGCCGCCAACCCACGACCCTCCTCAGTGAGCCGGTTTTCCGCCGGGATCCGGACACCGTCGAAGGTGAGCGGCGTCGTATCGCTCGCGCGGAGACCGAGTTTGGACTCCTTCTCGCCGACCGACAACCCCTCGGTCTCCTTCGGGACGAGAAACTGCGTGATCGAACCGGGATCGTCCGGGTCGGTCCGGGCAAAGACGATCACGACCCCACTTCGCTCACCGTTCGTGATCCACTGCTTCTGACCGTCGAGTACGTACTCGTCGCCGTCCCGGCGGGCGACCGTACTCATCTCCGCGGGGTTCGAGCCAGCGTGGGGCTCCGAGAGTGCGAACGCCCCGACCGGCCGTCCAGTCGCGGCCATCTCCGGCAGCCATCGGTCCTTCTGTTCGTCGCTGCCGAACTGAGCGATGCAGGACGTTGCGAGACAGTGTACCGACAACGCGGTCGCAACCGAGAGACCGCCGTACGCCACCGCCTCGTTGACGACGCTGTAGGTCAGCCGATCCGCGTCGAAGCCACCGTACTCGACGGGCGTCGTCAGTCCGGTCAGGTCGAGCTCCGCGAGACCGTCCCAGACCGACTCGGGAAACGTCTGCGCCCGATCGGCCGCCGGCTCGGTCGGCCTGATCTCCTCGACTGCGAACTCCCGCACTGCGTCCCGGATGGCCGCCTGCTCGTCCGTGAGCTCCATGTCCGTACGTTCGGCGAGCGCGTGCAAAAAGGTGGCTAGTTCGACGGCGACGAGGTCCGACCGCCCACGAGCGATCAGACCCGAGTTCGGGAACTCAAGAACGGAAGTGATCGACCACGTCGGCCGGATCGGCGGCAATGCCGCCGCCCTGTGCGAAATCCGGACTTCCCCCGCCTCCCCCCCCAAACTCGTCGGTCACCTCGTCGACGACTGCGCTCGCGTCCAGGCCGTCGGCGGTGGCCACCGCGACGAACGTTCGACCGTCCCGCCCGGTCAGGACGATCCCATCGGCGACGTCGCCGGCGAGTTCTCGGGCCCGTCCCGCGAGGTCGTTCGCGGTGACGCCGTCGACCGTCCCGACGACCCACTCGCGTCCGTCCCGTTCGATCGGCTCCTCACAGAGTTCCGCGATTCGCGTCTCGACCACCGCGCCCTGAAGCTCGTTCACTGTCGATTCTAGCTCCTCTCGCTCCGTCCGGAGTCGCTCGACGACATCAGGAAGCTCCGCAACCGACGTCCCCGCCACGCTCGCCGCGTCCAGGACGGCTGCTTTCTCCTCGGTGCGGCGTTCGATGCCCGGTTGGCCGACGGCGAACTCGACTCGGGTGAGCCCCTCGCCGGGGTTCGACCGCTCCAGAAGCGTTACGGGACCGATCTCTCGGGTGTTCTCGACGTGGGTTCCGCCGCAGGCAGCGACGTCGAACGGTTGCTCGTCGTCGCCGAGTCCTTCGATGGTGACGAGCCGGACAGTCTCGCCGCTCGCACCCTCCTCGGTCTTGGCGTTGAAGGCGACCTCCTCGCGGGACAGGGCGTCGTCGCGGGGAACGGTCTCCCAGGTGACCGGCCGTGAGTCCCAGACGACACGGTTGACGCGACGCTCGAGTTCGACGAGGGTCTCGTCGTCGACGTCGCTGGTCGTCTCGAAGTCGATCCGGACCCTCCGCTCGTCGATGTCGAAGCCGCCGTAACCGAGATCGGCGAGCGTTCCGCGGGCCGCTCCGTACAGCGCGTGGCTGGCCGTGTGTGCCCGCATACAGTAGGTTCGAAACGCCGCGTCGACTGCACAGATCACGGACTCTCCGGCGGTCGGTCCCGGTTCGGCGAGGACGTGGACGACCGCCTCGCCGTCCGATCGGACACCCTCGACGGCGATTCCGTCGATCGTCCCTCGGTCGGCTGGCTGGCCGCCGCCTTCGGGGTAGAAGTACGTCTCGTCGAGGACGATCTCGTTACCGTCTGCGCGCTCGACGGTCGCGTCGAACGACATCACGTACGGCTCGGCGGATGCGAGCGAGTCACTCATGAGCGGCGACAGGTGGGCTGACGGCAAAAGGGTAGCGTCTCGCGGATTCGTGAAGTGCGAGGTGTGAGGTTATCCTTCCGCGAGGGTTACGTCGAGAATCTCCTCTAACGCCTCGACGAGCGAGCCGCCGATGCCGGCCTGGGTGGCACGGCCCTGTTCGATCGCCAGCAGGTCAGACTCGCGGACGCCGAGCTCCTCGGCGAGTTCTTCGCGTTGGTAGCCGGCGTCCTGTCGGGCCTCCTCTAACCGTTCCCCATAGTTCGAAACGAGGTAGGGAAGCGGGTCGTCGTCGTAGCTCGTTCCCTCTTCCTCCCAGTGGGAGGTGTCGCCGTCCCACATCGGGCTGGTTCCTTCGGCGGCCGTCCGTCGGACGACGTCACGGCGGCGATCGGACTGGTTCTGTTCCGTTCCGGTCTCTTCGTGTTCGCGTTGTTTCTTCTCCTTCGGGGCGTCGTCGTGGGGGGCGCAGGAGGGACAGACCTGGAGGCGGGCACCGGCGATCGTCGCTTCGCGAAGCGAGTCGCTGTTCGCGCCACAGAGTTCGCAGGCGTCGCTGTCACCTCCGCCGCCCGCGCCACCCGTGGAGTACTTTGCCATATCGGCCCGTATGTGGACCGGCCTTATCAACCCCCCGTTTGGGGGTACCCCCCACCCTCCACCGGGACGGCATCGACACACACGCCGCCGTCGAATAGAAAGGGCTTTTATTCACCCACCAGCTATTGCCGTATGCGTGCGTGGGTAGCCAAGCCAGGCCAACGGCGCAGCGTTGAGGGCGCTGTCCCGTAGGGGTCCGCCGGTTCGAATCCGGTCCCACGCACTGAACGAAGTGAAGTCGTGGGGCGGATTCGAGCCCAGAGGACGACCGAAGCGAAGTCCTCGCGGTTCGAATCCGGTCCCACGCACTGTCAACAGTGCAGGTGTCGTCCCCCTCGTGGACAACACCCACGCAAAACTTCTGGGTGACTTCATCACGAGTGACCGCTATCATGGCAGCTGCGTCCCGCGAACAGCCGGTCTCGCGGCGCTGTCCCGTCGGGGTCCGCCGGTGAGCAACCGGCTCGCCGGTTGCGATCCAGACGAGACGCAGCGCGACCAACGGGAGCGACCGTCTCGGCGGGGTTCAAATCCGGTCCCACGCACTGTCAACAGTGCAGGTGTCGTCCCCCTCGTGGACAACACCCACGCAAACATTCTGGGCGACTTCATCCCTGAGTGACCGCTCTCGTGGACTCCTCAGCGACCGCTCTCGTGGACGGTGGCCGGAAGTCACCCAGTTGGACGGGACGGCCGCGAATCCGGACAGTACCGTATTCGTCGGGCTACCGCTCGGTCAACGGGTAGAGATCATCAGGGACGTTCTCATACGGGAGGGTCGTCAAGTCCGCCGGCCCGAGTCCCGGCGCGTCGACTTTCACGACCTCGCCCGCAATCCCCGGTTCGACGAAGCCGCGTCGGAAGTGGACCCGGCTCTTGATCGCCACAATGTCGAGGTCGTCGAAGTCGATCCCGAGGTCGTCGAAGATGTCGGGGGCGGTCACCTGATTGAGCCCCGGTGTGAGGATCACGCGCTCGTTCTCGCCGATGCGCACCACGGCCACCGTCTCGAACGACTGGTAGCCGCCGTCGTACCTGTCGAGATACTCCACCTCGCCGTCGATCTCGACGGGATCACCCGCGTACTCGTCCTCGTAGCCGCCAACCTCGATCGTGACGTGATCGCCAACGGCCGCCCGGTCGGCGAGTTCGGAGACCGCTCGCTCGTCGCTGATCGTGGCGACCGCGAAGTCGCTCGCGCCCTGACGGAGCAGTTCGGCGAGGACGTGCGTCGAGTTGCCGGTCCGATCGGCGTGATCGGCGAGGATCACGGGTGTGTCTCCCGCGTTCGCGGCCTCGATCGCCCGGGAAACCCCTTCTTCGGTTTCGGGAAGTTCCTTCCCGGCGAACGCCTCGCGGACGCGCCAGATGTACGCCTCCATGTCGTCGGCGATCTCGTCCGCCAACTCCTGATCGTCGTTCGTGACGACCATCACGGTCGCACCCGCGTTCGGGACATCGGCGTACGCGAAGCCGAACGCGACGGAGACGAAGACATCCTCCTCCCGATCCTCCCAGCGTCGGGCGCGTTCCATGATCTCCATCGCCGGCGACTCGGCCGTCCCCTGGAACACGCTCGGGGTGATGACCGGCGGCTTCCGGGTGGCCATCGTCGGGTCGTACGTTCCTCGAAGCTGCCGGTGGAGGACGCGAGCGGCCCGTTCGCCCTGATATGCGGAGTCGTAGTGTGGGTACCGTTTGACGATGAACACCGCGTCCGCAGCGTCGGAAAGCTCGCCGTCGACGTTTGCGTGAAGATCGAGGGTGACGTAGATCGGCCGATCGCCGACGGCCTCCCGGACCCGCCGGACCGTTTCGGCTTCCGGTCGTGGGACGCCGTCGACCGCCATCGCACCGTGCAGTGAGAGGTACACCGCGTCGAGGTCGCTCCCGGCTGCGTCCTCGGCGATGTCGGAGGAGTACTTCTCGAACGCCTCCTCGGTGACCCAGCTCCCCGACGAGCCGCCGACGGGGCGGTTGGGCGTGTACAGCCCGACGAGGTCGGAGTCGGCAACCTCTCGCGTTCGACGGACGAACCCCCGAATGTACGCGCTCGATTCGAGCACCTCCTCGCCACGAAACGGTGGGCCGTAGTATTCCCACTCCTCGATTCCGGTCGGCCGGGGACAGAACGTACACGTCTCCATCGAGAACCGGGAGACGCCGATCCGAAACGCTTCGTTTTCCGCCGGGTCGCTCGATCGAGCATCGGTGTCGTCGGTCATGGTGAGCGCTCTCGCGGGTGAGGAGGATATAGCCACGGGAACCCCTCGTCGGTGTCCGCGATCGAATCGAGTACCGAACGCGCCAGCGGGACAAAAAATCGGGGCGGCGGGAGGGCGTCCGTCGCGGAGCGCCGGTCACCGATGGCTCCGTCGTGGCCGGGCCACGGTCGCCCTCCGGATGGGTCGACGGGGGAGACGTCCTTTGCTATGTGGTCACTAGGTATCCGTCGGTGGTCCGAAGGTGACCACTATGTGGTGGAAACGGGTGGCTATCAGCCGTCACTGGATACCAGCTGTATCGGTCGCGGGTGCGAGTAGCGGGACAGTAATGGGTGAATCCGGGCCAGTTGAGCGGAACTGACGGAGATCGCGTACCATGTTATATACTAGTTAGCAATGTTGTTCGACGAATGCCAGCTTCGCGTCGATTCGCTCGACAAATTCATAGTTGTAATCTCTGTCCCACTCATAGTCATGTGCAGTTATGAACTTGACAAAGGCGTAATATGCATAATCGAACTCTTCCTCAGACCCCCATCCAGTAAATTTACTAATCCATTTCTCGCTCTCACGGACGTGCTCGTAGACTTCTCGTGCCGATCGGTAGTGACTCCGTGCGGCTTCAGGCTCATCGAGCATAACGTAGAGATCACCGATCCACTCATCCATTAACGCTGATAAGACCTCGTCGTCAGTCTCATCCTGTACAGATCGGGCGAGATACTCCACAAGCCCTTTGAGGCCCAGAGGTCGATTGTCAACATCTGCTCGCACGTCACAACTGATAGAACGTAAGATAATTGCGGCCCCGATCCGTGAGCGTCTGGTCGGTTCGAACTCCTCTTCGACGAGTTTTTTGAATCCAGCAGTCGCGTAGTAGGCGGCTGCTTGTCGGTACTCGCCCGCTCGTTCGTGTTCGAACGCCGTTCCGAAGTCACTCATGGAATTCTCTCGGATAATGAACTACGGATGAACTAATAACACTTTCCGTCGACATGAATCTGTATTAGTTATTCACTCCCAGCCCCCTCGTTCAAGAAGACGCTGCACGATTTCAGGATACCATTCACGTTTAGCATCGATTCGATGAGAGAGTGAGTGAATACTGATAGCAACATAGTCCTCGGTATCGAAATCGATATTGACCGCTTCGGCTATATCAAGAAACTGTATAATTGGGATCGTAAATTCTGGTTCACCCTGCCAGTTGTGATGTCGCTCTGGGGCTATGGTTTCGTAGTATTCAGCCGCACGGTTGTAGGCCGCATTATGCCGTCCCAGGTCACCTACGAGCCGGAAATCCCCGATAAGTTCATAACAAATTCCGCGTCGTGCATTTTCGCCAGATAGTTTACCTTCTTTGAAATTGGTGACTAGTAGGACCGCCTGACGGCAATAGTTTTGACCTGTGTGAATTCCGTATCGTTCACAAAGGTACTTTTTATGACAGTGGTCCTGAGCCACAACCCGTTAGTCGATCCGTCCCGAACCGCACCCGTGACCGGAACTGACGACTGTGACCGGCAGGACGCCGACGAGAGCGAGTCCGTTCCGTTCGACGTCGATCGCCTGCACGAGACGCTGTCGGCGCTCGGCCGGCCGGTAACGACGGCTGCCGAACTCGCGCGCCGACTCGATCGGTCCCAGGCCGCGACCGACGACGCCTTGCGTGAACTGGCCGATCGGGGGGCGGTCGAGCAGTTCGACGCCGCCGAGGATCCCGTCGTGTGGTACCCAGCGGACTGGGCGTCGATGGTCGACCGCGAGCGCGTCGTCGTCTTTCCCGCTCGCCGCGAAGTCGTGGTCGACCGACCCGAACAGTACACACGGGCGCGGCTCTCGACGTTCGCTCGCTTACTCGACGTGACGGCAGAGGGGGCTTCACGCTACGAGATCCGCCCGGAGGACATCTGGGCGACCCCGCACCGCACGCTCGACGAACTGGTGACGACCGTTCGCCGGGCACTTGACGGCCGCTACGAGGAACTGGAGGAGTGGATCGAAGACCAGTGGAACAGAGCGCGCGCGTTCACGCTCCGGACACACGAGGACGGCTACGTCGTACTCGAAGCCGAACGGGCGGAACTCATGGGCAACGTCGCCCGCGAACACCTCGACGAGAGCCAGCTTCGAGCCCCGATCTCCGACACCGAGGCGTGGATCGCCGAGGAGGCGCTTGCGGAGGTCAAGCGAACGCTCTACGACGCCGGCTATCCGATCCGGGACGAACGTGATCTCGACGAGGGCGATCCCCTCGACTTCACGATCGGGCTGGACCTCCGGGGGTACCAGCGCGACTGGGTGGAGCGGGTTCTTGAGTCCGGTTCCGGTGTGTTGGTTGGGCCAGCAGGAAGCGGAAAGACGATCACGGCGCTCGCGGTCGCCGCCGAAATCGGCGGGGAGACGCTCGTTCTCGTCCCCGGCCGCGAACTCGCCGAGCAATGGCGGGAGGCCGCGCTGACGAACACCTCGCTCGTCGACGAGCAGGTGGGCGTCTATCATGGCGGTCGGAAGGAACTCCGTTCGGTGACGATCGCCACGTATCGGATCGCGTCGATGGACCGCCACCGGCTCCTGTTCGAGGATCGCCGCTGGGGGCTGATCGTCTACGACGAGGTCCACCGCGTGCCAGCCGACGTGAACCGTCGGACGGCGTCGTTACAGGGTCGCCACCGACTCGGTCTCTCGGCGAGTCCCGTCCGGGAGGACGGCCGCGAAGAGGAGGTGTTCGCGTTGATCGGGCCGCCGATCGGCACCGACTGGGAGGCGCTGTTCGAAGCCGGCCACGTCGCGGAGCCGACCGTCGAGATCAGGTACGTTCCATGGGACGACGAGGCCCACGAGGCGTACGGCGATGCCGTGGGGCGGTCGCGTCGACAGCTCGCGGCGACCAACCCTGCGAAGGTCGAGGAGATCCGGCGGCTGCTCGCCCGGCACCGGGACGCGACCGCGCTCGTGTTCGTCGAGTATCTCGATCAGGGGGCACACGTGGCCGACGAACTCGGCGTCCCGTTCGTCAGCGGGGAGACGCCCCATCCCGAACGCGAACGCCGATTCGACGCTCTCCGTCGTGGTGAACTCGACGCCCTGGTCGTCTCACGGGTGGCCGACGAGGGGATCGATATTCCGGACACCGAGGTGGCGATCGTCGCGTCGGGGTTGGGCGGGTCGCGTCGGCAGGGAACCCAACGAGCGGGGCGGACGATGCGTCCGGAGGGGCGCTCGCTCGTCTACGTGCTGGCGACGAGGGGGACCGACGAAGAGTCGTTCGCCCGTCGCCAGATGCGTCACCTCGCGGGAAAAGGCGTGCGCGTTCGGGAGACGAACGCCGCGGGCGAGTAGTCCACGGGCGGGACGTGCGGAGTGCCTCGGGTCTCGACCCCGAGGCGGTTCACCCGCCCCAGCGCGCGGGGGCAACCCCGAGCAAGCGGGTCACGGGGGCGTAGAGGATTCCGAGCAGCACTGCGACCGCAAGCCGAGCCCAGGTGCCGAGGTCGGGGGCCACGACGTCGACGACGGCCAGGGCTACGAGAACGATGAGGATCAACACGGCGTAGTGAGCGAGGAGTTCGAGGGTCTCGTCGCGCTCCATAGCTTGAGAGCGCTTCCGAAACCGGAAAATCCTTTCGACGAATGGCGGGTCGTTCTCGATCGTCGACAACTGTGACCCTCACGGGGAGACACTACTGTCTGTGGACACGCCAGGTCACGAGGCTCTCGAACGTGTAGTTCACGACGAATCCGACCCCGATGCCGATCACGTTCGCGACGAGATACCACACGCCTGCGAACTCATAGAGGACCACGAGGATGGTCGTCGCGACCAGTACGCCCCCCGCACGGACGATGTTCGAACTCACGAACCGCCGGGCGACAGCGCGGGCGCTCGACCGGCCCATCGCCGCGAACGTCCAGCGCTCGTTGAGCGCGAACATCACCGCGATAGCCGCCTCGGCGGCGATCAGCTTCGCGACGATCAACGAGAGTCCGAAAACGCCGTAACAAAGCGCGAGCACGACGTTGTCGACGACGAAGCCGATGGCACCGACCGAGACGAACTTCCCCATTCGATCGGTCGATGCGAGGTATCGAAGCTGCCGTCGAAGGGTCGCGACGACCTCAGTCATCGGTGGAACCGTCCTCACGGGTACTCGTCCGACTCATCGCCGGGGCTACTCAGCCGAACGGTACGTACCTTGTGGTTCCGATTGGAACCCTGGAGGGGTCACCCCGGAACGCCAGCGCTCAACAGCGCGGCATCGACCAGCACGAGCACGCCCAGCACCGACGCCACCCGGAACCAGGTCGTTCCGACGTGAGCGGGTTCGCGGAGTTTTCGCTCGTCGAGGCCACGTCGGACTTTCGACGCGCCGATTTCGACGGTCGCAATCAGTCCTACCCAGAGCGCGAGCATCGTCAACACGAGATGTCCGCTCGCGGTGCCGGTGAGCGATTCGGCCGTGTACCTCGTTCCTGCGAGGTGGCCGCCGGTGAGTAGCAAAACGACGGCGCTGATCCGGGAGAACCACACCACGCGGTCGAGCAGCCACCCGAACGCGTCGGGGTCGAGATTGCCGTCACGGGCGCTCGGGAACACGGCGATAGTCACGAAGACGACGCTACCGACCCAGACCGCGCCGAACAGGAGGTGCAACGTCGTCACCGTCAGATCGATCATGTTCGAACGCTGTGACGCAACGGCTATCAGCGTTTCCGTCCGCGCTGTCCGTGGCGGTCACCGGCCGTCGTGTAGACAGGTCTCGCAGACGGCCACCCGTGCCCGAAGCGAGGACTCCTCGTCGTCGCCTAGCTCCAGTGGGGTGATCGGGACGTACTGCCGACAGTAGGCGCACCGTTCGAGCGCCCCGATTGAGTCCATGCGCGGGGAGCGCGCACGGTGACGTAATAAACTTTGTCTCATCGGAAGCCGATGAACCGTCAAGAGTACAAATAAACCCAGATATTCTTCTCTACTGTCCACATTATATCTGGGTTTTAAAAACCAGTTCAACGAACTCGGTTTCGAGTCGATAGGGTGGTGGCTGTCACACAGGAGCAGGCGTGGGTAACACCTATTCCCCGGAGGTGCCAATCCCCGTTATGCAGGTTCGAAATCGCGCTCGTGCGCACGTCGTCCCACTCTCGGGGATTCTCAGCGCCGTCGCGCTCGCACTCGTGTTCGGTGCCGCGCTAGGGGCGATCCCCGAGGCCGCCCTACCGCCCGCGTCCGAATCGCTGTTCGCTGCGATTCCGCACGCCAACGCCGTCATCAGCGTGTTCGCCATCGGCGCAATCACGATCGGGTGGCGGGCGATCCGCGCCGGGGACATCAAGCGCCATCGGCTGGCGATGGGATCCGCACTCGTCCTGTTCGCCGGATTCCTGTGTCTCTATCTCTACCGGGTCGCCCACCTCGGTCCCGCTCCATTCCCCGGCCCGGCGACCGTCGAATCGTTCGTCTACGTTCCGACACTGGCGATTCACGTCCTCCTCGCAGTGATCTGCGTGCCGCTGTTGATTTACGTCGTCCTCCTCGCCGCGACACGGCCGGCTTCCGCGCTGGCTCACACGAATCACGCACGCATCGGGCGCGTCGCCGCGGCGCTGTGGCTGCTCTCGTTCACGCTCGGACTCGTCATCTACGTGCTGTTGTACGTGATCTACTGAACGCAGGCGGAATCGGTCTCGCGTCCTACCGCTCGCTCGCCCACTCGACCATCCGCGCGTACCGATCGTCGGTTCGGAGCGCGTCGGCGGTTCCAACCAGTACGAGCGCCTTCTTCGCGCGGGTGAGCGCGACGTTCACCCGTCGATAGTCCTCGAAGATCGGCCCGTCGACCGCGTCGCTCTCGACGAACGAGACGAGGATGACCTCCCGGCTTGAGCCCTGGAACCGATCGACGGTGTCCACCGCCACCCCCTCGGGAACCAGCTGACCGATCTCGCCCACCTGTGCGCGGTAGGGCGCAATCACCCCAACGTCCGCCGGGTTCACGCCCGCATCGAGGTACGCTGTAACCGCCTCCGCGACCCGCTCGGCTTCGTCCCGGTCGGTGTGGTCCCCGTCGTCACCCTCACAGTCGAGAAACGCTACCCGTCGACGGAGTTCCGGTGGGAGGGCATCGAGATCGACATCGGCGAGATCCGCGAGACGCTGTGTGGCGACCGTTCCCGTGGCCGGACGGAGCCGACCGTCGTAGAACTCGCGGGACGGAAACGCCTGAATGCGCTGGGCCATCCGATACTGCCGTTCGAGCATCACGCCGGCCTCTGGATGCTCCTCGATCAGGCGTTCGAACAGCGACTGCGAGAGCGGGCCGTCGGTCCGGACGACCGGCGGAAGCTGTCGATGATCCCCGACCAGGACGAACCGGTCCGCCCGCGCGACCGCCGCGAGCGTTCCCGGTTCCGTTAGCTGAGCGGCCTCGTCGATCACGGCCACGTCGAACGACCCCGACCGCATCGTTCGGGAACCACACGTCGCCGTCGTCGCCGCCACGACGGCGGCCTCCTCGAATCGCGCGGCCAGCTTCTCGGGGTCGCCCGTACGGGACAGGTACAGATCTCGAACCGACGGATCGACGCTCCGCTCGGTTCCGAGACGGATCGCCGACTCCTCGATCGATCGATTCGGGACCGACGCGTCGGGACCGGTGAATGCCGAATCGCCGTCTGCGGGAGCGTTCCACGCCTCCCGAACGGCGTCGAGCGCGTTGTCGACCGCACGGTTGGTGAACGCGGCGAGCAGCACCCGGTCGCCGCGAGCGGCCAGTTCGCGGACGATCGCGGCGATCGTGTGCGTCTTCCCGGTTCCGGGGGGACCCTGGATCAGCGC
This sequence comes from Salinarchaeum sp., assembly GCA_007122875.1. GTDB lineage: Archaea > Halobacteriota > Halobacteria > Halobacteriales > QS-1-68-20 > QS-1-68-20. Next base: position 8,412 of record SKSS01000017.1, on the reverse strand, counting down.
ACAGTCCTCGGCGCGCAGCGCGAGGTTCACCGCCGCGTTCTGCCCCTCGTTGTTGGCGACGTAGCATCCTGACCCCCCGTCGAAGGCGGGCGGTCGCCGACCGAACAGCACGTCTTTCTGTTCGCGGTCGCCCGCGAGAATCGCGTCGTGGACGGCCGTGAGCATTCGGTCGGTCGAAAACTCGGAGGGATAGGTATCGAGTCGTCGGAGGTCGACCGGTTCGTCGGCCGTGACGATCACGTCGGGAGCGACACGTTCGATGCGGACGAGTTCGGCGTTCCCCTCGATCGGATCGCCGTCGCTGGCGAGCGCGATGTCCCCGGCCCGAATGCGGGTACTGCCGCCGCCGGGACGGTCGGCCCGTAGCTCCCAACGCCCGTCGTCGAGCCGTCGCGTCACCGTCGGGCGGAGGTCGATCAGCGCGCGGCCGGCGTCGGCCCGCTCGGCCGCCGTTCGCTTCCAGAGCCGGGCGTACTGCCGGTGGACGGCGCTTCGCTCGTCGGCGATGGCGTCGGTGAGTCGCTCGACGTACGTCCGCTCTTCGGCCGGGAGCGGCGCGCCGACGGTTCCCGCCTTCGACTCCTGGTCGAGTCGCCCGGCGACGACCTGGCAGGGTTCGCGTTCAAAGCAGTACGCGCAGGTGGCGTCGGCCTCGTGGCCGGTCGGGACACGACCCGAGCGCTCGAAGGCGGCGATCCGGTTGCGCATCCGAAGGGCGTATTCGAGGAGGCCACGTCCGATCGAGAAGTCCTTCGCCGGGGAGACATCCCCGTCGGCGTCCATACGATCGAGCGTGGCGTTTTTCGTATACAGTAGCGTTCCGGTGTCGACCTCGACATCGCGGTCGAGGAGCAAGAGGGCGTAGCAGGCGGCCTGAATCTTGTCGGGAAACCGTGGTTCGCGGCGGACGTTTTTGCCGGTCTTGAGTTCGACCGGAACTCCCCGGCGGATCGCGTCCGCCCGTCCCTTCAACCCGAATCGCGGGCTGATCAGGGTGCGTTCGCTTCGCCACTCGTCCTCGTCGGTGAGCGTTCCCTGCGCCAGCCACCCCTCGATGGCCGTCGCGTGCTGGCGGACAGTGTCCGCGATGGCGTCGACGTCCACCCCGAGCAACCCGAGGTCGAGACCGACCTCGGCGACCCGTTCGTCGACGCTCTCGTCGAGCCCTCGCCCGCGGAGGAGGTCGCCGAACACCTCGTGGACGACGGTCCCAACGATGACTGGCTCGGCGAGAGGCGTGCCTGTCAGCTCCGAGAGGTAGTGAATCCGCGGACACTGGACCCACGATCGAACGTCCGTCACGTCGACGAGGTGACCAGGCTCGACGACCACGAACGAGTCGGCGGTGGTGTCGTATCCGATTTCGCCCCGGTACTCCCGCTCTTCGACGTCGGCGAGCAACAGTTCCATTCCCGATTCGAGATCTGCGACCGTCTCCGACCAGTCGCCCCACAGCGTGACGGTTGCGTGGTCGCCCGCCGCGTTCGGCCACCCCGCGGAGGTCGAGTCGGATCTGTTGGCGCGTTGGAGGGTGACTTCGGCGAGTTCCCGCTGTCCATAGCTGGTGTCGACGGTTCTGACCTCCCCAACCCCGGTCACGATGCCTCGAAGGTGCACGTCCCGGCTACCGGTCGGCCGACGGCAAAACCGTGTCGGTCGGAGTATGCCTGTCGACGGGGAAACACGGGGCGATTGTACTCGTCGACGGGGAAACACGGGACAACTGTGCTCGTCGGCGGGGAAACGGAGAGGTGTTGATCTATGCCAACACCCATCATACCGATGGCTTTTCATTAGTTCGACCCCTCCTCAGCACAATGAGTTCCGACGTCGGGCGAGTGCCCTGGCCCTATACGATCTCGGGTGACCGCCTGTTAGAGGAGCAGTTGGGGGGTGACGGGCCGTCCGCCGGGATCACGGTCGGCGTCGTCCTCACGGCCGCCGAGGCGTTCGATGTCGACCCCACCGATCTTCCGACGCTCAACGACCGGGTGGATCCTGACGCGATCGACGAACTGGTCGTCGACGCGGATCCGCCGGACGGGGTTCGTCTCGGTGTCGCCGTCTCGTTTCCCGATGGGACTGTCATCGTCGGCGACGACGGACGGATGAGCGTCGTCGGGACTGATCTCGATGCTGCCCCACTGGAGGGACACCTGTTCCAGCACGACTGGGTCAGCCCGGAGCCGCTGTCGACGAGCCTCGCTGACGCCATCGCCACCGTCACGGACCGCGAAGCCGAGCAGGTGTACGAGCAGTTGTCGACGGCATTCGACGTCGACGCGCTCGATCGGGTGCTCAAACCGCGGGGGGACGGATCGCTCCGCGAGGGGGGGCGGATGGTGCTCTCGATCGACGGCTACGAGGTGACGGTCGATGCGGGAGGGCGCATCGGCATCGAGTCCACGCTCGCGCCGTTGAAACGGGCCGGCTCGACGATCCTCGTCGTCGGCGACGTCCCGGAGCGGATCGTCGAACGGGCCAGCGCCACTCTGCTCGGCGATCCGGCCGTCAACCGCAGGGCGTTGTTCGGGTTCTACGGCCGGAACGCTTCGAGTGCCGACCGACGGCTCGAGATTGCGGGGTTTCCTGCCGAGCAGAGCGTCGTTCTCGACGGCGGCGAAGCGACGCGAAGTGCGACCGCGGCCACCCAACGACCGCTCGATACCGGTCCACCGGTCGAGCGAATCGGAGACGACTTCGAGTCGCTCTGTGATGCGATGACCGACCGAATCGCCTCGTTCGACGACGGCGTCGATGCCGCCGACGTCAGAGTCTGCGTGGACACGATTGAGCCGGTCGTGGCGGGAGACGGGCCGGACGACGTAGTCGACGTACTGGAACCGTTCTGTGCGGCCGTCAGGGACGCCTCGGCGATCACACACGTGGTGTTGCAACGAGCGAGCGACGACCGAGCGGTTCGGTCGCTCGAACCGCTGTTCGACGCGGTGATCGAGCTTCGGCCTGGGAACGGCTCGCCGGAACAGCGCTGGCGGCTCCCCGAGACCGGATACGACACGGGGTGGTTCGCGCTCGGACGATGACGGAACTACAGTTCCACGCGGATGATGACTGCGACGGGGTGACGATCGTCGATCCAGTCGAGGGACGACGATTTCCGCTCGAAACGACGTCACCGGTCACGCCGACGACCGTCGATTCGGACTCGATTGGGGTTCCGGTCGACGAGGCCGTGACGATCGAGACCGAGACGGTGGGCCTCCCGTACGTCGTCGTCGTCTACGTTCGCGACGAGAACTTCGAGATGGTGACCGAGTGTGCCGCGTTCGACGAGGTATCGGTCCCCGACGGTTCGTGGATCGTCGAGTTCTCCGGGCCGGTCAAGTGCTATCTCCGCGTCGACGGTCCGCTCACAGTGCGGGCGACGGGCGACGACATGGCCATCGACTTTGGGGAGCCGACGTGCGCCATCCTCGGCGTTCGCTCACACCACGACCGTCCCCGGACGACGGTGACGACGACGACTGATCCGGACGACTTGATGGCTGCGGTCTCGACGTTCGGATCGGCCCTGAAAACGATGTCGCCGGAACGGTCGTTCCCGACGCTGCGAGGCCATCCGCCGAAGGTTGAGTTGGGGGATCGACTCGACGTGCCGGCGGCTGCCGAACCGCCCGACACCGGCCTCCAGATCGAGGTACCACGCGATGTCGGGTCAATCTACGCGACGGCGACGCTCGTACACTATCTCGGTGCGACCGTCGTCCCCGGATCCGAGCCCCGGCTGCTCGCACACGGCGAACCGATTCGGACGTTCGATGATGAGATCGACATTGCGATCGATCGGGTGCTCCGACAGCTCCTGTTGCTCGACTGTGTGGTTCGGTCCGATGGTCTATATCAGATCGAGCTCTACGAGGCGCGCGCCGCTCGGTCGAGGCTCGATCTGCCGTTCGAAGCGCTGTACGACGCGCCGATCGCCGACCGGGTTCGTCGGTATCTTTCGGTCCCGTTCGAGGAGATCAAGGACCTCCTCCCCAGGTGGGGGCTGTCCGCACACGTCGATCCGACGCCCGAACGCGTCGAACTGCTTCCGTACGTAGTGAATGCACTCGGAACGATTCGAGTCGAACGTGATCCAGTGGAAACGCCACCGCCTCCTCCACCGGCTATCGAGGCGTTCGTCCGCGAGGCAGGACGGGGGCCAACCCGGATTGATCCCCCCCAGAACGAACGGTACGTCGAACCGCACGCGACGGACGCCATCGAACAGGTCTGGATCGGCCCCGGCCGGCCGATGGGCGCGAACGCGATTTCGAAACGGGCATTCGAGAACCGATGGCGAACCGAACACGACGAGGACGTCGACATCACGCTCGTCTGTAACGACGCCGAGATGGCTGCGGAACTCGTCGCCGAGGACAGATACGGCGACCGAGACGAACTTCCGTTCGAGGTCGTGATCGAACGGGAGCTATCGGTCGAAGAGCTTCGACGAACGCTCGCGGGGCGGACCGACTTCCTCCACTACGTCGGCCACGTCGAGGAGAACGGGTTCGTGTGCCGTGATGGCGTTCTCGACGCCGAAACCGTCGCCGAAACCGGCGTCAGCACGTTCCTCCTGAACGGCTGTCGATCCTACGATCAGGGGCTCGCACTCGTCGATGCCGGGGCGATCGGTGGGATCGTCACCCACGGAGCGGTCACCAACGAGCGGGCGACCGAGCTGGGAAAGCTCGTCGCGGGCCTGCTCAACGCCGGCTTCACGCTACGGAGTGCGCTCGCGCTCGCTCGCTCACACGGGACTGCTGGCAGTCACTACGCCGTGGTCGGCGACGGGAGCGTCCAGGTCGCACAGTGTGAAAGTGGCACGGCCGTCTGCTATCTCATCGACCGCGTCGACGCTGGATACGTGGTTCGCCTGTTGACGTACCCAACCGGCGAGATGGGGATGGGAACGGCGTACGTGCCCTTCGGCATCGGACAGGACGAACACTACCTCATCGGGGGTGAACTGCCGCCGGTCACGCTGTCGTTGCCGGAACTGCTCCACCAGCTCCACCTAGAGCGGCTCCCGGCGGTGATCGACGGCGAACTCGTCTGGTCGACGGACGTCACGTCGTCCATTCTGTGATCTGAGTCCACACTCCGCCGTCGGATCGATCGTCACTCCGGAAAAAATTCGCCGCCGGCTTTGATCGGTTACGGGCCGGGCGTCGATCCGCCCGCTGCCGCCGCGCCGTTGCCCACCTGCGTGAGCAACAGCGTGATCATGAACAGGACGCCGATCATTCGGGGGTTCTCGGACAGGTACGTCGTGAGTCGGTTGTCGTCGGACATACAAGTGGACGTTGTCCCGCGAGGAAATATAATTAACTTAACATATCTATCAGTATTGTTATTAGCTTTTTATGGTGATAGTACTGGAGAAGCTGAAGCGTAACACGAGGTACATCGACCGAATATCGATGCGAACTGGGTTCGATCCAGTCACGTCACGTACGGTACACTCACACATCGTACGGCCGTCGTCGACGCCGATTCTTCCGAATACCCGATGTCGGTCCACGAGTGGGGACCGGATACGGTTCGGGCGGTACCGACACGTTCATTTCGAACCCCACGCTAGCCGCTGTCATGCGGGTTCGAGAGTGGCAGGACATCGTCGCGGATGTCGTCGAGCAGAACGTCGACCCCGATGGCTGGCGGGCCATCGGCGGTAACCGAGCCAGTGGACTCGGAGAGGACCTCTATCTCGCACACCCATCGGGTGGGGTCTACGGGCTGAAGACATACGCGAAGAATCCGTTCGAGGTCAAAGGCGTCGGCGGACAGATCGCCCGAAAGCTCGACGACGAGATCGGATCGTACCTTCCGCGAGACGATCACCACGCCGGCCGGTTCGCCGTTCGCTCCCCGCCGGAGGACGAATCGGACGCCGAATCGAAGGCGAAGGCCGTCGAGGAAGTCGTGCGTGCCCACGCCGACGCGCCGACGACGCCCTCCGCCCTCTTCGACGACGTGATGGAAGTTCTAGAGAGCCCAGCGTTCGGCCCGATGGAGTTCGAACACGCGGATCGGCCCGAGGGTCTCGACGAACTCTCGGCGACGTTCGAGGACGCAGAGGAGGCCCTGGAGGCGGAGTTCGAGGACATCATCCGGGAGGACGAGGTCGATCGGGGATTCGCGTGACCGTCGCACCGACCACAGCCAACCGCTCCGTTCTGACCGTCGTATCCGCACTCTCGACCACCGACTGTCGGCAGTTCGGCTTCCGGCACACGCCAGGGGACCGATGATGGCCCGACGCCGACGCCCACCGAGCGCTCGTGTAGACAATACCCGATCGAGGGCGGGATTCGTCACGCTGGTCGGGCTCTCGGGCGGGTTGATGGCGCTTCAGCTTCGGGCGTCACTCCTCGTGGTCCTGGTGATGACCGCCGTGAGCCTCGTGCTCGGTTACGCGCTGCTGTGGTATCTGTCGTGGATGGGTCGGTGAAGCCGTCGTAGACGGGGTAGAGAATAGTCGTCCCACGCGCACGAGCGACGGGAACCGTTACCGTCCCGGCCCCCGTCACCTCGCCCATGTTCCCGGAATCGCTCGAAACCGAGCGGCTCACGTTCGAACCGCTACACCGCGAGAACGTGGACGTGTTCGCCCTTCACGAGGTGTTCGGTCCGGGCCCGAACGCCGAGGGGGTCTTCGAGTACGTCGACTTCGGTCCCCACCGAACAGTAAAAGAGACATCCGATTTCATTGCTCGTGCCGAGCAGCAGTGGGAGGACCGAGAGGGCGCGAAGTACGTCGTCCGTCCGAAGGCCGACGAGGACGGTGGCAGAACGACCGCCGGATTCACCGGATTGTACCCCGACTGGGACCGCCAGGTCGCCACGCTCGGGATCGTCCTCGGAAAACGGTTCTGGGGGCGAGGATACTCGGGCGAGCGCGCGGAACTGTTCGTCGAAGTCGCCTTCGATCGACTGGACCTGGCGGCCGTGGCAGTGAAATACATCGACGGCAACGAGGCATCGAAACGGGCGATCGAACGGTACGTCGACCGGTTCGGCGGGCGGTACGAGGGGTGCCTCCGGAATTTCCTGGCGGTCGAGGACGAGGTCTTCGATTGTCACCGCTACTCGATTTCGCGGGCAGAGTACGAGGAGGCCACCGGAACGAACTGATCAGGGTCCGTCGACGCTGGCGAGTCCCTCACCAGTGATCCGGAACCGTGCGGTCTCGCCGGCCGGTTTCGACCGGTGTTTCTCCAGCGTCGCCCGTCGATTGCCGCCACGAAAGCGATCGAGTCGAAGGATCGCTCCGCTCCAGTGTTCGAGCGTGTGACCACCGAGCGGTCTGGCGTCGTCCCCGTCGGGATCGGAGAACACCTGGTTGGTGATCACGATCGCAATGTCGTGTCGGCGTGCCAGTCCGAGTAAGTGGGTCACCTGGTTTGCGACCGTCCGAAGGGCGTCACCGGCGTCCCGGTCGCTCTCGTCAAGACGCGCGACGCGATAGAAGCCGGTGGCGCTGTCGAGTGCGACGAAGCCGGCACGCTCGGCGAAGTCAGCCACATCGCGGACGGCCTCGGCCTGCTCGTCGAAATCGTGGGCGGACTGGACGACGACGCGGGAGGCCAGCCGATCGAGCGCGTCATCGTCGGCGGCGCGCGCGGCCGCGATCTGTTCGAACCGGTCGATCGAGAGGTCCTCGGTGTCGAGGTAGACTGCGGTCTCGCCGCCCGCAGCGGCCTCGATCGCGCCCGAAAGCGCGAGGTTCGTCTTCCCGGCGGCTGGCGGCCCGTAGAGCTGTGTGACGGTTCCTCGCTCGAACCCACCGCCCAGCAACTCGTCGATCGACGCACACCCCGTCGGAATCGGGTCGCCCTCGTTCACGGGTGGCGTTGGTGCGTCCCGGGCAAAAAGTCCGCGGTCCCGACCCCCTCCGCTGCCTTCCCGCATCGTGTCCCTTCGTCCGCCTCGGAAGGGCTTTCACCGGTCGCTCGCCAACCGTTCTGTAGTGATCGTCGTCGCAACGGAGGACTTCGAGGTGTACCACGCCGTCGTCGGCGAACTCCGCGACCGTGAGGTGACGTTCACCACCCTCGACGTGGGAGCGGAGTTTCCCGACGGGACGACGGCCGTGATCACGGCCGAAGGGGACGCCCTGGACGAGCATGCCGTCGTTCCCGACGACGTTCCGGTCGTCGTCGCCGACCCGGAACACCCACGCCGGGCCGTCGACGAGACGATGGCCAGCCTGCGTGGCGACGAGGGGCGAACCGTCGTCGGCGTCGATCCGGGCGACCGGCCGGGCATCGCTGTGATCGCGGGCGACCTCGTCGTCGCCGCGTTCCAGGTCCCGCTTCGAGACGCCGTGGAAGTGATTCGAGAGGAGGTGGCCGACGAACCCGACGCCGTCGTCCGGGTCGGCGACGGCGCACGGTTGAAGGG
>SKSS01000039.1 GCA_007122875.1 Salinarchaeum sp. | reverse complement strand
TCGAGCAGGTTGAGCAGGTCGGAGTAGTACAGCCGACCGATCACGAGTTGTGCGCCGATCAGGACGGCCCCCGTGGCCGTGAGGATGCCAACCCGCGACAGCATGGGGCGGTCGAGCAGCCCGGACCACGCCGTCACGGCGACGAGCGCGACGAACAGGCACACGCCGAGCCCGTAGTAGACGACCTGTACGGTCGAGGTGTGGACGAACAGCATCCCAGGGGCGAACGCGACGAACACCGGGAGAAGCGCGAGGGTGGCGACCAGCGTGCGCCGAATCTGTTCGGGATCGGTCGCCGACGGCCCATACGTCCACGCGACCGCGACCGTCAACAACGCGAGGATGACGAGCGCCGCGACGAAGTGAGCAGTCAGCGAGATGATGGTGTACGCGAGCACCGTCTCCGCGCCGAGCCAGATCTGGATCGGCAGGGCGACGACGGCGGCGGCGAGCGCGCCCTTGATCCGTCCATCGACGTCGGCCAGCCACGCCGCGAGCGCCGTCCCGAGGATCAGAAAGCCGACGATCATCGCCACGAGACGGTGGAACCACTCGACGAAGCTCGGCCAGTTCGCGGGGAACAGCCCCATCCAGCCGTCACACAGCGGCCATCGCCCGTCACACGCCAACCCGGCTCCCTCCGCCGCGGTGTACACGCCGAGCAGGACGAGACCGACCGCGAGGGCGGTCGTGGTCACCAGCAACTGCCTGAACCGGGAGTGCGAGAGGGTCACGGATATCGTCCGAACGTCGGAACTGGTCGGTTAAATTCCTCTCGGCTCGCTCCCACGACGTGAGAATCGGCCATCCAACGGTGTGATCGACCACGTCGGCTCTTCGTGTGACAACGCGGAAATGGTGACGTATGGCTTCTCCGGGTGTTTTACGGACGATACGGATCCGGTCGGGATCCACTGTCACAGGCCGGAGGGTTTTCAACGTAGGGGGTCCCATCGGAACGTAATGACTTCGAAGCACGACCGCCTCGACGAATTCCTTGCCGGGAACGATCTGGAAGCCGTGTGGTTCGCTCAGCCAGCCTCGTTCGCGTGGCTCGCCGATGGACGCAACGTTATCGACCGGCGTGCTCCCGTCGGATTCGCCGCAGTCGGGTACGACGGCTTCGAACTCACCGTCGTTGCCGACTCGATCGAAGCTGACCGCCTCCGTGATGAGGAGTTCGACGGAGTGCCGGTCGACCGATACGACTGGTTCGACGGCTCGCTCGCGACCGCGGTCGCCAACCGCTCCCGAACGCCCGCCGCGGCGGATTTCGACGTCCCGGGGTTCGAACGGGTCGATCCCTCGTCGCTCCGCCATCCGCTCGAACCGTACGAGGTCGAACGGTATCGTGAACTCGGTCGAGAGACGGCCGCCGCCGTCGAGACCGTCTGCCGGAAGCTGGAATCGGGGGACACCGAACGGGAGGTCGCCACGGCGCTTCGGATCGCGCTCGGAGCCCGCGGGATCGACGCGCCGGTGGTCTTAGTCGGTGGCGAGGACCGGGCGAGTCGCTATCGACACTGCGTGCCGACCGATACGGTACTCGGAGGCTATGCGGTCATATCGGTGACCGCAGAGCGTGACGGACTCCACGCGAGCTGCAGCCGAACGGTCGCATTTGACCCGCCGAGTTGGTTACCGGAGCGCCACGGCGCGGCTGCGAGCGTCGAGACCGAAGCGATCGCCGCGACCCGACGGGCCGCACTCGACGGTGGAACCGCCGCAGATGTCTTCGCCGCGATTCAGGACGCCTACGGAAACGTTGGCTGGCCGGACGAGTGGCGAGAACACCATCAGGGTGGCGCGGCCGGATACGCCGGACGGGAGTGGATCGCCACGCCGACGCTCGACGAACCGGTCACATCACCGATGGCGTACGCGTGGAACCCGACCGTCGAGGGCGCGAAGAGCGAGGACACGGTGCTCGTCGACGGGGCGGCGGTCGAAGTGCTGACGTCAACCGGCGAGTGGCCGACGGCGACCGTCGAGAGTCGAGACGGCGCGGTGATGATCGACCGGCCGGGAATCCTCAAACTGTAAGTAACTTGAGCTTCGATCGCCGTATCGACTCGGATGTGCTAGTCGCTCGCGTGGCGGTCCGCTCGTGACGGTGGGGGGATCGGGGTGCGTCCGTCGGGGTGGTCGGGGCGGCGGTTTCGACGGTCGTCGGTCGTATCGAGGTGCGCGTAGTGTTCGGGCGAGTTCGCCAGCGGATGGGCAGGGTTCTGTTCGCTCGCGATTCGCGCGGCCCGGACGGAGTCGAACCCGGCGAGGCGTGCCCGGATGCCGCGCCAGTGGTTCTCGACGTTCGCTGGAAGCGAGACGGTGTGGGGAACGTCGCCGTTCGGGGATCGATGCGAGAGGATCGTCGCGTTCACGTTCGCGGCGAGGTCGTCGTGATCAAGCAAGATTCCCACCCGTGAGTTTCGCGGAACGTGCCCGGCCAGCACGTCCAGTCCGAGGTGGAGCGCCCGATACTCCGCGACGTTGTTGTTCGGGGCGATATCGGGAAGTGAGACGCGCGCGAGGCGTTCGCCCGACCGGGTTTCGATGATCGCGCCCAGTCCACCGCCGGACTCGCGGTACGACCCGTCGGTGGCGACGTAGACGTCCCGGTGATGCGTCTCCGGCGGGTGAGCGATGTGGGGAGTGGGCGAGTCGTCGAACAGGTCTCGGAGAGCCGGGCGGCCGTGAACGGCCATGAGGGCGATAGTCGCCGCACTAATTTAAATATATGGCCCGAGGCCCGGACCCGTGACGGGTGTCTCCGACGCGAACGTTCCGGCAGCGGTCGGTGGCGACCGGCAACCGATCTCACGGCGATCCGAGAACCGCAACCCTCACGGAGGCCGGTGTCCGAGGACGGGCGTGAACCGGTATCGGATCGTCCTGTTGTTTCTCCTCCTGGCGATCCTGTGGGGGACCGCGTTCCCGGCGATCACGGCCGGCCTGTCGTACATTCCGCCCGTGCTCTTCGCCGCGATCCGCTACGATATCGCAGGACTGCTGATGCTCGCGTACGCCGGGTACGTCGGCGAGCGCCTGCTTCCGCGAACACGGGGCGAGGTCGCGCTGATCGGGATCGGCGGCGTCATGCTGATCGCCGGCTACCACGCCTTCCTGTTCGTCGGCCAGAGCCACACGACGAGCGCGACGGCGGCGGTGATCGTCGCGCTCGCGCCGGTTCTGACCACGGCGTTCGCGCGGATGTTGCTTCCCACCGGCGGGCTCTCGTGGGGCGGGATCGCGGGCATGATGTTCGGGTTCTCCGGCGTCGTCGTCCTCGCACGGCCGTCCCGGTCCGACCTGTTGGGCAGCGACACGCTGGCGGCGACGCTGATCTTCGTGGCCGCGTTCTCATTCGCGCTCGGAAGCGTCCTCACCCGATTGATCGACGACGAACTCCCGATCGAGACGATGGAGGCGTGGTCGATGCTGCTCGGTGCTGTGCTGTTGCACCTGCTCAGCGCCGCGCTTCCTGGCGAGTCGTTCCGGTCGATCGAGTGGACCGGCGAGGCGATCTTCGCGCTCGCATATCTCGCGGTCGGTGCGAGCGCGATCGGGTTCCTGCTCTACTTCGCGCTGCTGTCGGCGCTCGGTCCCGTCGAGATCAATCTCGTCTCGTACGTCGTCCCGGTCGTGGCGACGGTCATCGGATGGCTCTGGCTCGGCGAACCGCTACTCGATCCGCCGACGATCGCCGGCTTTGCGCTGATCGCTACGGGATTCGTACTGATCAAGCGTCGGGCGATCACCGCCGAGTTGCCAGCCGTTCGACGAGCGATCAGCCGGCCGTGAGCGAACGAAAATCGAGGGCGATCGTGGCGGCCGGAGGATGTCACGTCGGACGGTAGCTGTGACCCACGACGAGGGCGGCGACGTTGAGCCCGAGGAGGACGACGTATGCGACGAGTTTCGCGTTGGTGTCGAGACCGGTTATCAGGAGGGGTGTATGCAGAAATGGGAGGGCAATGGCAGCCCAGAAGCCGGCGAATCGAAGCGGCGTGGAAAACCCAGCGGTCTCCGTGCCGGTGGTCGTGTGATCGTCCTCCGCGGTTGAGGCGGCAACGGTCGATCCCTGTTCGTTCATGGAGCGAGACTGGTTCATGCTCGTGACACCTCCGGGGACGGATCCGTCTACGATGGATACCATCTTAATACGGTGAGAGGGTTCAGGCGTTTCGCCCCGTTTCACACGCGCGTATGTGGGTCAAAAAACGTTTCACGAACGGGTGAGATGGCCGGATAAACTTTATTGAGCGCTCTCGTCCGTTTTCGACGAGTGCCGAGCGCGTCGTGAGTGTTCGATCAGTCGTCGCTGACGTAGCGGCAACCTACGACAAAGAAGTAGTATACCTGACGTGATTGGATTTCGAAATGTCGGTCGGGATTCGCCGAACGAGGCCGAACTGCGGCGGACTATTGGAGCGACGGCTGGCGGACTAGCGCGGTGACGGAAGGTGGACTATCGGGGCGACGGAGCGGCGTTCTGGAGGGCTGTCTCCGCGACGTTCCCGCCGTAGTCCGCACATCGCGACAGCGAGTCGACGACCAAGCCGAGCAACTGGGCTTCGAGCGGATCGAGGTCTCGAAGCTTGTCGTCGACAGCGCGGGTGTGTTCGTCGATGTCGAGCACGTCGTCGAGCACGTCGTTCGCCAGTTCGGTCGCGTGATCGCCGTCCTCAGCCAGCAGCGCGTCCATCGCACCCTCGACGATGCCGATGGCGTCCTCGTAGAGCGCGATGAGGCCCTCCGCGACGTCCTCCGGAACCGGCCCAAGGTCACGGCTCAGGCTCCCGATCTTGGCGGCGTGATCGGCGATCCGTTCGAGCTGACGAGCGCTTGAATGATAGTCGAAGCAGGTCTCCCGGTCGAGGCCGACCTCGGCGGCCGCGCTCGGATCTCTGAGCGTCGATCGAAACACCCGCGAGACCATAAACCACAGCCGGTCGACGTCGTCGTCGCGCTGGATCACGTCGGTCGCGAGGTCGTTGTCGTTCTCGACGATTGCGGTGACGGCGTCGTCGAGCATGGTGAGCGCGATGAGGCGCATTCGTGTGACGGCGTTGTACACCGACAGTTCACGCGAATCGAGCAGGTCACGCAGAACGACCGAGTCGGTGGTCTCCTCGACGACCTCCAATCCGACGAGTCCGCGGGTTGCATCGCGGATCGTCCGACGCTGATCGGCGTTCACCTCGACTGCTGCCAGTCGGATCACGTCGAATCCGCTCACGTACATGGTGACGACGGCGCGCATGAGGTCGTCGTCGTGGAGACCGTCGACGTCGAGGACGCCCTCGGTCGGCCCCTCGTCGGTACGCGGTGAGAGCAACAGCGATTCGCCTTCGGGGTGGAACTCGACCTCGCTTCCCGCCTCGATACCGGCGTTCGTCGCCCACGTCTTCGGGATGGAGACGGTGTACGTCGAACCGCCGGTCACCTGGACCTTGCGGGTTTCCATGTGAGGGGCTACGGAGCGAGGGCAATAAATCCATAGTACTCTATTGACCGTTTCGATCCGGCGTACAGCCGACGTGTCGCTGGAGGACGAACCGCGAACTGGTCGCGGAGATCGGTTCGACACTCCATGTCTATGGTGTACTATATATACATCATAGTAGGGTACTTACATAGTAGGCACCACGTTCCAGTAATGGCTGGTGATCCGGCGGGAGGCGGTCGATCGCGAGTCGATCGGTCGCGTCGACGACTTCTCGCCGCGACCGGTGGGCTAGCTGCCGGAGCCCTCTCCGGCTGTCTCGTTCGGGGAGACGACAGCGGCCTTCGGGGCGAGATCCGAATCGACGGGAGTAACACTTTGCTTCCACACGGGGCGGCGGTCGCCGAGGAGTTCCAGTGGCTGAACAACCGGGTCCAGCTTCCGGTTCGAGGATCGGGAACCGGAGCCGGCTTTCAGCGGTTCTGCGTCGGCGAGACACACGTCCAGAACGCGAGCCGATCGATGCTCGACGAGGAGGCCGAACTCGCGGCCGAACACGGGATCGAGTACGTCGCGCTGGAGGCCGTTCTCGACGGAATCGCCGTCTTCGTCAATCCCGCCAACACCTGGTGTGAGGAGCTGACCGTCGAGGAGCTACACGCGATCTGGGACGCCGACTCCGAGGTCGAGACGTGGCGTGACATCCGAGCGGAGTGGCCCGACGAGGAGATCGAACTCTACGGGCGCGACTCCGGATCGGGGACGTTCGACTACTTCACGGAGGCGATCAACCGCGAGATCGCCAGAATTCGGCCGGATTACTCCGCGAGTGCGGACACCAATGTGATCGTCCGCGGGGTCCGTGGCGACGAACACGCCCTTGGCTGGGGCGGGGCCGGCTACTTCTTCGAGAACGAGGAGGATCTCAAGCTCGTCGGGATCGACGACGGTGACGGCGCGGTCGAACCGAGCCGGAAGACGATCGAAGACGGGTCGTACAGTCCGCTGTCCCGAGCGATGTACGTCTACGTCCGAACCGACACGTTCGACCGCGAGGAGGTGCGTGCGTTCACGCGGTTCTTCTTCGAGGAGGTCGACGAGGAGACCCACGAAGACGCCGTCGAACTCGACTACGCCGCTCCGGGGGAGTCGCTCACCTGGACGCAACTCGCCGCACGCCGGGTTGGGTTCTACGCGATTCCGGACGAGACCGTCGAAGAGAGCGCAGCGACGCTCGAAGAGGCGATTGCGCAAGGACACGAGACCACCGGAGGGGGCACATGACGGCCGCCGATCTCACCCGGGATGCGAGCGGGATCGACGGCGCAAAACAGCGAGCGATTCGCGGGATCTTCTTCGCCTGTGCGTTCCTGTCGGTGCTGACGACGCTCGGAATCGTCGTCGTACTGCTGGAGGGATCGGTCGACTTCTTCCGTGACGTCTCGTTCGTCGCGTTTCTCACCGGAACCGAGTGGTCGCCGTTGATCGAACCCAGAGAGTACGGCGTCCTGCCGCTGGTGTGGGGAACGCTCGTGATCACGGTGGGATCGGCGATGATTGCCATTCCCGTCGGCACGGCGACCGCGATCTACCTCAGCGAGTACGCCGAGCCGCGAGTTCGATCGACGATCAAACCGATTTTGGAGATCCTCGCGGGCATCCCGACGATCGTCTACGGCTTCTTCGCGCTGTCGTTCATCACCCCACAACTACAGCGGTTCTTGCCGTACGACATCGGGACGTTCAACGCCGCCGCGGGCGCGATCGTCGTTGGGATCATGATCATCCCGATGGTCTCGTCGCTCTCGGAGGACGCGATGCACGCCGTCCCTGACGACCTCCGGGAGGCCGCCTACGGACTGGGAGCGACCCGCTTCGAGGTCTCGACCGGCGTCGTGTTGCCGGCGTCACTCTCGGGCATCCTCGCGTCGTACGTCCTCGCGCTCTCGCGGGCGATCGGCGAGACGATGGCGGTCACGCTGGCCGCGGGGATGGCTCCGCAGTTCACCACGAGTCCGTTCGAGCCGATCCAGACGATGACCGCGTACATGGTGCAAGTCGGGATCAGCGATGTCTCGATCGGATCGGTTGGCTATCAGAGCCTGTTCGCCGTCGGGATGACCCTGTTCGTCATGACGCTCGGGATGAACCTGTGTAGCCTCTGGATCAGGTCGCGGTATCGGGAGGAGTACCGATGAGCGACGCCGAGGTCGTTTCCGAGTCCGATCCGTTCGCCGGCACGTCCGACCTCGACCGCAAGCGGACGATCGGGCGAATCTTCGTGGGACTGTGTGCGGCGTCGGCGCTGGTCGGGATCGTCGCGCTCGTGGTGCTGATCGCGGACGTGCTGTACCAGTCGTGGGGCTGGGTCACGTGGGAGTTTCTGACGTATCCGCCATCTCAATTCGCCGAGAGCTATCTTCCGGGCGGACGCGGCGCGGGGATCTATCCCGCGCTCGTGGGGTCGATCTTCCTGATCGCGCTGACCGCGCTGTTCACGATCGTCCTCGGCGTCGGCGCGGCGGTGTACCTAGAGGAGTACGCGTCGGAGGGCCGGCTGACGGCGTTCATCGAGGCGAACATCGCCAACCTCGCCGGCGTCCCGTCGATCGTCTATGGGCTGCTCGGGTTGGCGATCTTCGTCCGCGCAATGCAACTGGGAAGCAGTCTGTTAGCCGGCGCGCTGACGCTCACGCTGCTCATCCTGCCGATCGTGATCGTCGCCAGCCAGGAGGCGATCCGGGCGGTACCCGACTCACAGCGACACGCCGCCTACGGCGTCGGCGCGACCGACTGGGAGGTGATCCGCGATGTCGTGTTGCCATCGGCGCTCCCCGGCATCATGACCGGAACGATCCTGTCGCTGTCGCGGGCGATCGGCGAGACGGCTCCGCTGATCATGGTTGGAGCGGCCACGTCGATGTTCGTCCCGCCGGACAGCCCGCTGGGACCGTTCGCGGCGATGCCGATGCAGATCTTCGACTGGGCGACGATGCCGGACGCGACGTTCCAGCACGTCGCGGCCGCCGGCATCGTCGTCCTGTTGACGGTGTTGCTGGCGATGAACGCGACCGCGGTGTACATCCGCCACCGCTTCGAGACCGAACTATGAGCGACGATACATCCATGAACGAAACACCCACCATCGAGACGCACACCGAAGCCAAATCGACCGACGACCGCTCGCCCGCGAGCGAGGCAGATGCCGACGTTGCCGGTATGGACGACCAATCGATCGGGGAGGAAACCGTCATCGAAGCGCGGGATCTCTCGGTGTTCTACGGCGACGAGCGGGCGCTCCAGCCGGTGAACGTCGAGATTCCCGACCGTCAGGTGACGGCGATCATCGGGCCCTCGGGCTGTGGCAAGTCGACCTTTCTTCGCTCGATCAACCGGATGAACGACATGATCGATGTCGCGCGGGTCGACGGCGAGTTGCTGTTCCGCGACACGAACGTCTACGGCGAGGCTGTCGATCCGGTGGCGCTGCGTCGGGCGATCGGAATGGTGTTCCAGAAGCCGAACCCGTTTCCGAAGTCGATCTACGACAACGTGGCGTACGGCTTGCGGATTCAGGGTAAAGACGACGACCTCGACGAGCAGGTCGAGTCAGCGCTCCGCCGGGCGGCGCTCTGGGACGAGGTCAGCGATCGACTCGGCGAGAGCGCGCTCGACATGTCCGGCGGCCAGCAACAGCGGCTGTGTATCGCCCGGGCAATCGCACCCGATCCCGAGGTGATTCTGATGGACGAACCGGCGAGCGCGCTCGATCCGGTCGCGACCTCCCAGATCGAGGATCTGATCGAGGAGCTCGCCCGCGATTACACGGTCGTGATCGTCACCCACAACATGCAGCAGGCGGCGCGAATCTCCGATAAGACGATGGTGTTTCTCACCGGCGGCGAACTCGTCGAGTTCGGTGACACCAGCCGCATCTTCGAGAACCCGGACAACCAACGGGTTGAAGATTACATCACGGGTAAGTTCGGGTGAGCGATGGCACGGAAGGAGTACCAGAAGCGACTCGACGAACTGCGGGAGGACGTCCTCTACATGGGGGAGGTCGTACAGGAGCGGATGCGGATGGGCTTGACCGCGCTCGAATCGAAGGACGAAACGCTCGCCGATGAGGTCATCACCCGCGACGCCGAGATCAACGAGTTGTATCTCGCGCTCGAACGGGAGTGTACGGACCTGATTGCGCTTCAACAGCCCGTCGCGGGGGACCTGCGCTTCATCGCGGCGTCCTTTAAGATCATCACCGACCTCGAACGGGTTGGCGATCTCGCGACCAACCTCGGGAAGTACACGAAACAGGCCGAGCGCGACGTCTACCCTGACGTCGACGTACAGGGAATCGGTGCGTTCGCCCTCGAGATGGTCGAGGACGCGATGGAGGCGTACGCGGCCGAGGACACCGACGCCTGTTACGAGATCGACGAGCGGGACGACGAACTCGACGCGATGTGCGAGCGTGCGAGCGGGTTCGTCGTCCGCGACCTCATCGAGACGGAACTCACGGAGGACACGACCGACGCGGAGATCGAACGGCTGCTCGCGGATGTCTCCCGGCTGCTGCTCACGATCCGCGACCTCGAACGGGTGGGTGACCATGCCGTCAACGTCGCCGCGAGAACGCTGTACATGGTCGAAAACGACGACGCGCTGATCTACTGAGAGGGCCGCATGCGCGTACTCATCGTCGGAGCAGGCGAAGTTGGCCGGTCGATCGCCGCCAGTCTACAGGACACACACGATGTCGTCGTGATCGACACTGACGGCGACACCGTCAGGGAGCTTACCTATTCGCTCGACGTGCTCGCGCTCGAAGGCGACGGAACGGATCTCGCGGTCCTTCAGGAGGCGGGTATCGAGGACGCGGGCATGGTGATCGCGGCGACCGACGGCGACGAGACGAACGTCGTCATCTGTGGGACCGCCAAGATCGCGGGCGACGCGTTCACGATCGCCAGGGTCAAACGACGGGGGCTGCTCGACACCTGGCGTGAGGCGCGTGGCGCGTTCAACGTTGATTTCATGATCAGCACCGACCTGCTGACCGCCGAGGCGATCTTTCGTATCTCTGGGCTGCCGAGCGCCCACGACGTTGAGGCGTTCGCGGGCGGACTCGTTCGGATGGCCGAGTTCGAGATCGGTGCGACCAGCCCCGTCGCCGACCGGACGATCAGCGACGCCGACCGATTCGACTCGCTGACGTTCGCGGCGATCTTTCGAGAGGACGAGATGATCGTCGCCCGTGGCGATCTCGTCATCAGACCCGGCGATCGGATCGTCGTCATTGGGAGCGTCGACGCCGTCAGGGAGTTCGCCGAGGACGTCGCCGAGGACGGCCACGGAAGCACCGACGAGGTGGTGATCGTCGGCGGCAGCGAGGTGGGGTTTCTGGCCGCACAGGTGTTCGAAGAGCACGGCTACCGTCCGCGGGTGATCGAGCAGGATCGGGACCGCGCTCGCACGATCGCCGAGGCGCTCCCAAACACGCTGGTGTTACACCACGACGCGACCGACGCCGACTTTCTCGTCAGAGAACACGTCGACGAGGCTGACGTCGTGATCGCGGCACTGGACAGCGACGAAAAGAACCTGCTGGTTGCGTTGTTGGCCCGTCAACTCGGTGTCCAGCGAACCGTCACAGTCGCCGAAACCCCGGAGTACGGTGATCTATTCGAGACCGTCGGCGTCGACGTCGCGATCAACCCTCGTGAGGAGGCTGCCGAGGAGATCGTCCGATTCACGCGCGCCGGCCGCTCCGAGAAGGTCGCCATGCTCGAACACGATCGCGCCGAAGTGATTGAAGTGGAGATCACCGAGGACAGCACGCTCGCGAACCGGGAGATCGTCGAGGCAACCGCCGACCTCCCCGACGGCGTCGTGATCGGGGCAATCTCGCGGGCCGGTAAGCTCGTGACACCGCGGGGATCGACGGTCGTCCGCCCCGGCGATCACGTGATCGTCTTCGTCGATACCGAGGTGCTCGAAGCGGTCGGCAGGGCGATCTGAGGCGTATTCGTAGTGGGTCCGAGAATCGCCTCCACTCGCAGTTCGAACCGAATGTCATACACCCCACAGAAGTATCGAACTCGGAACGCTATTAAAAGGAGGATGGATATTTCCTCCGATCTGATATTCAATCTTCCTGTTCCCGAAATCAATAGCAGGACTCATTACCCCTCCTCAGAAATCGGACAGTCCAAGGAACCAGTCACACATGGCCGAGGAGAGAGAACTTTCGAAGGATCTCGGGTTGCTGGCCGCGCTTACGATCGGTGTCGGGACGATGATCGGCGCGGGCATCTTCGTGTTGCCGGGTGAGGCAGCAGCCGCGGCCGGTCCCGCGGCCGCACTCGCCTTCGTGGTCGCCGGGTTCATCGCCCTGTTTACCGCGCTGTCGATCAGCGAACTCGGGACCGCGATGCCGAAGGCGGGTGGCGGATACTACTACATCAACGACGCGCTCGGACCGCTGTTCGGCTCGATCGCGGGCTGGGGCAACTGGCTCGGGTTGGCGTTCGCGACCGCCTTCTACATGATCGGCTTCGGCACCTACGCGGCGATCTTTCTGCCGATTCCCGAACTGCTGTTTCTCAATCCCTCACAGGTGGGGGCGCTGGTCGCTGGCCTGATCTTCATCGGCGTCAATTACTACGGGACGAAAGAGACCGGAAGCATCCAGGTAGTCATCGTGATCATCCTCGTATTTGTACTGCTGGTGTTCACCGCTGTCGGCCTTTTCCACGTCGATACTGCGAACCTCCAGCCGTTCGCCCCCGCTGAAACCGGCGGCTGGGGCGCGGTCCTCCCCGCTGCTGGGCTGATCTTCGTGACGTATCTGGGCTTCGCGGAGATCAACACCGTGGCTGAGGAACTCAAGAACCCCGGACGGAACCTGCCGCTCGCGGTGATCGGCAGCCTGCTGTTCGTCATCGCCTTCTACGCGCTGGTGATGCTCGTCGTGATGGGCGTGGCACCGTACGAGGTCGTTGCCGGTCACGGCGAGGAGGCCGTCCCCCGAATCGCGGAGTCGTTGATGGGCTGGACCGGTCTCGCCCTGTTGACGTTCGGTGGTCTGCTTGCGACGGCGTCCTCGGCGAACGCGTCCGTCCTCGCGTCCTCCCGGATCAACTTCGCGATGGGTCGCGATCGGATCATCACCGACTGGATCAACGAGGTACACCCGAAGTTTACGACGCCGTACCGATCCATCGCGATCACGGGCGTGCTCATTCTGGTGTTCATTCTCATCGGCGACATCGAGGTTCTCGCGAAAGCCGGGAGCGTCCTCCACCTGATCGTGTACGGACTGTTGAACGTCGCGCTGATCGTCTACCGCGAGACCGACGCGCCCGGCTACGATCCGGACTTTACGGTGCCCCTCTACCCGATCGTCCCGATTCTGGGTGCGTTCCTCTCGTTCGCGCTCATCGGCTTCATGGCTCCGATCGAGATCCTCCTGAGCGTCGGGTTCGTCGTGTTCGGGGCCGTCTGGTATGTTCTCTATGCGAAGGACAACGCTGATCCGACCGGACTGCTCGGGGAGGCGATCGCTCCCGAGGATGATGACGACGAGGACGACGATGTCTACCGCGTCGTGGTTCCGCTGTCGAACCCGGAGACCGAACAGCCGCTCGTCAGATACGCGGCGGCGAGCGCGTCCGGACGGGACTCCGGGGCAGAACTCGTCGTCGTCAACGTCATCGAGGTGCCCCAGCAGACCGCCCCGAGCCAACTCGATCTCGAAGAAGAACGGGTACAGCGCCAGCAGGAACTCCTCGAGAGCGCCCGCGACACGGCCGAACAACTCGACGTGAACCTTCGGACGCGGGCGATCGTCGGTCGAAACGCGGGGGATGCAGTACTCTCGATCATCGACGACGAGGACGCCGATCACGTGCTGCTCGGCTGGGCCGGTCCACGTCGCCGTCGTGACGTGCTGTTCGGTTCGACCATCGATCCGATCTTAGAGCAGGCACCGTGTGAGGTGACGCTCGTCAAAGACCCAACCGAACAGCCCGGCGACATCGTCACGCTCGCCGGTCGGGGGCCGACCGCACCCGTCTCGGCCCGGCGTGCTGCGGAACTCTCCCGGACCTTCCCCGATACGTCCCTGACGCTGCTCAACGTTCAGCCGAGACCGGATCCCGACGACGCCGAGGATGAGCGCAGCGACGAGGAGGAACGGATCGATCCCCAGCGTGCTGGCGAAGCGGCAATCGAACAGGTCGCGTCGGCCGCCGAACTATCGCCCGACGAGTACGAGACATCGGTTCTCGTCGCGGACGATGTCCGTCGTGAACTGATAACGGCCGTCGCCACCTACGACACCGTCTGTGTCGGGACAACCGGCGAGAGCATGGTGGCACGGGCGCTCTACGGAACGGTGCCCAGCGACATCGTCGAGAACGTCGATGGGACGGTGGTGATGGCACGCGGACCGGACCGAACGCCGAGAACCGTACGCCAGGGCATCCTTGAGCGACTGGGCCTGACCACCGATCGCTGACGGACGCTCCACGGGCGGTCGTGACCGAACAGTCGGGGTTTTACGTCTCCGGGTCCACGTCGTGACGACGACCGATCAATGACCTCACGAACGTCCAGACGGGTGATCGTCCCAATTGCGCACGAACCGGACGCACAGATGACGTGCGATGCGGTGGATGCCTATCTCGACGGCGAGGCTCGGATCCACATTCTCCACGTCGTCGAGAAAGCTGGAGGCGCACCCGACAAAGCGCCGAGGGAGGCACGAGAGGAACAGGCAGAGAACATCTTCGAGACGGTCCGCACGCACTTCGACGGGGGCGGCCACGACATCGAGACCGAACTCCGATACGGAACGGACGTCGTCGACGAAATCGTCGCCGCCGCCGAAGAGGTCGACGCGGAGATCGCGTTCGTCCCGCGACCGAGCGGACGGATCAAGCGGCTGCTCTCCGGCAACCTCACCCGCAAACTGGTGGCGAACGACCGCGTTCCGGTGATCGTCCTCCCCGCTGCAGGGGAGCGTCCAGAGTAGCGAGTCGACCGCGAACGAAGCGAATCGCCGCCGGATGCCCGTAACGATCACTCCCCGTCCGGGTTCCCTTCGGCTTCTACGTCGCGTTCACCGTCGATTTCGACCGCCGAACCGCCGTCCTCGTTCGTCGAACCGGACTCGTCGGTCACCTGCCGCCCGAACAGCCGCTCGCGGAGCGACCGCTCGGAGGGACGCTCGGCCAGCAGCACCGAACAGTCCACCTCGTCGACGACGTTCATGTGCAGCGAGTCGGATAGGAGCCGCGAGAGCAGTCCTCGCTCGGTCGCGCCGATCAGCATGAGGGTGTGGTCTGCGGCCTCGGCGGCGATCGCCTCCTCGATGTCTCCGGTGTCGTCGACGCTGAGGACGGCGTCGCCGAACTCGTGTTCCGCAGCCCACTCCGCAAGGAACCGCTCGCCGTCTTCGCGGTCGTCCGGACCGTCGACGACGTGCAAGAGGGTGATCTCCGATCCGACCGCCGATCGGAGCGTGCGTGCCACCTCGGCGCTGAGGTCGGAGTCGTGGCCGCCCGCGGTCGGAAGCAGGATTCGGGAGGGATCGAACTCCCGGTCCTTGAGGACCAACACATCACAGGGAAGCCGCTCGGTGAGATCGTCGAGGGCACGCTGGGCCCGTCCAGCGCTCCACGGTCGCTCGGCCCCCCACCCCATCACGATCGCGTCGGCGTGATGGCGTTCGGCCGCATCGAACACCTCCGGAAGCGAGCGGTGGGAGATGATCGTTGAGGTCTCGAATTCGAGATCGTAGTCGGCGGCGCTCGCTCTGGCGCTCTCCAACAGGGCGTCGGATTCGGCGTCGATCTCCTCACGATGCTCGACGGCGTGACCGAGCGCCATCTGATCCGGTACTTGCACGACGTGGACGGCGTGAACCCTGCCGTCCTCCCGTTCCGCGGCGAGCGTACACGCGAGGTCGATGAGAACTCGTTCTGTGTTGGGATTCGACACCGGGACCAAAATACGGTACGGGCCAGATTCGGCGGGGCTGGCCGCCTCCACGGCGGTCACGGCGGGATCGGGGTACTCCTCGGCGCGGTCGAGGACGTGCTTGGCAAGCAACCCCTCGAGTTCGGTCTCCGTCCGTGCGTACAGGAAGTACCAGAGGAGCGCTCCGACGACGAACAGCACGCTCAGTGCGATTTCAGTCGGGGCCATAAAGGCGATCAGTCCGAGCGAGAGCGTCGCACCGAGAATCGGCGTGATGGGATACAGCGGCACCGTGAACACCGGGTCGTAGTCGGGCGGGTTGGTCTCGCGGAAGACGATTAGCGCGGCGTTCATCAGCGCGTAGACGATCAGGTGGAGGACGCTCGCGGCCTGTGCGAGCACCTCCAAATTCTGGCCGAGCGCGACGATGAAGACGACGATGAGCGATCCGGTGACGAGAATCGAGCGATACGGCGTCGCGAACGAAGGGTGGATCTCATTGAGCCAGTCGGAGACGATCTTGTCCCGGCCCATCGCGAAGTTAATTCGGGCCGACGAGAGGATCGACGCGTTCGCCGAGGAGGCGGTCGCCAAGAGCGCACCGATCGAGATCGCGAAAACCCCCGCACCGCCGATCGGGATCGCCAGTTCGCCCACGGTGATCGGGCCGGCAAGGGTCGTCTCTGCGACCTGCGAGACGGGGACGTTGACATCGAGTTCGTTCCACGGAATGACGCCGACCATCACCAGCACCAAAATCGCGTAGAGGACGGTGACGATTCCGACGCTTCCGATGACGGCGATCGGCAGGTTCCGTCCGGGGTTCTTGAGTTCCTCGGCGACGGTGGCAATCTTCGCGTAGCCGAGAAAGGAGACGAACACGAGCGCAGTGGCGGGGAGAACCGCTCCGTAGCCCTGTTCGGTCGGGGCAAGTCCACCGTTGCCGACGACGGTCGACCAGTCGAAGTGGAACCATCCAGCGACCGCGAAGACGGTGAGAATCCCGAGCAGGATCAGGACGATGACCGTCTGCACGCCGCCGGTCTCCTTCGCTCCGATGTAGTTGACGCCGACGAAGATGATCCCCGCGATCAGCGCCCCGATCTGGATGTCGGTCAGGGTGAACAGCCAGAAGTCGATCGACGGAAGGAGGACGATCGACCCGCCGACGAACGGAATCGTGACGACGGTGCCCCCGAGCATCCCCGCCAGGTAGCCACCGAAACCGATGCAGTAGAACGCCGATGCGAACGCCAGCCCCATCCAATCTCCCATGCCGGCGATTGAGCCGAACGACGGCCCGAGCGAGCGGTTGATCCAGTAGTACGCACCGCCGGCTCGCGGCATCGCCGTCCCGAGTTCGCTCACGGCGAGCGCGTTGATCATCGCGATCATCCCGCCGATGACGAACGAGAGGACGACGATGGGACCGGCCTCCTGGGCAGCCACCCCAGGGAGGACGAAGATACCCGCCCCGATCATCGTCCCGATACCGATCGTCATCGCCGACAACAATCCGAGGTCCTTGGCTAGTTCGTCGCTCACGGGCTATCCCCTCCGTTGTAGCTGCTCGGTGTGACATCGCAGAACGGACCCGTTCTCGCGAACGTACCCTCGCGTTCGACGAGAGCGATTGTGCATGTCGCCTTCATTGAAAGGGGCCATTATGATTCCACCGATGGTGGACGCACCTATCCCGGTGTAGATATTAGCAAAGTGATAGCGATACGTCTGGCACTAGTACTGGGTGGCGATCATCTCCATCCTACTGGCGGTCGATGGTGACCGGGTCGAGTGAACGTCCCGGTGGTTCGAAACGGAGCGTTCGGAGTAGACCTGATAGCGTAATATTCTTGCCCCGGAACGAGTTGAAAGGGAAAAGATACCCATATTATTTTTGAATCCGGAATAATGCCGATGTCTTTATACGCTTCGATGGGGATGCTGCGTTCATGACCGTCGAGGAGCTATCAGACGTGTCCACTAACTGCTCGCCGAGACGAACACACTCGGTGGTGCCCGTGATTGTGTCCGGTGGTGAGCGGGAGTGAGCGAGCGGGAACAGGAACTCGCTCGCGACCTCGGCTTCTTGGAGGCGTTCACGATCGGCGTCGGGACGATGATCGGCGCGGGAATCTTCATCCTCCCCGGTATCGCCGCCGCCGAGGCTGGTCCGGCGAGCATGGTGGCGTTCGCCATCGGCGGGGTCGTCTCGCTGCTGGCGGCGCTTTCACTTTCGGAACTCGCCACCGGGATGCCGAGAGCGGGCGGCAGCTACTACTACGTCAACCGGGCGATGGGGAGCTTCTTCGGGAGTATCGTCGGTTGGGGGATGTGGGCCGGGCTGATGTTCGCGACCGCCTTCTACATGATCGGCTTCGCCGAGTACCTCACGTTCTTTCACCCCGAGGTCCCGATCGCGATAGCGGCCATCCTCATGTCTACGCTGCTGATCCTGGTCAACTATCGCGGGGTCAAGGAGACCGGCCAGCTCCAGAACGTCATCGTCGTCGCGCTGATTGGCGTGATCATTGCGTTCATCGCGGTCAGCGTGTTCGCGGTCGATGCGGAAACGTTCCGACCGTTCAACCCGGATGGGTGGGGTTCGGTCGTCGCGACGGCCGGAATCGTCTACGTGGCGTTCATCGGCTTCGAGGTGATCGCCACGAGCGCAGAGGAGATCAAGAACCCCGGTCGGAACCTCCCGCTCTCGATGATCGCGGCCGTGCTGGTTCCGACGATCCTCTACGTGGCCGTGATGGGCGTCTCGACGGGCGTCCTTCCGGTTCCGGAGCTGGACGGCTCACGGATTCCGGTCGCCGACGTGGCGGAAGCGGCGCTGGCGTCGCTGTTTGGGTCCGTCGCGATCGCCGGGTACGATCTTTCGCTGGGGACGGTCGGGGCGCTCGTGATGGTACTCGGCGCGGTGCTGGCGACCGTCTCCTCGGCGAACGCGTCGATCCTCTCGGCAGCCAGGGTCAACTTCGCGATGGGACGGGACCGGATCCTCTCGGATTGGCTCAACCAGATTCACGGCACGTACCGGACGCCGTACCGAGCGATCATCGTCACCGGCGCGGTGATTCTTGTGTTGATCGCCCTCGAAGTCGGTATCGAGACGCTCTCGGAAGTGGCGAGCTTTACGTATCTGTTCACGTACGCGCTGGTCCACGTCGCCGTCGTGGTGATGCGACGCTCCGATCCGGAGGGGTACGACCCCGACTTCCGCATTCCCGGACCGCTGTATCCAACCGTCCCGATCGTCGGCTTTCTCGCATGCATCGCGGTGATCACGCAGATGAGCACCGTGGTGTTGTTGATCGGTGGCGTGATTGTGCTGGTCGGGATCGGCTGGTATCTCGTCTACGCCAGAGAACACGGCGTCCGGGAGTCGCTCGTCGGCGAGGCAATCATCCACGGTGTGGAGACCGAGGATGACGCCGATCGGCCGTACCGCGTGGTCGTTCCGGTCGCGAACCCCGAAACGGAAGAGCGACTGATTCGGCTTGCGGCAGCGAGCGCGCATGCCCACGAGAACGCCGAAATCGTCGCCGTAAACGTGCTCGAGGTGCCACCCCAGACCGCGCTCGCTCAAAAGCTCGACTTCGAGGAGGAGCGCATCGAACGGCAGCAAGCACTTCTCGACAGCGCTCGACGGAGCGCCGAGGAACTCGACGTGGGACTGCGAACGCGGGCGATCGTCGGACGTGACGCCGGTCGAGTGATCCTCGACGTGATCGAAGACGAAGACGCGGACGAGGTCGTCCTCGGCTGGTCGGGACGGAAGAACCGCCGTGAACACGTCTTCGGGTCGACGATCGATCCGGTTGTCACCCAGGCCCCGTGCGAGGTGACGCTCGTGACGTGGCGGGACGGCCGCCTCGGCGACACGGTCACCTTCGTCGGGAGCGGACCGCACACACCGGTTGCCGTCCGCCGATCCGCCGAATTCGTGCGCACTGAACCGGACGCGACGCTGACGCTGTTGACCGTCGAATCGCCGACGGACGCACCCGACGAGGACGAACCGATCGACGACGAGGCGGTCGCCGATCCGGAGACCGTCGGGCGCGAACGAATCGACGAGGTCGCCGAGGAGGCTGGACTCACTCCCGACGACTACGAAGCCGTGGTCGTCGTTTCTGACGATGTCGAGGGGACGCTCCACGATCGGGCCGACGAGTACGACACCGTCTGTATCGGTGCGACGCGCGCGAGCGCCGTCGAACAGGTGCTGTTCGGGTCGGTCCCCGAGTCGATCGCCGAGTCCGCCGGCGGAACCGTCGCTATCGTCCGCGGTCAGGATACGACCCCACGATCGGTTCGCGAGGCCATCGTCGAACGGCTCCAGTAGCGCTACCCGTTCACTTTACCGGTACCGGACCCTACCCTACCGGTACTCATGACCGACGCACCGACAACTACCGGTCTGCACCACGTCACGAACGTCTGTACGGACATGGAGGCGACCCGCGAGTTCTACGAGGACGTACTGGGCTTTCACACCGTGAAGATGACCGAAAACTACGACGATCCGGGGACGCTTCACTACTACTTTTCGTCCACGCCAGCGGGCGAGCCTGGAACCGTGGTCTCGTACTTCGAATATCCGGAGTCGCGTGGCGTACCCGGTCCGGGCGCAAGCCACCACTTCGCCATCGGCGTCGAAGACCGAGACGCCCTCGACGATTGGCGGAACCACCTCGTCGACCGGGGGGTAGATGTCTCGCCGGTGCGTGACCGCACGTACTTCGAAAGCATCTATCTCACCGATCCCGACGGTCTCGTAATCGAGTTCGCCACGGCCGGTCCGGGGTTCAGGGTCGACGACGAACGACCGGGAAGCGAGTTCGTCACTCCACCGTGATGTGGTGGGTGGCGCTATCCCGGCACCGTTACGTGATCAATCGAGCAGTGGTGGCAGCTACCTAGCACGGCGTCTCACCGGTATTCATCGGGGAGTTCGACACCTCATACATCAGGCTTAAGTGATGAGATTCCCCATTGGTCAGTAGATGGCAAACAATCAGAACAGACGGGACGAACGGAACGACCGCCAGGGAGACGATGAGAGAGCGAATCGACAGGATTCGGGGGGCCAGCCCGCACAGAATCCGCCGCAGAATCCGCCTGCACAGAACCAGCCGCAGGGTCAGCCTGCACAGAACCCGCCACAGGGTCAACCCGCACAGAATCCGCCACAGGGTCAGCCCGCACAGAATCCGCCACAGGGCCAGCCCGCACAGAATCCGCCACAGGGTCAGCCCGCACAGAACCAGCCGCAGGGTCAGCCGGTCCAGAATCAGCCGCAAGGTCAGCCCGCACAGAACCAGCCGCAGGGTCAGCCGGTCCAGAATCAGCCGCAAGGTCAGCCCGCACAGAACCAGCCGCAGGGTCAGCCGGTCCAGAATCAACCCCAGGGTCAACCGGTGCAAAACCAGGGAGCCGTTCCGGAGCAGGGCGCAGGAACGGACGCGATCAAGGCGATCGCACCGATTCCGGACGACCTGCTTTCACACATTGATCACGTCCTTCCGGACCGGTGGCGTGAAGACGAGAAGACCGAGGAGATCGTCCAGTGGGTCATCTATCTGTTCTTCGAGGAGACCGACGAAGACGAGGAGGCCGCAAAGCGCATGCGAAACGCCATGGACATGGCCGCCGATCGGTTCGAGACAGACATCGACGCGATCAGCCGAGTCTGCACGACACACCTCTACCGTGACGAAACTGACGCCTCTGCGGACAGCTTTCGGAACGACGTCCGGATGATCTACGAACTGTACAAGTAGCGGCCGTGTACGGTTGCGGTTGCCGTGATCGGAATCTCAACTATTCTTCGGGGGTTCAGAACCCGACACGGGAAGTACCAGATCACGCCAGCCGGCACCGCCTAGTGACACGGAGCTTATGCGATTCACGCCCGTCCTCAGAACGCAAAGCGTTCTGATGTGCGAACGAGACGCGAAGCGTCTCGTCAATCTCCCCAGAAGTCACTGACTCCTGGGTGGCACACAAGACCGTCGGTCTTGCGAACGCCGTGAACGGCGGGATTCTCTCGCTGAATCAAGATAGTGATCCGAGAAGGAGCGTGAAGAGCGAAATAATTCCCCCGAAACTGTTGATCAACACGTGCCCAATAATCGGCACGAAGATATTTCGTCGCCAAACGTATCCAACCGTCAATAACACCGCGACGGGGGTGATTACAAGCAGCCC
This sequence comes from Salinarchaeum sp., assembly GCA_007122875.1. Taxonomy (GTDB): domain Archaea; phylum Halobacteriota; class Halobacteria; order Halobacteriales; family QS-1-68-20; genus QS-1-68-20. The sequence continues at coordinate 10,902 of SKSS01000039.1, read as the reverse complement.
GCCGAACGCGTGTCCGCCGAAGTGAATCACGACAAACAGGGATGCCGTGACGGTTCCAGCGACCCACGTCGAGCCGGACAGCGCTTCCAACCGTTCGAGTCCATATCCTCGATACAACATTTCCTCGGTTATCCCCGCTGTCACCCCGACGAAGAGTCCGACGAGAAGCGCAGTCATCGTCCGGTCCACACTCCCGTTCGAGTCGCCATCAAACGGGGCGATGTCGAATCCGAGGGCCTCGACGAGTGGGGCAGCCAGCAGAAACGAGAGCAACCCGAAAACGAACAGCGCGATGCCGGTGAGCACGTCCCATCGGTCAGGTTTGACGACACCGATGGAAGCCAGTGACTCCCGTTCAAATCGGAGAACGATCAGCACGACTGCTCCGACGAGTACCCATTTGAATACAGAAGTGCCAATTCGACCGACCGCGATTCCAGTTGCGAGTTCCCAGACTCGGAGCAGTAGAAAACCAAACAGAGCGAGGAGCACTCCGATAATCGTAATTGTCCACGTTCGATTTGACTGATCCCCGGCCATCCGCGATAAGTTCATCTACTAACGGATGATTACTACACCATCTTATACTTTTAGGGACGATGGTGTAGAATGAAGGTAAAATCGTGCAGCTCAGGGTGTGTGAAGACTTCTGCCCCACCGCCTGGTCTTCCCTTCGGTCGCGTGGCACTCGCGGGGTCGGTCACGAGCGTCATACCACCCAACTCTACGACCCACTCGCTTCTCAAGTCGCGCTAACTAGACAGAGTCTGCCAGCCCCTCATGACAATATATGGATGTAACCAATCATAATTATATAATTTCTCACTCCTCACAAAAGACAAGTATCTAACAAAAAATATATCAGAACTGGAATATACATCAAAACGATGGGTCAAGAAGAATACACACTGACACAGAAGGCCATCGTTGAGTTCCTGGGCACGTTCAGCATCGTGTTCATCGGGGCCGGTGCGGTGGTCGTCGATCTGATGACCGCTCCACCCGATGCGGGAACGGAGTTCGTTCTCGACGGACTTGGAATGGGGACGCTCGGATGGGTCGGAATCGCGCTCGCGTTTTGGGGTGCGGTGGCGATTCCGATCTACCTGTTCGGACACGTCTCCGGTCAGCACATCAACCCGGCCGTGACGATCGGCTTTCTCGTCTTACGACGCATCGACGGAAAATCGGCGACGGTGTACATCGTCGCCCAGTTGGCAGGAGCGATCGTCGCCGGGGTACTGTTCACGTTGATCCGCGGGCCGGAAGCTGTTGAAATCGCCTCGATGGGGGCGACAGCTCCGTTCCCCGGTGTCGAACAGTGGCAGGCAGCACTCAGCGAAGGTGTGATTACCTTCTTCCTGATGCTCACCGTCGTGGCGATGGCCGTCGACGAGCGAACGCCCGATAGCTTCGCCGGTCTCGCGATCGGCGGCATCGTCGCCGTCGGCGTTCTTACGACCGGAAACATCACCGGCGGATCGTTCAACCCGGCCCGCACGCTCGGTCCGTACGTCACGACCACAGCGTTCGGCGGTGAGAGCCTCTGGGCTCACGCCTGGATCTACGTCGTCGCACCGACGGCGGGCGCGATCGCCGGCGCGATCACCTACGATCGGGTCGTCCTCCGGCCACACGTCGGCTCCGAACCGGACGCCTCGGACGTCGCACCCGCAGACGACTGATCGAGGGACGTTTTCGACCGATCGTCCCCGGTTCGTCCCACGGCGATGCCGTCCGAAGTGAACAGCCTGAAGATCGATTCCCGAGGAACCCGGCCTGCATCGCCTGTGTGCGGTTCTTGATACCACTGTCTGGTAAGTACAGAAAGATGATCTCCCACTGAACGACTTCCATCTCCCTGTTGTACTATTCTGCAATAGCAGAAGTGAAATATGGGCATATAACAAGATATTTGAACAAACGCTACCAACGATCGGGTATCAAATGGTATCGAACCGAAATAGCGCGTCGTCGGATCCGCTTCCCGACGTTGATACCGAGAACAGCGAGAGCGCGGATGAGATCCTCGAACAGCACACGGAATCCGACGAGGGGGAACGGAAGTGGAAGGAGAGCGAACAGGGTTGGGACGAGGTTCTCATTGAGGACGGCGAGACGAGCACCGAAACGGACGGGAAGGGGGAATCGACCGAGCGGCGTATCGACGGCGAATCGAAGCTTCCAGAGGAACTACAGGTGATCGATCCGATGCCGGAATCGGTCGTCGAACACCTCGATGCGGTGTTGCCCGAGCGATGGGTATCCGACGCGAAGACCCAACAGTACGTTCAGTGGGTCTCGTATGCGTTTCTCACGATGACGGACCCGTCCGAACGGTCCCGAACGAGGCTCCGGCGGTCGATGGATATCGTTGCAAACGAACTCGACGTCACGCGCATCGAAGTCAAACGGACGTGTACGACATCGCTCTATCCCGACGATGCGAAGCCCCGGTTCGATAGCTTTCAAACGGACCTCATCGAGGTTGAGGACCGCCTGAGCGAGACCGGTATCAAACGCACAGTAGGTCGGTAACGTCCCCTTCGACCTGACTGGGGAGAATTCCGGGGCAAGCGAAATATCTCGACGACCTTCAGCGGTCGGCCGTCACCGTGATTCGACGTTCCAGTTCGACGGACACTCGGAACCGATGTTCACCGCGAGTGAAGTTCGTCTGCCACCCGTTCGAGCATCCGGTATGAATCCTCTCCGTAGGCGATCACGCGCACGTCCGAGAGCGACTCCGGTTCGAACACCGAAATCTCTTCACAGACGAACCGAGCACCCTGCTCGAACTCGAATCCAGCGACTCCGGTTCCGAGGACGGGAATCACGATCGACTCGCAGCCTCGTTCCTCGGCCGCCGTCAGGGCGTTTCGGGTCGCCGTCCGGATGCTCGCTTCGGTCGCGTTTCCATCCCCGTAATGTGGCATCGCCGCCGCGTGGATCACGTATTCGGCATCGAGGTCGTAGGCGTCGGTGACGGCCACCTCGCCCAGATCGACGGGGCCCTTCGCCATCGCCTCCTCGTTGAGTTTCTCACCGGCGGCCCGGCGGAGCGCCCCCGCGACGCCCGAGCCCATCCGCAGGCTCGTTCCGGCCGCGTTCACCAGCGCGTCGGCCTCCTGTGCGGCGATGTCGCCGTGGACGGCATCGAACTCCATGGCAGAGCGTTCGGAACCCCCCACCCTAACGGTTTCGTGCGATCGAACGACCCCGACTCACACGTATTCGAGGCGGAACCCCACGACTTCAGTCGTGGGTCGATGACTCGTCGTATCCGCACCAGTCCATGGCGGTGAGTGCGAGCGTCTGGGCGACGTCGACGAGCGAGTCGAGTTCGACCCACTCGTCCGCCCCGTGACTGTTCGCACCGCGGGCACCGACGCTCGGACAGGGAATGTCGTAGTAGCGGTTGTAGAAGCGCTCGTCGTTGCCGCCGAGTCCCCCTCGCCAGCCGCGCTCGCCGCCAGTGATCTCCTCGGCGTGGCCGGCGGCGATCTCGACGATCTCCGACTCACGGTCGAGTTCGTGGGGATCGGTGTGCCATCCGAACCACTCGATCTCCGGTGGATGTGCCGAGAGCCACTCGTCGTTCTCGACGACCTCATCGATCGTCTCCAGCACTTCGGCTTTGACTTCCTCGGTCGTCTCACCCGGTGGCCAGCCGATCCGCCACTCCATGACGGCCTCGGGTGGGACCGTCGAGGTCCACTCACCCGCCTGAAACGAGCTGATCGCCAGGTTCGTCACGTTGCCCTCCGCCTCCGGAAACTGATCGACCGCTGGCTCGAAGCTGATTCGTTCCTTCCGTGCTCGGTCCAGCTCCTCCAGCGCCTCGTAGATCTTCAGCGCGGGACCAACGGCGTCCCTGCCGAGGAACTTCGTCGCGGTGTGAGCCGCCCGCCCCTCGACGGTGACCCGGAAGTACATCACGCCCGCGCTGGCGACTCCGATCGTCGGCACACCCGAGGGTTCGGTCACGATCGCGCCGTCCGGCTGGTATCCGCGTTCGAGCGCTGACAGCACGCCACCGACTCCACCGGCCTCCTCTTCGATCGTCGTCTGGAGAACGAAGTCGCCGTCGAGTTCGACCCCCACGTCGTCGAGCGCTTCAGCAGCGCCGACGATCGCCGCGATGCCGCTTTTCATGTCGTTGGTCCCGCGTCCGTACATCCGACCGTCCTCGATCGTTGGGTCCCAGGGATCGTACTCCCAGTCGTCCTCGTCGCCGACCGGGACCACGTCGATGTGCCCGGAGAGTGCGAGTGACCGTCCGTCGCCCGATCCCTCCCTTACGGCGGCGACGTTCGGCCGATCCTCGTAGCCGTACTCCAGATACGGGGTCGTCTCGAAGAACCCGGGATGATCCCGGAGCGCGTCGACATCGGCGTCCCACACGTCCGGCTCCAATCCCATCCCCTCGAACCGCTCGATCATCAGTTCCTGTCCCACCCGCTCGTTGCCCGGCGTCGACTTCCGGGAGACGAGATCCGCCAGGAACTCGACCATGTCGTCCCGTCGATCGTCAATCGCCTCACAGACTTCGCGCTGAATCTCGTTCATGCGTGGCGGTTGCTAGCACCCCGAGAGCGGACAAATAACCGGGAGATGCGGCAAACGGTGGTCGGTGCGACGCTCTTTACGGGGAGCGGGATCACTCGCAGAAGGGGATCGTACTGACGTTCGAGTAGTCACGTTAGTACGAGACGACATCGACATCCAACCGCTCGAAGTCGTCGACGTTACGGGTGAGCACGGGTTCGCCTTCGATTTCGGCCGTGGCAGCGATCGCTGCATCCCCTTTGCGTTTTTTTAACGTCGAAGCGTCGATCTCGCCGATGTTGATCCCGGCTCGCATCGCGACGTTCTCATCCATCGGAATGATTGGGTGGGGCTCTAACACTGCCCGCACGGCACGCGCTTCTCCCTCGTCGAGTTCCGCCCCGATCCCAATTCCGAGTTCGAGTACAGCCATCGCAGGAGTCCGAATCGATTCGTGGCGGCTCTCCAGTTCACGCAGTCGGCCGTGTGCAGCGAGATCGTTCTTCATCAGATCGATCAGGAACGCGCTTCCGAAAACGTTTCGTCGGGGGCTTTCTGCCGCTTGATCCGCTCGTAAACGCCGTCGAGGAGCGGACCGCTCACGCTCGACTGTCCGCTTCGACGGCGGGATCGAACCGCTCGAACCAGCCCGTAAGTTCCTCCAGTCGGTGAATCGCCCGGTCGGGATCGGTGATCGCGTGGCTCTCGTTGCGATAGACGACGAGTCGAGCGGGGACGCCCTGCTTTTTGACGCTGACGTAGAGCTGTTCGGACTGGGTGGGCGGACAGCGCCAGTCGTCCTCGCCGGCCGTGATCAGAAGCGGCGTGTCGACGTTCCCGACATCCGTGATGCTGGAGATGGCTTCGAACGCCTCCGCTTCCTCCCACGGCAGCCCGTACTCGCCCTCCCACCAGAGGTGACAGTCGTCGGTTCCGAACGACGATCGCATGTCGTAGAGACCGTGCTCGGCGGCGGCGGCCGTAAAGAGGTCCGTCTGCGTGACGAGGTAGCCCGTCGAGATGCCGCCGTAGGAGAAACCGGTCGAGAACGTCCGTTCGGGGTCGACCCAGCCGCGCTCGATCAATGTCTCGACCGCCGCCGCCTGGTCGACGACTTCCTGTGTTCCCCATCGACCGGCCAGCGTCTCACAGAAGTCGCGGCCGTAAGAGGTCGACCCGCGGTAGTTCGGCTTCACGACGAGGTAGCCCCGACTCGTCCAGCACGCGATCGGGAAGTCGAACGAGGGCGCGTCGTAGGACATCGGCCCGCCGTGGATCGACAGGATCAGTCCGCGTGGGTCGGGATCCTCGGGATCGAAGTCGTCGGGGAGGTACGCGATCGCTTCGACCTCGTCACCCTCCCCGTTCGGGTAGGTGATCCGGTGAGATCGGGGCGTGTCGAGATCATCGAGGAGATCGTCGTTGAACGCCGTCACCCGCGTCAGATCGGCATCTTCGTCGGTGGTAGTTCCGTCGGCTCCCGCGTGTAGCGCGTCCTCACTGGCCACGTAGAGATCGACGCCGTTCTGTGAATCGCTCAGGCCGGCGGCGAGCGTTCCGCCGCGGCAATCGAACAGGGCGAGTTCCCGATCCCGTCCCTGTACGGGAAAGACGCGTTCGGGCGCGTCTTCGTTCGCGTCGAAGACGACGGGGCGAGTCAGCCCCTCGTCGCCGATACAGCCGACGAGTCGGTCGTCATCGAGCCAGCGAAGCCCGCGATAGCCCGAGGCCGTCCGATCAAGGCTCGCGGAGACAGAGTCGTACGTTCCCGATTCGAGGTCCGCGACGTACACCTCCGAAGGGACGTACCAGTTGGTGGGATTTCGTGAGACGAACGCGAGTCGGTCGCCCGACGGGTCCCAGGCGGGCGAGAAGACGCTCACGTCGGCGTCGGTGACGGCTGTGAGATCCGATCCGTCCGGGGCGATCGTGTAGAGGTCGAGGACGTTCGAGTCGTCGGGCCGGTCGGTTCGGTTCGTCGTGAACGCGATCCGCTCTCCGTCCGGACTCCACGTCGGATTGAGTCCGGACTGTGGCTCGCTCGCGCCAGCCCCGTAGGCGTCGTCGAGGCGGGTCGTCTCCCGCGAGCCGAGGTCGACGACGAACAGGTACGTCCTCACGTCGTCGAGCCACCCGACGCCATCGGCTTTGTGCTGGAGCCGTTCGACCTCGATCGGGCCATCGTTCTCTCGGAGGCGCTTGAGATACTCGCGCTGCTCGTCGGTCGGGTCGCGGGCGGAGACGACGAGCCGGTCGCCATCGGGCGACCAGTCGAACTCCCGGACACCCTCCTCGAAGTCGGTGACCTGGCGGGGATCGCCGCCCATGTCGAGATCGTAGACCCACACCTGGGATTTCGGGTCGTCCGATCCGGCGTTCTCACCGTTCTCGTCGTCGTCGTCCGTCTCGGGATCGCGGTCGACCCGAATCGCCAGATCCTCGTCACGAGCGGCAAGGACGGCGAGTTTCGAGCCGTCCGGAGACCATCGGGGACTCGACGCGCCGGATGCGCGAGTCAGGCGGTGGGGCTTGCGGCTCCCGTCGGTGGGGACGACGAACACCGAGGAGAGTCGCTCGTCCTCCTCGGCGTCGAACTCGGCAGCAACGACGGCGGCAAGTTCGCCGTCCGGAGAGAGTTCCAGCTCGGTCGGTTGTGTCAGGTCGTAGAATCTCTCGAATGGAATCGGCTCAGCCATAGTTCGACTCGTTTTTCACACACTATCAGCGTGTGGATTTCAGCAAGTGGACGGAAAGCGGCTCCCGTACTACTCCTCGACTTCGGGATCGAACCGTTCGAACCAGCCGGTTAGCTCCTCCAGTCGGTGAATCGCCCGGTCGGGATCGGTGACCGCGTGGCTCTCGTTCTGATACGTCACCAGGCGTGCGGGGACGCCCTGCTTTTTGACGCTGACGTAGAGCTGTTCGGACTGTGTCGGTGGGCAGCGCCAGTCCTCCTCGCCCGCCGTGACCAACAACGGCGTGTCGACGTTCCCAACGTCGGTGAGGCTCGACGCGGCGTCGAACGTCTCCGGGTTCTCCCACGGCAGCCCGAAGTTGTTCTCCATTCCGACGTGTAGGTCGTGCGTTCCGAGCAGCGAGCGCACGTTGTACGTGCCGTGTTCGGCCGCTGCCGCGGTGAACAGATCCGTCTGGGTGATCAGGAAGCCGGTCGAGATGCCGCCGTAGGAAAAGCCCGTCGAGAACGTCCGCTCGGGATCGACCCACCCGCGCTCGATCAGCGTCTCGACCGCCGCCGCCTGATCGACCGTCTCGTCAGTCCCCCACCGTCCCCGGAGCGTCTCACAGAAGTCGCGGCCGTAGGAGGTCGACCCGCGGTAGTTCGGCTTCACGACGAGGTAGCCCCGACTCGTCCAGCACGCGATCGGGAAGGTGAACGACGGCGCGTCGTAGGACATCGGCCCGCCGTGGATCGACAGGATCAACCCTCGTGGGTCGGGGTCGTCCGGATCGAAATCGTCGGGGAGGTACGCGATCGCCTCCACCTCGTCTCCCTCCCCGTTCGGGTAGGTGATTCGATGAGATCGGGGCGTGTCGAGGTCATTGAGAAGATCGTCGTTGAACGCCGTCACCTGGGTTAGGTCGGTGTCCTCGTCGGTGGTATTTCCGTCGGCTCCCGCGTAGAGCGCATCCTCCCTGGCCACGTAGAGATCAACGCCGTCCTGTGAATCGCTCAGGCCAGCGGCGACCGTTCCGCCGCGGCAATCGAACAGGGCGAGTTCCCGATCCCGTCCCTGTACGGAGAACGCTCGCTCGGGTGCGTCTTCGTTCGCATCGAAGACGACGGGGCGGGTCAGCCCCTCGTCGCCGATACAGCCGACGATCCGGTCGTCGTCGAGCCACCGCAACCCGCGATAGCCCGAGACCGTCCGGTCGAGGCTTGCGGAGACCGATTCGTAAGCACCCGGTTCCGGCTCCGCGACGTACACCTCGTGGGGTCGATAGCCGTTGTCGGGATCGCGGACGACGAACGCGAGACGGTCACCCGATGGATTCCACGACGGATCGTACGGCGTCACGTCGCCGTCGGTGATTCGGGTGAACTCCGATCCGTCGGGGGCGATCGTACAGACATCGAGCGCGTAGGAGTCGTCCGGGCGGTCGACTCGACTGGACGTGAACGCGATCCGGTTGCCGTCGGGACTCCACGCGGGCTGAAGCCCCATCAGCGGTTCGCGGGCCCCGGCCCCATAGGCGTCGTCAAGGCGGGTCGTCTCTCCCGAGTCGAGGTCGACGACGAACAGGTACGTCGTCACGTCGTCGAGCCACCCGACGCCGTCGGCTTTGTGCTGGAGCCGTTCGACCTCGATCGGTCCGCCGTCGCGCTTTCGTTCGAGGTACTCCCGTTGCTCGTCGGTTGGATCGCGGGCGGAGACGACGATCCGTTCCCCGCACGGACTCCACGCCACCTCCCGGACGCCCTCCTCGAAGTCGGTGACCTGCCGGGGATCGCCCCCCAGGTCGAGATCGTAGATCCACACCTGTCGTTTCGGCTCATCGTCCCTGTCGCGTTCATCGGCCACGTCCCGACTCGTTCGCAACGCGATGTCTTCGTCACGAGCGGCGAGGACGGCGAGTTTCGAGCCGTCCGGACTCCACGTCGGACTCGACGCGCCGGATGCGCGAGTCAGGCGGTGTGGCTCCCGCCTCCCGTCCGTGGGACCCACGAGGACCGAGGAGAGTCGCTCGTCCTCCTCGGCGTCGAACTCGTCGATCGTGACGGCCACGAGGTCGCCATCTGGAGAGAGTTCCAGCGCGGTCGGCTGGGTCAGCTCGTAGAGCGCTTCGAAGGGGATCGGATCGGACATGACTGTGACTGACTGCCACGGTCCTTGAGGGTGTGCCTTTCAGCAATACAGGGAGCTACGTCGATCAACCGGATAGCGTCACGCCGGTGGATCGATCGGGTGGAGAAACGTCTGGAACTCGAGCGTCCGTCCGTCGGGATCGGTCGCGAAGAACTGGTAGATGTCGTACTCCTCGTTTTCGACCGGTTCCCCGTCGGCACGTCCACGGAGCCGATCGTACATCCGATCGACCGCCTCTCGGTCGTCGTAGTAGAACGTGACGATCCCGCACTCGTCGGTCTCGTCACGGTCACAGAATCCGAGTAGCATGTGTCCGTGCTGGAGAATCGTACATCCCGGTTGGTCGAGCCACACCGTACAGTCGAGTTCGTCACAGTAGAACCGGACGAGTTCATCGTGGTTCTCGGTGGCGAAGAACACCAGCCCTGCCATGACGGATGGTCGGACGGAGGGCGGTTAACGATTCGGGACCACGAAGTCACCGACCGCCACCGTGAAGATCATGGTTCAGGCGGCCGACACCCGATCATGAGCCGATTGATCCGACACGACGAACGGAGTCCGCTCCGGATCGATGAGGAAGACATCAACGAGCGCTACGGCGACGTGGCGATCTGTCGGTGTGGACTGTCGGAGACGTTTCCGTTCTGTGATGGTTCACACCGGAACACGCACGACGAACCCGACGACGGGGTGTTCGTCTACGAGAACGGCGATCGTCAGCGGGTCGAGCGAATCGTCACCGCAGACGAGAGCGAGAACGGCTGATGGGTGGAACGCCGAGACCGATCAGCGGTCTTCCGGATCGTCCGCCTGCTCGTACACTCAGCGGTCTTCCGGATCGTCCGCTCGCTCATACACCCAGCGGTACTCCTCCTCGTCGACGGTGATCTGGACGTGCAACTGCGTCGGATCGAACCCCGTGGGCAGTCGGTAGACCGGGCCGAATCCCTCGACGGTCCCGCCCGGTGGCACGGTGGTACCCACGTCCTGCCGGGCGGCGTAGTACGTCGGTTCGGTGTTGCCGCCAACGGTGATCTCGTGGTGGCGACCGCCCTCATAGTCCGGATCCTCCCCCTCGTAGAAGAGGTCGACATCGCGGACCGGGTTGAACGTCGGAACTGGATCGTCGCCCACGTTCTCGATGCGGAGCCACGGGATGACGAACACGTACCCCTCGTGATGTCGCTCGTCGCCGCTGAAGCGGCTGTGAACCACGATTTCTTCGGCCACCTCGAGGTACGGGATCTCGATGCGAAGATCACCGGCGTCGTGCGCCTCACCGACGGCAGCGAGGTACTCCTCCGAGGCCAGCACGTTCCACGACGTGCACCCGGCTAACGAACTCAGTCCCAGGGCACCGGTTGCCGCGAGAAATCGACGACGAGCGATGCCGCTCTCACCCACTTGTTGATCGGACATAATCGAAGTATATAGGCGAGATGAGAGCATAAACCTGCCGGTAGATGGTCTCTACCTGCAGTTGAGTGGATTTATCTGTGGCACGTATGCTGAGTCGGCCTGTCAT